>DATKEW010000390.1:0-13977 GCA_035511785.1 Mycobacterium sp.
ACGGTCGATGTCGACGGGTGGTCGGCGCCCGCATACCTGCGGGCCGGCCGGACCGTGCCGCGGTTGGACCGCGGCACCGCGCTGCTGTGTCCGTTCGACCCGCTGATCTTCTTCCGGCCCCGGGTGGAGCGACTGTTCGGCTTTCACTACCGGATCGAGATCTACACCCCGGCGGCCAAGCGCCAGTACGGCTACTATGTGTGGCCGCTGCTGATGGACGGCCGGCTTGTCGCCCGGGTCGACCTCAAGGCCGACCGAGCCTCCAACACCCTGCGGGTTGTGGGCGCGTTCGGCGAGGCTCAGGATGCCAGCCGCGCCACGCGGCAACGGGTCGTCGCGGCGCTGGCCGGCGAACTCGAGTCGATGGCGTCATGGCTGGGGCTGGGCGGGTTCAGCGTGTCCGGTAGGGGCGATTTGGCCGCGGATTTGCGCGCTGCCGTAAAACGGGTCAGCTGATGGTGCCGTCGACGGACAAGGAACTCAAAGCCACGCTCTGGAAGGCCGCCAACAAGTTGCGCGGATCGCTGTCGGCCGGCCAGTACAAGGACGTGGTTCTCGGACTGATTTTCCTCAAATACGTCTCCGACGCGCACTGGGACTTCCTGGCGGACAACGCGAAATCTCCGAACATCGGCCGGCTCGTCGACGACGCCATGGACGGCGTGATGACGGCCGATCCGGCGCTGGCCGGGATGCTGCCGCGGCTGTACGAAAGCCTCGACCAGCGCCGGCTCGGTGAGCTGGTGGACCTGCTGGGCGGCGCGCGATTCCGCTGGCGGGGCACGCATCGCGCGCGGGACCTGATGGGCGAGGTGTACGAGTATTTTCTCGGCAACTTCGCCCGGGCGGAAGGAAAGCGGGGCGGCGAATTCTTCACTCCGCCCAGCGTCGTGCGGGTGATCGTCGAGGTTCTCGAACCGTCGAGCGGGCGGGTGTACGACCCGTGCTGCGGCTCTGGCGGGATGTTCGTGCAGACCGACAATTTCATCGCCGAGCACGACGGTGACCCCACGGCCGTCTCCATCTACGGCCAGGAGAGCGTCGAGCAGACCTGGCGGATGGCCAAGATGAACCTCGCCATTCACGGCATCGACGGCACGGGCCTCGGCGCGCGGTGGGGTGACACGTTCGTCAGCGACCAGCACGCCGGCGTGCAAATGGACCACGTGATGGCCAATCCGCCGTTCAATATCAAGGATTGGGCCCGCGACGAGCAAGACCCGCGCTGGCGGTTCGGCGTTCCGCCGGCCAACAACGCCAACTACGCGTGGATTCAGCACATTCTGTCCAAGCTGGCGCCAGGCGGTCAGGCCGGCGTGGTGATGGCGAACGGATCGATGTCGTCGAACACGGGCGGAGAAGGCGATATTCGCGCACGGATCGTCGACGCGGACCTGGTGTCATGCGTGGTCGCGCTGCCGGCCCAGTTGTTCCGCAGCACCGGAATCCCGGTGTGCCTGTGGGTTTTTGCCATGGACAAGACCGCCGGCGTCGATCGGTCCGGGCAGGTGCTGTTCATCGACGCCCGCGGGTTCGGCTACCTGGTGGATCGGGCGCAACGCGCGCTAACGAACGACGAAGTCGTTCGTATCGGCGACACCTATCACGCATGGCGCGCACCGGCGTCCGCGAAAGATGTTGCCTACGAAGATGTTCCGGGATTCTGCAAATCCGCGTCATTGGATGACATCGCGGCTGCGGGCTACGCGCTGACACCGGGACGGTATGTCGGTCCCGCTGCGGCCGAGGATGACGGGGAGCCCGTCGACGAGAAGATCGCGCGGCTGACCAAGAACCTGCTGGCGGCCCTGGACGAATCCGCGCGGTTGGAGACGGTCGTGCGCCGGCAAGTGGAGCGGCTGCGGTGAAGGCCAGGTTGGGCGATCATCTCGACTTCGGCAACGGGAGCGGCTCGCCGGTGCGAGCGGCGGGTGGGCGGTTTCCGGTCTACGGCGCCAATGGGGCGATCGGTCATGCGGCAGAACGCAATGCCGGCGGCCCGCTGATAGTGCTCGGTCGCGTTGGATCGTATTGCGGCAGCGTGCGTTATTGCGACTCCGATGTTTGGGTCACCGAGAACGCGCTGGTGTGCCGGGCCAAGAACGCGCGCGAGACGCGATATTGGTATTACGCGCTGCAAACCTGCAACCTCAACGAGCACCGAACCGGGTCGGGCCAGCCGCTGCTGAATCAGCGAATTCTGCGCGAACTTTCGGTCTGGACCGTCGCAGCGCCGGAACGCCACCGGATTGCTGAGCTGCTCGGCGCCCTCGACGACAAAATAGCCGCCAACGAACGCGTGATCGAGGCCGCGGAGGGGTTGATGGTCGCCACCGCCGGGTCGGTCAGCGACCATGTGCCGCTGTCCAGCCTGGCGGAGCGGTCGACGGCATTGCTCAGCGTGGGCCAATTCGACGACGTGATCGCCCACTTCAGCCTTCCGGCGTTTGACGACGGCGCGAAACCTCGGCTCGTCGGGGCGAAATCCGTGAAGAGTGACAAGTTCCGCCTGTCGGAGCCGTGCGTATTGTTCGCCAAGCTGAATCCCAGAATCCCGCGAATCTGGAACGTGGTGAGTCTCCCGCCCGAAATGGCCTTGGCGAGCACGGAGTTCGTCGTGCTGAGGCCGATCGGTGTCGATACGTCGGCGCTGTGGTCGGCGGTACGGCAGCGCGATGTATCCGAGCGGCTGCGGCAGCAGGTCGCCGGGACGTCGGGCAGCCACCAGCGGATCCGACCGCGTGACCTACTCGATGTCCGGGTGCGAGATGTCCGCCGGTTGACTCCCGCGGCGTCGCGCGCGATCACCGGCCTGGGTGCGCTGTGTCACGCTCGACGCACCGAATGCGGGCGGTTGTCGGCTTTCCGCGACGCGCTGCTGCCCCTGCTGATGTCGGGCAAGGTCCGGGTCAAGTAAGACCCCGGTTGCCCGGCTAGGTCTGATTGCCCGCCTGCTCATCGGGCCGTGCCGGCCCGAATCGTCGGCGGGCTAAGGTGAGCGCCGTGGCCGAGACCGCGCCGCTACGCGTGCAATTGATCGCCAAGACCGAGTTCCTGGCGCCGCCGGACGTCCCGTGGAGCACCGACGCCGGCGGCGGCTCCGCGCTGGTCGAGTTCGCCGGCCGGGCCTGCTATCAGAGTTGGTCGAAACCCAATCCCAAGACTGCGACCAACGCCGGCTACATCAAGCACATCATCGACGTCGGTCACTTTTCGGTGCTCGAGCACGCGAGTGTGTCGTTCTACATCACCGGCATCTCGCGATCGTGCACGCATGAGCTGATCAGGCACCGGCATTTCTCTTACTCGCAGCTGTCGCAGCGCTACGTCCCGGAAAAGGACTCGCGGGTCGTCGTGCCGCCGGGCATGGAAGGCGACCCCGAACTGCAGCAGATCCTGGCCGCCGCCGCCGATGCGAGCCGCGCCACCTACACCGAACTGCTGGCCAAGCTCGAAGCCAAGTTCGCCGACCAGCCCAACGCGATCCTGCGCCGTAAGCAGGCCCGCCAAGCCGCGCGCGCGGTGCTGCCCAATGCCACCGAAACCCGTATCGTCGTGACCGGGAATTACCGGGCATGGCGGCACTTCATCGCCATGCGGGCCAGCGAGCACGCCGACGTGGAAATCCGGCGGCTGGCGATCGAGTGTCTGCGCCAGCTCGCCGATATCGCGCCCGCGGTGTTCGTCGACTTCGAGGTCTCCACCCTGGCCGACGGCACCGAGGTCGCCACCAGTCCGTTAGCCACCGAAGCCTGAGGCGGTCCACCGGGACACAGCCGGGCCAGCAGGTGCTAAAAGGCTTGCCGCCGCCAGGTAGCCTGAACACCGTGAGTACCGTCGGATTCGACGCCCCGGCGCGCCTGGGAACTCTGTTAACCGCGATGGTGACGCCGTTCGGCCCCGAGGGCACGGTTGACACGACCGCGGCGGCGCGATTGGCAAACCACCTCGTGGATGCGGGGTGCGACGGCCTGGTGGTCTCCGGGACCACCGGCGAATCGCCAACCACCACCGACGACGAGAAGCGCGAGGTGTTACGTGTCGTGCTGGATGCGGTAGGAGGTAGGGCCCGTGTCATCGCCGGCGTCGGCACCTATGACACCGCACACAGCATCCGCCTGGCCAAGGCAGCTGCGGCCGAAGGCGCCCATGGGCTTCTGGTGGTCACTCCGTACTATTCGAAGCCGCCGCAGACCGGGCTGCACGCCCACTTCACCGCGGTCGCCGACGCGACCGAGCTGCCGGTGCTGCTCTACGACATCCCCGGGCGCTCGGGAGTACCGATCGCACCCGAAACCATCCGCACGCTGGCCGCCCACCCGAACATCGTCGGCGTCAAGGACGCCAAGGCTGATCTGCACAGCGGCGGCCAGATCATCGCCGAGACCGGACTGGCCTACTACTCCGGCGACGACGCGCTGAATCTGCCCTGGCTGGCGATGGGTGCCACCGGCTTCATCAGCGTGATTTCGCACCTGGCGGCGGGTCAACTGCGAGAGCTGTTGTCCGCCTTCAATTCCGGGGATGTTGCCACCGCCCGCAAGATAAACGTCGTTGTGGCCCCGCTGTGCAACGCGATGGGCCGGCTGGGCGGGGTGACGCTGTCCAAGGCGGGCCTGCGCCTGCAGGGTATTGACGTCGGTGATCCGCGGCTGCCGCAGATGGCGGCTACGCCTGAGCAGACCGACGCGTTAGCTGCCGATATGCGTGCGGCCTCGGTGCTCAGGTGAGCCAGAGGGTGAGCCAAAGGGTGGCCCACAAGTGGATGTAGACCTCGCCCCACCAGGTCCGCTGGCCGCAGGTGGGTTGCGGGTCACCGCGCTGGGCGGCATCAGCGAAATCGGCCGCAACATGACGGTTTTCGATCACCTGGGCCGGTTGCTGATCATCGATTGCGGGGTGATGTTTCCCACCCACGACGAGCCAGGTGTCGATCTGATTTTGCCGGATCTGCGCCACATCGAAGACCGGCTCGACGACGTCGAGGCGCTGGTGCTGACCCATGCGCACGAAGACCACATCGGGGCGATCCCGTTCTTGCTCAAGTTGCGGCCGGACATCCCCGTCGTCGGCTCGAAGTTCACCTTGGCGCTGGTCGCCGCGAAATGCCGCGAGCACCGCATCAAGCCGGTGTTCGTCGAGGTCAAAGAGGGGCAAAGCACCAGACATGGCGTGTTCGAGTGCGAATACTTCGCCGTCAACCACTCCATCCCGGACGCGTTGGCCATCGCCGTCTACACCGGTGCGGGAACCGTTTTGCACACCGGCGACATCAAGCTCGATCAGCTACCGCTGGATGGCCGCCCCACCGACCTGCCCGGCATGTCCCGGCTCGGCGACGCCGGGGTGGACTTGTTCCTGTGCGACTCGACCAACTCCGAGCTCCCCGGCGTCGGGCCGTCGGAAAGCGAGGTCGGTCCGACCCTGCACCGGCTGATCAGGGGCGCCGACGGGCGCGTCATCGTGGCGTGCTTCGCCTCCAATGTGGACCGGGTGCAGCAGATCATCGATGCCGCAGTGGCATTGGGCCGGCGGGTGTCGTTCGTCGGGCGATCCATGGTGCGCAACATGGGAATCGCCCGCGAACTGGGCTTCCTGCGGGTGGCCGATTCCGACGTGATCGACATCTCGGCCGCCGAGATCATGGCGCCCGACCAGGTGGTGCTGATCACCACCGGCACCCAGGGCGAGCCGATGTCGGCGTTGTCGCGGATGTCACGCGGCGAGCACCGCAGCATCACGCTGACCGCGGGCGACCTCGTCGTGTTGTCGTCGTCGCTGATCCCCGGCAACGAGGAGGCCGTTTACGGCGTCATCGATGAGCTCTCCAAGATCGGAGCCCGCGTCGTCACCAATGCTCAAGCCAGAGTGCATGTTTCCGGCCACGCATACTCGGGTGAACTGCTGTTTCTCTACAACGGGGTGCGGCCGCGCAACGTCATGCCGGTGCACGGCACCTGGCGGATGCTGCGCGCCAACGCCAAGCTGGCCGCCAGCACCGGAGTGCCGCAGGAGTCGATTCTGTTGGCCGAGAACGGTGTCAGCGTCGACCTGGTTGCCGGCAGGGCTTCGGTCGCCGGAGCAGTGCCGGTCGGCAAGATGTTCGTCGACGGTCTGATCACCGGCGATGTCGGCGATATCACCCTGGGTGAGCGGCTCATTTTGTCTTCCGGTTTTGTCGCGGTGACCGTGCTGGTAACGCGCGGCACCGGACGTCCGGTGGCTGCGCCGCAACTACATTCGCGCGGATTCTCCGAAGATCCCAAGGCACTCGAGCCGGCCGTGCGCAAGGTCGAAGCGGAGCTGGAGTCCCTGGTCGCCGAAAACGTGACAGATCCGAACCGCATCGCGCAGGCGGTGCGGCGCACCGTCGGTAAGTGGGTGGGCGAAACCTACCGCCGCCAGCCGATGATCGTGCCGACCGTCATCGAGATCTGAATCGTCGGCTAGGATGAATTGCCCGGTTCCTCCTCAGACGGCTACGCCGTCTGCATCGTCGCCGGGCTAGATCTTCTCCGCGTAGGCCGACCATTCCAGCTGCGATGCCGGGAGGTTGCGGCCGGTGGGCTCGACGTAGCGCTGCACAAACTCATCGGGACCGGCCTGCTCCATCAGGCGCCAGTCGTACTCGGCGATGAAATCCGCCACCGCGTCGGTCTGCAAGCCGAACTTCCATAACTGATGCCGCTGGCGGACGTTGCGGTACAGGGTCCGGGTGTTATAGAGATTGGTCCCGTCGATGAAGTCCTGCCGGACGTAGGTGAACACCATTCGGCTACCCGCGGCGGCCGCGCGGAGTCCCTCCAATGTTCGCCGGACACCCTCTTCGGTGAGGTATTGAGTCACGCCCTCGCAGATGAAAAAGACCCGGTAGTCGGTGCGATAGCCGTGTTCGGCCAGCGCGGTGAGCAGGTCGTCACTCTCGAAGTCCACCGGCACCAACCGCACCGACAGCGGCAGCTCGCCGAGCACCCTTCGTACCGTCGCGGCCTTGCGTGCGACGTTGACCGGCAGGTCCACCTCGAAGATCGGGATCCGGATGCGTCGCGTCAATTGGTAAGCGCGGGTGTCCATTCCGGCGCCCAGGATGACGACCGCGTCGACGTCGCCGAGTGCTTCTTCGAGCTTGTCGCCGATGAAACGCCTACGGCAAGCCATGTTGACCCACAGCCCGGGGCCGGTGAACTCGGAACTGCGGATCATCAGGCGACGCGCCGGACCCCACCGGGTGGCAGCGGCGAGCAATCGCCGGCCCCTCGGCAGAAATAGCTCCGCGAGGTCGTCGTCTATCAGGCGGCGTTCGGGTGGCTCGTTGTGCTCGACGGCCGTCAGCAACATCGGGTTTAACGCGGTCTGCGCTGCAGGGTTTCGCGCCATCGGCTACCGCTTGTTCACGCAGCCCGCATCGACGGGCATCGTGATGCCGGTGATGTAGCGGGCTTGGTCGGACACCAGCCACGCCACCGCGTTGGCGATGTCGTCGGGCTGCAGTATCTGCACTGGCAATGCGTTGCCCGCGCCCGGTCCCGAACCGGACTCCGCAACGAGGTCGGCGAGCCACCGCCGGATGAACTCGTTGTTGATCATCGGGGTGTCGACACCGGAAGGATGCACCGAGTTGACCCGAATATTATGCGGGGCAAGCAGATTGGCGTATACGCGCATCAACCCCACCAGCCCGTGCTTGGCAGCGGCGTAGCCGATGGAGCCGACATCGGCGGTGGCGATGCCGGCGAGTCCCGCGGCCGAACTGATCAGCACGATCGATCCGCCGGTGCCCTGGGAGATCATCGTCGGTATCGCGACCTCCACCGTGTGGTGGACGCCGGTGAGATTGACGTCGATGACGTCGCGCCAGCCGTCCTCCCCGGATTGCATGGGGGCGATACCGGCGTTGGCCACGACGATGTCAAGCCGGCCGAACTCATCGAGGCCAGCTTGCAAGGCGGCCGACAGCGATGCGCGATCGCGCACGTCGCCACGAGCGGCCACGATGCGGGCGCCGGCGTCCTCGACGAGTTTGACGGTGGCCGCCAGGTCGTCCGGGGTGGCCAGCGGATAGGGGACGCTGGCGATCTGTTCGCACAGGTCCACCGCGATCACGTCCGCGCCGTCGGAAGCCAATCGAAGCGCGTGAGCGCGGCCCTGGCCGCGCGCGGCTCCGGTGATGAGCGCGACCTTGCCTTCCAGTGGGCGGCCCATCAGGCGCGCAGCTGTCCCTTTTCCGGATCGCCCGCGGGAATCGGCTGCAGCATCTTGATATCGGGGGCCCCGACCAGGTGCTCGCCGACCGCCGTGAGCATGTTGGTGATCGCGGGTGCGGTGCTGTGCGCCTTGAGCGCTTCGGGATCGGCCCATTGCTCGATGAACACGAAGGTCTCGCCCGTTTGGTGCAGCGCGTACAACTGGCAGCCCGGCTCGTCGTGCACTTCCTCGATCGCGCGCGTGAGGATGTCGCGGGCGGTGTCGACCGATTCGGGTTTGACGGTCATGGTGGCGACGACGACGACGGGCATGCTAGGGCCTCCTGGGCGCTCCGGGGGTGGGGTGGCGGCATGACTTTTATCACCGTTTCTCACCCTACCCACGCGTTGCGATGATCCGGCCAGAGGATCGGCGTTACCAGTGTGGCGGGTGGTGTAGATGATGTATTTGCGACTACCCTTGCCATCATGGCTAGTAAGACCGCGACCCGCTCCCGAACCCGAACGAGCAGGTCAAAGGCCACTGCGGGGGGGAGGTCCCGAAGTGCGCGACCGGCGACGCCCCGCCGGAGGGGCAGGCCCGCCAAGCGGCGCAACCAGTCGCTGCTGGTCGCCGCGGGGCTGACCTGCGGCCGGGCCGTGCGCGCCACCTGGCTGATGGCGGCGCGGGGAACCGGCGGTGCGGCGCGGTCGATCGGACGGGCCCGCGACATCGAGCCGGGACACCGCCGCGACGGCATCGCGCTGGTTCTGCTCGGCCTTGCCGTCGTGGTCGCGGCGAGCTCGTGGTTTGACGCCGCCAGGCCGATCGGCGCGTGGGTCGACTTCGTGCTCCGCACATTCATCGGGTCGGCTGTCCTGGCGCTGCCGGTGGTCATGGCCGGGGTGGCGGTGGTGCTGATGCGGACGCCGCCCAACCCCGATGCGCGGCCCCGGCTGATTCTCGGCGCCAGCTTGATCGCCCTGTCGGTCCTCGGCCTGCGCCACTTGTGGTCGGGTTCCCCGGAAGACCCCGAATTGCGGCGTCGCGCGGCGGGATTCGTCGGCTTTGCCATCGGCGGGCCGTTGTCGGACGGGCTGACGGCCTGGATCGCCGCGCCCCTGTTGTTCATCGGTTTTATGTTCGGCCTGTTGCTACTGACCGGGACCACCATCCGGGAGGTGCCCGAGGTGGTGCGTGCCATGTTCGGCACCCGGCTGCTCGGACGTGATTACGACTACGACACCGACTACGAGTACGACGATGCGGACTCCGACGCCGCACCGGAAGACTTCTCCGACGGTTCGCTCAACCCCGACGATGAGGCCCAGGCCTGGCTGACGGCGGACTCCGCGGCGGTTTTCCTCGACAACCAAGACGACATCCCGACCGTGCCCGAACCTGCCGTCGCGCGCGGCCGCCGCGGCTCCCGGAAACAGACGAAGGCACTGGACCGGGTGGTCGAGGGCCCCTACACGCTGCCGTCGCTGGACCTGCTGGTCGCCGGCGATCCGCCCAAGAAACGCAGCGCGGCCAACAACCACATGGCCAGCGCCATCGGGGAGGTGCTCACCCAATTCAAGGTCGACGCGGCCGTCACCGGCTGCACCCGCGGACCCACCGTCACCCGCTACGAGGTCGAACTGGGGCCAGGCGTCAAGGTGGAAAAGATCACGGCGCTGCAGCGCAACATCGCCTATGCGGTGGCCACCGAGAGTGTCCGCATGCTGGCTCCGATCCCCGGCAAGTCGGCCGTCGGCATCGAGGTGCCCAACACCGATCGCGAAATGGTGCGCCTGGCCGACGTGCTCACTGCGCCCTCGACCCGCCGCGACCACCACCCGCTGGTGATCGGGCTGGGCAAGGACATCGAGGGCGATTTCATCTCGGCCAACCTGGCCAAGATGCCGCACCTGCTGGTCGCCGGCTCCACCGGATCCGGCAAGTCCAGCTTCGTCAACTCCATGTTGGTGTCGCTGTTGACCCGGGCCACTCCGGAGGAGGTCAGGATGATCCTGATCGACCCGAAGATGGTGGAATTGACGCCATACGAAGGCATTCCGCATCTGATCACCCCGATCATCACCCAGCCCAAGAAAGCGGCGGCCGCGCTGGCGTGGCTGGTCGAGGAGATGGAGCAGCGCTACCAGGACATGCAGGCTTCGCGGGTGCGTCACATCGACGACTTCAACGCCAAGGTGCGATCCGGTGCCATCACGGCGCCGCTGGGCAGCCAGCGCGAGTACCGGCCCTATCCGTACGTCGTGGCTATCGTCGACGAGCTGGCCGATCTGATGATGACCGCCCCGCGTGACGTCGAGGACGCCATCGTGCGGATCACTCAGAAGGCCCGCGCCGCGGGCATCCACCTGGTGCTGGCCACCCAGCGCCCCTCGGTGGACGTGGTCACCGGGCTCATCAAGACCAACGTGCCGGCCCGGCTTTCGTTTGCGACGTCGTCGCTCACCGACAGCCGGGTGATCCTGGACCAGGCGGGCGCGGAGAAGCTGATCGGGATGGGTGACGGCCTGTTCCTGCCGATGGGCGCCAGCAAGCCGCTGCGGCTGCAGGGTGCCTACATCACCGACGAGGAGATCCACGCCGTCGTCAACGCCTGCAAGGACCAGGCCGAACCCGAATACACCGAAGGCGTGACCACCGCCAAGCCCACCAGTGAGCGCACCGACGTCGACCCGGACATCGGCGACGACATGGATGTGTTCCTGCAAGCCGTCGAGCTGGTGGTGTCCAGCCAGTTCGGCTCCACCTCGATGCTGCAGCGCAAGCTGCGCGTCGGCTTCGCCAAAGCGGGCCGTTTGATGGATCTGATGGAGACCCGCGGCATCGTCGGGCCCAGCGAGGGATCCAAGGCGCGTGAGGTGCTGGTGAAACCCGACGAGCTGGCGGCGACGTTGGCCGCGATCCGGGGCTCCGTGGGATCCGACGACGACGGCGGCGACGACTAGTACAACTACACGTCACAGATGCAGGAGCATCCGGGTGTTACCCAGGATGTTCGGCTTGACGTAGCTCAGGTCCAGGAATTCGGCGACGCCGATGTCGTAGGAGCGGCACATCTCCTCGAACACCTCGGCGGTGACCGGCGTGCCCTCGATCTCGGTAAACCCGTGCCTGCCGAAGAACTCGGTCTCGAAGGTCAGCACGAACAGCCGTTTCAACTGCAGCTCGCGAGCGACTTCGAGAAGCTGGTTGACGATCGAGCGGCCGACGCCGTGGCCGGTCGTCGCCGGGTCGACCGCGACGGTGCGGATTTCGCCCAGATCGGACCACAACACGTGTAACGCCCCGCAACCGACCACGTCGCCCGCCAGTTCGGCCACCCAGAATTCCTGAACCGCCTCATAGAGCGTCACCAGGTTCTTCTCCAGCAGGATCTTTCCGGCGTAGGTGTCGACGAGTTGTTTGATCGCGGGGACATCCGACGTTCGCGCGCGCCGGACCACCGGTCGGTAGTCCTGTTGGCTTTCGGTCACGGGTAACAGTATCGACATCAGGGACGGGTGCGCTGGTCAACCGTTATTCTGTTGCCGTGTCGGGGCAGTCGCAAACGGGTCCGATGGTAGGACGTGCCCGCATCGCCAACCTCGCCAATATCTTGACCTTGTTACGGCTGGTGCTGGTCCCGATCTTCCTGCTCGCCTTGTTTGCCGGGGATGGCCACCAAATCGCTTTCCGCATAGTCGCTTTCGTGATTTTCACGGCTGCTTGCATCACCGATCGGTTGGACGGCCTGCTGGCCCGCAACTACGGCATGGCGACCGAATTCGGCGCGTTCGTCGATCCGATCGCGGACAAGACGCTGATCGGATCGGCGCTGATCGGACTGTCGATGCTGGGTAACTTGCCGTGGTGGGTCACGGTGCTGATCCTGACCCGCGAGCTCGGGGTGACTCTGTTGCGGTTGGCGGTGATTCGTCGCGGGGTCATTCCGGCCAGTTGGGGCGGCAAACTCAAGACCGTGGTCCAGGCGCTGGCGATCGGGTTGTTCGTGCTACCGCTGTCGGGACCGTTCCAGGTGGCGGCCTCGGTGGTGATGGCCGCAGCGATCGTGCTCACCGTGGTGACCGGTATCGACTACGTCGCGTCGACCGTCAGGGAAGTTCGGCAGACGACCGGCTGATCGGGAACCAACACCGCCGCCGTTGGCGTTCACCAACTGAGCCCTTGGGGTGATTCGGGGGCGGATTACCTGCCGAGCAGGGCTGACTGGACGAAGGAGAGCGGGAATGCCGCCACTGGTGCGCGAGGTCATTGGCGACGTGTTGCGCCGGGCCCGGACCTCACAGGGACGAACGCTGCGCGAGGTGTCTGATGCAGCGCGGGTGAGCCTCGGGTACCTGTCGGAGGTGGAGCGCGGCCGCAAGGAACCCTCCAGCGAGCTGCTGAACGCTATCTGCGACGCGTTGGAGGTCCCGCTGTCGGCGGTCCTGACCGACGCCGGCGAGCGGATGGCGAACGAGGAACGTGCCGCTCAGAGCCCGCCGACTGCGGTGGCGAGTGGTTCCACCATCGACCCGACCATCAAGGTTGTCATTCCCCCGGTGGCGTCGCTGGCGGTGGCCTGAGTGCCGGGGTGTGCCCCGCAATCGGATCCACCGCAAGGGGTGGGGCGATCGGCCCCGACCCGTTAAATTGAGCGACAGGGTGACCACGAGCCCAACAGGGCTCTAACCAAGGCCCATCCCACCACAAGAAGTGAAGGCGGAGCTAACTCATGGCTAATCCGTTCGTCAAAGCGTGGAAGTACATCATGGCGTTGTTCAGCGCGAAAATTGACGAGCACGCCGACCCCAAAATCCAGATCCAGCAGGCCATCGAGGAAGCGCAGCGTCAGCATCAGGCACTGACCCAGCAGGCGGCGCAGGTGATCGGTAACCAGCGTCAGCTGGAGATGCGGCTCAACCGGCAACTGGCGGACATCGAAAAACTGCAGGTCAATGTGCGCCAGGCCCTCACCCTGGCTGACCAGGCGACCGCGTCCGGAGACGCCGCCAAGGCCACCGAGTACAACAATGCCGCCGAGGCGTTCGCGGCCCAGCTGGTGACCGGCGAGCGGAGCGTCGAAGACCTCAAAACGTTGCACGACCAGGCGCTCAATGCGGCGGCTCAGGCCAAGAAGGCCGTTGAACAGAACTCGATGGTGCTGCAGCAGAAGATCGGCGAGCGCACCAAGCTGCTCAGCCAGCTCGAGCAGGCCAAGATGCAGGAACAGGTCAGCGCATCGCTGCGGTCGATGAGCGACATCGCCGCTCCGGGCAACACCCCGAGCCTCGACGAGGTGCGCGACAAGATCGAACGCCGATACGCCAACGCGATTGGCGCGGCCGAACTCGCGCAGGGCTCCGTGCAGGGCCGCATGCTCGAGGTCGAGCAGGCCGGTGTGCAGATGGCCGGCCATTCCCGGCTGGAGCAGATCCGTGCGTCGATGCGTGGCGACGCCCTGCCGACGGGCGGGACTCCTGCCGCACCCGGAGCCACCCCGGCCATTCCCGCGCCCGCCGAGACCAGCGACGGACAAGCTGCCGAGAAGCCCTACGGCCAGTCCTGAACTCCGGCGGACGGAAAGATGGCGGTGAACACGACCCAGCGCGGGCCTTGGCGCGTGTTGTTGCAGCGCGGCCTGGACGCCGCCGCCGATCTTTCCGGCTTGGTGGCCCAGAAGATCAGCGCCGCCGCGGACCCGCGTGCACGGCTGCTGCGCCGGCGCCGCCGCGCGCTGCGGTGGGGCCTGATATTCAGCGCCGGATGTGTGTTTTGGATAGTGGTGACCGC
>DATKEW010000391.1:0-4029 GCA_035511785.1 Mycobacterium sp.
CGCAGCGTGGACTGGCGCACATATTCTCTGAACTACGAGTCTGACGAATTACGTTGTGTCCCAGCATTTGTCGTGTAGATTGTGGCGGCGGTGAAGCTGAGGTGATCGATCAGGTTGTTGGCATGGAAGGCGGGGTGGACACTGCCGCGTGATTCGAGGAACTTGGCCAGCAGTTCGGCGATCGGCAGCTCTCGGCAGCGGAGGAATTCATCGAGCACTGTGAGCAGTTCGGCAAGGTTCTGGGGTTGGTGGCCGCCGACGGCTGGTGTCGACATCAGCAGCTCCGGGGTGTGGTGGGGCGCTCCGGGAGCAGGGCTGTGCGGCCGGCGATGTCGCGGAAGGCTGGCAGGCCGAGGTTGATGGTGGCGGTCCGGCGGGCCCGCTGGTCGAGCTGGGCGAGTTTCTGCTCCGCGCCGGCGAGGCTGACTTTGAGGCCCTCGACCTCGCCGAGCCAGCCTTCGTGCTCGGCCTCGGCGATGCGGGCCAGTAGGCTCTCGCGGATCTCGGTGATCCGCCGCCGCTGGGTTGGATCGGGCCGAAGGAGGCTGCACCGCAGGCAGCTGTGCTCATGGGCGCAGTTGGTGCCGTAGGCTCGGCCGCAGTCGCCCAGGGCTACTCGGCGGCGTTCGAAGTGGCCGAGGAACTCCTCCCATTCGGTGTCGGTGGGGGTGCGGTATTCCTCGCTGGGGCGGGTGGCGCGACGGCGGGCGATGAAGGCGCGGTGGCCGTTGATGACCTCCTCGGGATAGACCGCCTTGTAGCCCATGGTGGTGTTGATGTCGCTGTGCCCGACGACCAGTTGGGCGATGTGCGGCGGCATCCCGTTGAGAATGGCGTCGGTGATGAACAATCTCCGGAAATCGTGGGGGGAGAACAACAATGGGGCTCCGCCCGCGTCGGTGAGGCCGGTGCGGGCGAGGGCGTTGTTGAGCAGGGCCCGGACGCCGCCGGCGGGAATGGGCCGATTCTCGATGCCGACTTTCCGTTGGAACAGCAGGGGCATCGGCGGGTTCCAGACCCGTTCGTGGATGTCGTAGGACATTGCCAGCGGAACCGCGCCGTTGGGGTCGCGGATTCGGCGGATGATCGCGCTGAGCACCTCGGCCAGCTCCGGCTCGATAACCAGCAGCCGCTCGGCGTCGGTCTTGGATGGGGCGATGTGCAGCAGCGGGATGAGCTCGCCGGTGTCGGGCAGCCGGTATTGCGCGAGGCTATGATGTGACAGCTCGGTGAGCTCTTCGACTCGGATGCCGGTGTGCCGCAAGACTTCCAGGACAGCCCAGGACCAGAACGCGCGATGTTCCTCCAGGCTGAGATCGCGGCGTTTACCGGTTTGGGGGTCGTCAGCCCAGACCCTGGCGGTCGGCTTCTTGGTGGCCGAGCGGCGCCACTGCTGTCCGGCGGCGGTGAAAACCGCGCCCGGGGCGAGGAGTCCGGCGGCGGTGAGGCGTTCGGCGGCCAGTCGGCGCTCAGTATCGACGGTGTGCGCCAGGGTCGACAGCACCGGCAGACGCTCACGGGTCCGCTGGTCGATGCGGGATTTGCGGTGGGAGCGGTCCTTTTTCCGCGACATCTCCTCGTCCCGGATGGGACACGGGGCGGCCCACACACCCCAGCGGGTCGGGTCGTCCATCGCCCACTGCGCGAGGTCGAGGTAGAAGGCCCGCACCATGGCCAGGTAGTTGATTCCTCGGTCCGACCGCAGGGACTCGACCTCGACGACCTGCCCGGCGGAGTCCTTGCTGCGGATCGTCTTCCTTGCGATCCGGTGTTTCCACGCGGTCGCGACGTCGGGCGCCAAGCGCAGCGAGTCGATTCCGCGGTGGTGGGTCTCCAGGTCTTTCCAGAACAGCTTGCCCAGGCCGAACGACAGTGCCCGCAGGGAGGTGAAGTCCAGCGACGGTTGGCGTTCCCGCAGGTAGTCCACCAGGACATCGCGAACGGGCCGGCAGGCGATGTCGTAGCGGTCGATCATCTGCTCGACGGTGATCTGCCCCTGGGCCTGGCCGCTGACGGCGCGGACCGTCGACGGGGCGGTGTCGGGGAATGCGCCCATCGCGTGCAGCAACTGGTAGAAGTACGCGCTCGTGTCGACCCCGCCCCCGATGCCCAGCAGCAGTTCGGCCATCTCGACGCAGTCCCCGGCGGTGATGTCGCGAACCATGCCGCCCTTGGCGGCCATGATGGTGGCGATTCGGCGCAGTGCGCTGTTTTTGGTGTGGGTGTTGGCGGGGTCCTCGCGGCAAACCGATACCAGCTCCGCGAACCCTTCCGGGTCCCGGCTGCGGGCCATCTCAGCGGTCAGGATCTGCACCGTTCCCGGTGTCAGAAGCCACGATAGGCTCGGCCGGATCACATCACCGCTGATCAGCACGAGGATGGCGCTGCCCAGAGCGTCGAAGTCGTTTTTCGCCCTTGCGCAGGCCGCGCCGTCGCGCCGCAGCCACCCGATTACGCGGTGTCGCCAGGCGATGTTGCCGGCCGCGTCGGCGCCGCTGACCAGCCACCGGTCCTGCCATGTCCGCCCGGGATGTTGCTCCAGCCAGCGCAGGATCCTTCCGATGCCGGCGCGACGGCGGGCCTGCGTGCCGGGAGCGTCGAGGACGAACGGCGGCGCGAGCAGCCGCGCTGACACCTCCTCGCGTGACTGCTCGGTGGCCGACCAGCTCGATTCCGGTCGGCGGGGCGGGAACTGCCTGAGCAGCGCAGCCGCGGCGGGGCCGAGCCGACGCAAGGTCCGGTCCGCCGTCAGGGTCTGCGCGGTCACGCTGTGCCCTCCCCGAACAGAATGTTCAGCGTCTCCGGTCGATACGAGGCCATCGGCAGGCCCACGTCCGAGGACGGTTGCGCAGCCTGGTTCGCGCGGCGTGCGTGGTGGGCGAGCACCCCGGTGATCACGTCCTCGGGCAGGGGTGTCGTGTATATCTGCGTGGTGCTGAGCAAAGCGTGGCCGAGGACCCATTGCACGTCGGTCAGCGGCATCTCGGGGTCGCGGGCCATCCGATAGGCGGCGGTGTGTCGCAGGTCGTGCAGGGTCCAGTTGGCGCCCAGCGCGGCGTTGGCCCGGCAAAACATCCGGTAGGCGGCGTGGTAGGTCAGCGGCCGGAACGGTCTTCGCAGTGTCCACCACAATGGGTCGTCGGCCTTGGCCGGGACCAGGCCGCGCGTCTGTGCCTGATAAAGCCGCAACCACACGAACGCGTCCGGCGAGGCCGGCACCTGCTGGACCGCCCGGGTGCCCTTGCGCACCACCGTGATCAGCTGCTGACCCGGGTCGGCGTCGCGCTGACGGCAGCCGAGCAGCTCCGATGCCCGCGCGCCCGAGGACACCCAGAAGGCGACCAGAGCCCGGTCGCGATGCGAAGGAAGCTGGGCGAACAGGTCGTTGAACTTCCCGTCCGGGATACTGTGCGGCACCCGCTGGACATGCCGCGGCCGGTAGAGCCCCGACCGTTCGTTGCGGAAGGGCTCCATCGGATTGTGGTGGGTGTGCGTCCGCCGCTGACGGCGTGCTAGCGGGAACGGGTTGACCATCGGTCCCGACCCGGCCTCGCGGTGGAACTCGTAGAACCCTCGCAGCACGCTCTCGCTGTGGCCTCGCGTGCTGGCGGCATACTTGTTGCCCGGCTTGGGTTTTCCTGTCACCGGGTTCGGAATGCCCGCATCAGGGCTGCGACGGTGGGGCTTCTCGGCGATCCGAACCCAGCGGGCGAAGTCGCGTGCCTCGGCTCGAGTGGCGTGGTTCCACACCATGTCGACCGCCCACAAAAACCGGAACCAGCGCAGCAGATCCATGCCGTACGACCTCTGCGTCGAAGCCGACCGCCCGGCCGCCTGCAAATCCCGCAGCCACGCAGCGACCGGCTCGACCACCTCGCCCGCCGGATCGAGCAGCCGCCACGGCTCCCACACATCGCCGGACTCGGCTAGGCAGCCGACCCGGGGCACGGTCAACGACGTGAGATCCCGGTCGTCCTCGTCTCTGTCGATCACGGACCAGGACCATAACCACCCCGACAACCGCCCGTC
>DATKEW010000392.1:0-11979 GCA_035511785.1 Mycobacterium sp.
CAGGTCGTCGTCGTGATCGCGGATCGGGGTGAAGGCCAGGTAGGGCAGTTGACTGGTTCGGCCACCGTCGATGAGCAGCACCTTGCGGGCCAGGGCGGCGCGCTCGTGGCCGCCGAAGCGTTCGACCAGGTAGATGACCAAGGACAGGAACGTGGTGGCGCCACCCGAAGTGATCACGTCGCCGGCATCCACGATGAGGCGGTCGCTGGTGACTTTGACGCTGGGATACCGCGATCGGAGGGTCTCGGCGAACATCCAGTGCGTGGTGGCCGGGCGCCCGTCGAGCAGGGCCGCCTCGGCTAACAGGAACGCGCCGACGCAAGATGACGCAACACGAGCGCCCTGGGCGTGCCATGTCTTGAGCCACGGCACCCAATCCTGGTTGTCGGCCAGCGATCCCAGCAGATTCTCGTCGTCGAACGCGGGCACGATCACCAGATTCGGAGGGGCGAGATCGCACGCGCGGCGGTGCGGCTGCAGCAGAATTCCATCGCGGCAGCGCACCGGCTCGGCGTCCAATCCGACCAGGGTGATATCAAAAAGCTGCGTCCAGTCCGCGCCTGCCTGCAGTTGCCAAGAGCGGTCGGCCTTCGCCAGAACGTCCATAAATCCGGCGGGCCCGATCGAGGCTCCGCCGGCCAGCGCGAGCACGGCGACTGAGAGCACGGTCCGAGGGTATGCCCGCTCCGCCGCATCGGATCCGGATTGTCCGGATCCGCACGGAAGTCGTCCAGTCGGCCCCTCATGATCGCCCGACTAGCCGCGCTAACTTGCAACAGCGGCCGTGGTTCCTCCCGGTTCCTGCGGGCGTCAAACGGTCAGACCCGGTGAACCGGTCGCTCGGCAGCGGTTTATTGTTCCGGGCGCCGCGACAAGGCGAGAGGAAACGATATGGCCGCCGCAGAACACGCGGAGCCGGTGGAGGTCGCCCGCAACCCGTGGGGCGTCATCCTGCACCACCAGGCTTGGCAGACATTGGAGTTGCGCTGGCTGCCCGTGGAGATGAGCGACGCTGACTTCAAGGAGACCCTCGCACTGTTAGCCGACATGGGCGAGCAGCACAAACCGCGATTCATGATCATCGACGCCACCGAGTTCCACCACGAGTTCGGTCCCGGGGTCATGCAATGGCGCGATGCGAACATCATCCCCCGTTATGGCGGAGCGGGCGTGACGAAGTTCGCGTTTCTCGTCAAGGAGGGATTCCCTGGAACCGTTGAGTCCGGAGCACAACCCGATGTCGAAGGGTCAGCGACGTTTCCCACCGGATGGTTCTCGACCCGCGGGCAGGCCTACCAATGGCTCGCCGAGACCTAGCGCGCCGGTCAGTGTCAAGCGAGGACTGGAATATGACCCCGACAGTGGCCAGCCTGATCGCGACCGCGATCGCCTTCATCTTCGCCGCGGTCTTCGCCGCCTGGTACGCCGTGCCATGGATGCGGCAACGCCCGGCGGTGGTCACCATCGCCGCCTGCCTGTGGGTGCACGCTTTCCGGATCGTCGCTCTGCAGATCTACTCCGCACGCCGCTTCGGATTCGACATCCCGCTCGCGGCGGCCCACCAGATCGCATGGGGCGATGTGCTCGGCGCGTGCCTGGCGGTGCTCGGCATTTGGTTGCTGCGCCGCCGCAGCACCGTCGCGGTGGCAGTTCTCTGGCTGTTCGTCATCGAGACCGCGGTTGACTTGGTCAACGGAACCTTCATCGGGATACGCCATCACGCGACCGCCAGCGCGCACGACCTGACCTGGGTGATCCTCAACTTTTACGTTCCGGTGCTGTGGGCCACCTTGGTGCTCGCGGCCTGGCAGCTTGCCACGCGCCGGACCGAACTGGCCGCCGGGGCCAATCCCGAATCCACCCGCGCGGCAGAGGCCAGAGGCCGCTCGGAGCGGTAGGCCCGAGCAAGAGCCGTCGAAAACCGGATTCGTTTCCAGTTTGAATAGGTCTGGGTGGTGAGGGCCACGAAGCCCGCCGGGTGAATGTGGTCGCATGACAACCAAACCGTATGTAACCCCCGGTGCTGTCAGCGTCTGGTGGGTCGTGCTGGCACCCTCTAAGTTGTCAGCCACTGGCCCGATACATCAGCACGATGCGGTGGGCAGAGTCCGGCTGCTGGTGTTCGACAATTGCGAGCACGTTGTCGACAGTGTCGCGGATCTGGTCGAGGCGATCCTGGCCGCCTCGGCGACCGTCACGATTCTGGCGACCAGCCGCGAAGGAGTGGGGGCGCGGCTGGCCGATGAATTCCCGGACGGGGTCTGGTTTTTCGACTTAGCCGCGGTCGCCGATCCGGCCGCGGTGCCCGACGCCGTGGCGGCGGTGCTGGGCATCATCCAACATCAGCGACGAACAGTTATGGCGTGTCCCGTCGCTGGACGTGAACTCCGGAGCCGAATCCGCGGCCGTGAACCTTTTCGTCGACCGTGCCCAAAGTGTGGTGTCGGACTTCTCGCTGGCCCAGCCCGGCGAGGCGGACGCGGTGGTGGAAATCTGCCGCCGACTCGACGGCATTCCGTTGGCCATCGAGTTGGCGGCCTCGCGGATGGCGTCGATGACGGTCAGCGAGGTGCGTGATCGTCTGGATCAGCGGTTTCGGCTGCTGGTCGGGTCACGGCACCACCCCGTGGCCATTCCTCGCGCGCCCTAACGGGCACCTGGATCTCGTTGGCCTGGTGCTCAATGTTCCGGATTAGTTGGCCGGCGACGTGTCCCTCGGGGCACACCAAGTCCATGGCTAGTAATCCCTTGTCGGTCATTTCCAGTGCCTACCTTTCGTAGCAAGCTAGCTGCCGCGGCGGCGTGACCTGATGATCTCGAGGCGTTCCTTGAGCAGTTCCTCGAGTTCCTCGATCGAGCGGCGTTCCCGCAGCATGTCCCAGTGTGTGCGCGGCACCTTGACCGTCTTGGGTTCGGCCAGCTCACCACCCTCGATCAGGGCGCCCTCCATGCCGTTGCGGCACAGCCAGGTGCCGGGGACCGCGGCGTCGGCGGCGAAGGGGACCTCGAACTCCTCGCCGTTCTCGGTGCGATACCGCGCGATCTGACGTGGCGCCAGGTCGCGGTCGCGGTCAGTCTCGTAACTCACGAATCCCATGCGACTGCCCCGCATGACACGATCAGCCATCATCAACACTCCGCTGACGTTGCACTTGATCGGCAGTAGCGCGTATCCGACCAGACAATCGACGCAGATCGTGCTCGCCCACCCCGTTGGGCAGGGTGTTGGCAAGTTGCCGTAATTCGACGGCGTAGTTGCGCAAGTCCTGGCGGAGCTGCACCTCAAAGGCGGGCATGAAGCCTGCAAGTTCTGCGGGAGTGATTTTGGATGTGTGGTCGAGCATTGCTGCACCCTCGGGATCTAGCACCCGGGGTGCGATGAGGGCGCGATGGTTGTTCCGACCAGTTTGTTTTCGACGGCAGCACAGAACGCGGACCCAAGTCATCATCGCTACCTTGACCGGTGCACTCACTGTACCCCTGCTACGCGCCGCCCTTCTCAGTCATCGTCCGAACCAGCGCCAGCCCGCCGCGACGACCATGCGCTGACGCCGAACGCAGCTTGTCCAACATCACGGCCAGCACCTTCGCCGCGGCCGGCTGGGTCGACACCGCGCGCGAGTTATCCAAGACACGCGCCATCGCCAACGCGACCTGAGCAAGTCTGGTCGTGCCTCGATGAGTTCTGCTCTACCTGCTTGCGTGCCAGACCCCCTCCGGTGCGAACTCTCGTTATACGGCAACGTGGCAGCACTTTACGAGCATGCTCGAGTAACCAACTAACACGAGCGCCCCTCAACGGCCCACAGAGAAGTTGGAAACGGCGGACCGCCTGGCCACAATTTGGCCGCAGTTACAGTTAACTCACGTGAACTACTGTGATGTATTTTCGCAGCTAGACGGCAATTCAGCGGTCTGACCTGAGCCCGGATGATATTCACCGCACACCCCGTGGTTTGTTTCGGATGACGTCGCGACCGGCTAGGAACCGTGCCGACATCGTCGCCTGCGGGCAGGGCGGCGTGGCCGCAGCTGGCGCCGTCGGCGTGGCACGAACGTTGCCTGCCACGCTCTCGTCTCACCGTTCGTGGGCATCGTCATGGACAGAGTCGGGTGAAACAAACGTACGCGGCCTTTGGCCCACCAGGCTGCCGTAAGGGTTCTTGCCAAGGTCCTCGATGCGGTCGGCGATCCGGCACCGCTCCACGTGAAACCAGAGGTATCTTGACCCCGGACGATACTGAGCCGGCCGCCGACATCATGGCCGCAGGCTCATCGAACGAGCTTCGGCTGTGTTTCGAGAGCTGCTCGGGCTGCGATCCGCCCGGCATCCAGGGCGGCATCAATCTCTTTGAAGTCCAAGAGACCGATCGCTGAGACGTCCGGCTCGATGATCGCCGCGACTTGAGGGAGCTCGCGCAGGTTGCCGCTGGAGGCCGCAAGGTCAATGGTGCGAAGCAATGTCTCTTGCAGCGGTGGTAAGGCGACATCCGTGCCGGTCAAGAGCCGCCGGATGAACCCGGGAGGCTGAACGATTGACGGCAGTAGATTAAAGCCCTTCGATGGCACATACTTTCGACGCAGATCGACGCATATGACTTCGCCGTCTGGGTCGGCGCACATCACGTCGGCCGGGAGGTTGTTCAGCAGTCCACCGTCGACGAGAAGCTGCTCGCCACGTCGCACTGGCGGCATGAGACCGGGGATCGAGATCGATGCACGCACGGCGACCGCCAGAGGCCCACGTCGGTGGATGATCTGATCGCCTGTGATCATGTCTGCAGAGACGGAGAAGAATCCTCTTGGCAGATGCTCGATCAAGGTGCTGCCGAAGAATTCCCTTATTAGACGATCGACGCGTCCACCTCGGGTAAGAGCTACCGCCGGGATCGTGTAGTCGCGGAGTGGGTTGCTCTGTGCAATAAACTCTCGTGCCGCGGCTATCGCATCCTCGGCGTCCATCCCCAGCGCGAGGGCTGCAGCAGCGATGGCACCGGAACTCGTTCCGCCAAACCGATCGATGACGATGCCCGCCCGGGTGAGCTCTTCGTAGACACCGAAATGTGCGAGTCCCCAAGCCCCGCCACCCGCCATCACGAGACCTAGGGATCGGCCAGCGATTCTGCGGGCTAGAGCACCGATACCATCGCCGTTGGAGGGGTGATATGAGACCGGCTGCAGCAGATCCCACCAGCTCGGGTCCGGTTCTACCGTGTTCGTGATCAGGTGGACTGGCCCTTGGGTAACGAGTCGGTCGACCGCTTTCGGCGGGCGTGGTTGATCCACCAGGACCACCAATCGGTCGCTTTGCGTGACAACATATCGTCGCCAGAGGTCGCCTGAGCCACGGTCGGCCACCACCAAGACCCAGTCGTTGCTTCGCTCCGCCCGATCAAGGGTCTCGCTGAACGCTTCGATGAGTTCGCCGTAATGATGGACTTCAGCGGTTGTCTCGATGGGCGGAGCGACCACTGCAGCCTTACCGTGGAAACCCAGTCGAGTCGTGATTGCATCAGCAATCGGGGCCGCGAAGGCATGCCCAGGCGACAGTATGCCTATGACCCGGGGACGCCGAGAAATGTTCGCAGATCGTGACTCTTGAAGCATGCTCGCCATCGCTCGCAGCATCACCGATTGCAGTTGCGGAGTCGTCGCGAGCACCTCGGTGAACGTGTCAGCAGCGATCCTCCCGACGACGCCGTCCCGAAGAGCTCGTACTCCGGTCGAGCGAGCAGTGCCGGCGATCACCCCCAGCTCTCCGATTGAGTCACCGGATGCCATCTCATGAATCACCTGTCCATCGGCACCAACAGCCGCAAACCGCCCCGAGGCAACGATGTAGATGGCGTCCGATGGCTCTCCCGCACGAACGAGCCATTCGTTGGCGGGGATGTAGTGGCGATCTATGGCGCTCGAGAGTTGATCGAGATGTTCGTCGTCGATGTCTGCGAGCATCGGAACACTCCGGAGCGCGGTTCGCTCATCAGCTGCACGCCGTTGGGGCCACTGCCGTTCAGCGCTCATCAGCTGCGGCTCTTGGTATCCCGGCCCGCAATAGGACTGATGCTGACCCACTGGACGGGGTTTGTGTTCGCCGCCCCCACGCTAGGCGTAGGCGATCGCCTCCTTGGTGGACAGGGCCGCGCCCTTGGCCCATTGTTCCTTCACGGTCGATATCGACCGCCCCACGGGCGTGGGGCGACGGAGGAATCATATTGCCCCGGGGGTATCGTCCGCGCCGATGGCGGTGGACTACCCCTGACAACGAAACGGCTCACGTCTGACGTTACGCCACCTTCGCCCCGACGTGGGTTAGGAAGCCCGGGGCCCCGGATCAACCGGCTACTGAGTGGCGCCGACCGCAAGATGGGAACGGATTCGGGAACAAAACTCCGCGAAACTGCCTCGAATCAGTGCGACAAGGCACAACAGGTGGGATGCCTGATCCCTGTTGACCTGCGCTTTTGAGACCAGGCCGACATGGGGAACCTCCCGGTACGTAGCTCATAACCCAGAGGTCGAACCCTGGGCAATGAGAGGCGTCGTTGCGGGGATTTTGGCGTCGACTGTTGTCATCACAACGTTGTCGTGTCGTCCCTTGCGAACGAGTTTGGTGGGTTATTAGGTGTAGTTTATAGGTGTGTTCTGAGGGTGCTTTGGCGGTAGTTTCTAAGGTAGATCAACCACGAAGGTGGAGGTGCGACATGCCGGTCTTGACAGTCTCAGCGGCGCAGCGGCTCGATGATGAGGCGGCGACGCTTTCGATCCGCGAGATCGCCGCGTACCTGCAAGAGGCTGTCGGCCAGCGGGTCGCGGCGGCGATGGCAGGCCTGGCCGATGCCAAGCAAATCGGCCGCTACGTGCGCGAGGGCGGGCCTGAACCTCACGGCGCGACCGAACGCCGATTACGTGAGGGCTACAAGGTCGTCAGGATGCTCGTCGATGCCTATGACGAAAAGACCGCGCGGGCGTGGCTGTTTGGCACCAACACGCGCCTGGACGATCGCGCGCCGATCGAGGTGCTCGGTGCCGCGATCGACACCGCCGAGTTCGCGATGATCCTACGGGCCGCACGGCAGGTCGCCAGCTTCCAGTCGTGACCTCGACGCCTGAGGAGGGGCGAACCCTATGGCGGGTCGGCTATTACGCTGACCCGCTCGGCTTCACTTCGCGGGAGATGTACCAGTTCAGTCACCGCTTCGATGACATTCGCCGCCGCTTCCGCACGCTGTACTGCGCCGAATTGCCGGAAACGTGTCTGCGCGAGGTACTGGCCGACTTTCGGCCCAACCTTGGCGCGATGCGCCGTCACGTTGAGCGCTATGGGCCTGAGGCCGCCGAGGACTTCACGCCAGCGCCGGTGACCGCGCGGTGGCGCGCGCAGCACGTCCTCGTTCCCGTCGTTGTGCGGCTCGACGGTCCATTGGTCGACCTCACCGACGTGCCCACCCGCCAGGCGATCGAGGAACGTCACGTCGAGCTGCTGGTTGAGCACGACGTGGAGCATCTTGATCTGCACGAGATCACCACCAGCCGCCGCGCGATCACCCAGACGATCGCTGCGGACTTATTCGACCGAGGCGCCGGTGCCGTGCGCTTTCCGTCTCGCCTGGATGGCAACGCGTGCGTTGCCCTTTTCGAAAAGCGCGGCACCGTCAGCGCGGCCGGGGAGGCCATCGCGCTCACGGATCCGCCGCCCGAACCGCTCACCAAGGTCACTAACCCCGTGGGGGCTCGTGCTCGAGCCCCCACCCGCAGCCGGCCACGACCACTGACAGGCTGCGGAGATCGGACCACGTGACACCGGTTCGAATCACGCATCAAATCGGCAGCCCGGAAGCCGAATCCATGGGGCCAAAATGGGGCCAAACCTGCGGGCCAGCTGCTCCAACGCGGCCAATTGATGGTCTTTGGCCTGGTTTAACCAGTTGAAACCCATTGGAGTAAGCCGGAACTCCGCCTGAAAAGCGGAAGGTCGGCGGTTCGATCCCGCCCCTGGCCACCAGCACGCACCGCTCGGCAAGCCGGCGGCGAGACCTCCGGGCCTTTCGACGCACTTCAATCCCGGAAGAGCCCATTGAGCAGAAGTCAGTCGCGAATTCTCGCCGAGGAGTGGACGATAAACGCGTGACTGACGGTCGCGACGAATTGGCGCGTGAAGGCGATCAAACCGCGCTGACCGCCCGGCTTGACGAACTGCTTGATCGAGCGGTGACAGCGATCAACCGCGGCGATCGCGCCACGGCGGCCACGCTGGCCGGACAGGTGCTGACCATAGATCGCGATAACGCAGACGCGGCCGACTTATTGGAGGCGCCCAGCGCTGGCGGCGAAATTCGCCGACTGTCAATACTATTCGCCGATCTAGTGGATTCGACGCTATTGTCTACCCGGGTCGAGCCCGAGACCTACCGCGTCATAGTTGGCCGCTACCGCGAGCACGTGTTGAAGATCATCGACCACTTCGAGGGCCACATCGGCTCAACGAAAGGTGACGGGCTACTGGCCGTGTTCGGCTACCCGCGTGCGCACGAGAACGATGCCCGGCGGGCGGTGGCGGCGGCGCTGGAGATCACGCACGCGGTTGCCGCGCTCAGCGAACAAGCACGGCGCGCGTTCGGCGTCGACATCGCTGTGCGCGTGGGGGTGCACCGTGGGATGGTCTATCTCGACACCACCCAGGACGACGTGTACGGGCTGGCGGCCAATCTTGCGGCTCGGGTCTGCGGTCTGGCGCCGCCCGACCGCGTCGCGGTGTCGGCCTCGATCGCGCGGTTGGTGCACGATGCGTTCGAACTCACCGAACGCCCACCCGCACCGGTCAAGGGTGTGGACCGCCCGATCGAGCACTGCCTGGTGACCAGTGAGCGAGCCGAGCCCACAAAGATCTTCCTCGGGCCACTGGTAGGCCGCGAACGGGAGGTGACACGACTGCGTGACGCATGGCAAGGTGCGCGGGCCGGCACGCTCTCCAGACCCGGCATAGTGCTTCGGGGCGAGCCTGGCATCGGCAAGTCGCGGCTTGCGACCGAAGCAGGCGCGATGATCGACGGCGCATGGGCGGTCGAGCTCACCGGGTCTCCGTTTCACACCGGCGCTGGCCTACACCCGGTGCGCATGCTGCTGCAGCGCCAAACTGGTATCAACCGCGAGACCGAGTCCGCAGAGCGGATCCGGCGATTGGAAGACCACATCGACGCTCTCGGATTGGATCCCGTCTCATTCGTTCCGTTGTTGGCGCCCGTGGTGGGAGCCGACGCCGACGCCGGCTACGACCCCGTAGAAGCCGAGGGCCGTAAGCTCTACGAGCTTATCGCCGAGGCGGTGCGCGACTATGTGCTCGCGTGCGTCGGCGATGGTCCGGGACTTATCGTCGCCGAGGATGTGCACTGGTTTGATCCATCGACGCTGGAGGTTCTCGGTTCATTGCTCGAAGCGGCCGATGGTCGGCTGTTGGTGGTGCTGACCGGGCGCCCGGGCGATTGGCTGCCCGGCGACTGGCCGGTCGACGTGTTGGAGTTGGCGCCGCTGGATGATGCGCAAGCTGACGCCCTGATCGGGGCCATGAACCCGGCGCTGTCGATCGAGGCGCGAGCGGCGGTCGTAACTCGCTGTGACGGGGTGCCGTTCTACATCGAGCAGGTGGTCGAGGGTCTCACCGAGAGCGGGGTTCCAGAGGCGTTGTATGAGCCGCTGTTCGCCCGCTTGCGCGCCGACGCAAACGTGGTGCCCGTCATCGAAGCCGCAGCCGTGCTCGGCCGTCACGTCGATCGCTCGCTGCTGTTCTCGGTGCTCGACCTCGACGAAACTCGAATCGACCAGGTCATCGGTCAGCTCGAGGACGCGCTGGTGCTCGAGCCGTGGGGACCCGACGTCTGGCGGTTCCGGCACGAACTCTTGCGCGAAGTCGCGGCGGAACTGGCGCCGCCGAGCGTGCGGCGCGCCCTGCACGCCAAGGTCGGCGAGGCCCTCGCGCACGGCGCCCAACCCGATTGGTGTCTGATCGCCGGGCATTACGAAAGTGCCGAATCGTTCGACGAAGCCGCAGACGCCTATGAGCACGCATCTGTAGACGCGTTCCGCCGGGGTGCCCTCGCTGAGGCGCGGACCTGCCTCACACGGGCCATCAACCAGCTCCAGCGGGCCGCGCCCAGCCCAAACCGCGACCGCTCAGAGATCAGGTTGCGGCTGCAACGGGGATGCATGCCAACGACGGCCGAGGTGTACCAAAGTGGCTCGCAGGAAGGCGATTTCGAACGGTGCCTGTCTCTGGGAGGGGGCAGCCTCACCGACGATGAGCTGCGTGCGACGCTGACAGCGCTGGTGCTCTTCTTCGCGATCCGCGGGCACCTCGACAGGGCGTTGTATGTGTTCGATGCTCTGGGCGCGGATCTCGCGCATGGCAGCGATTCGTTCCGCCGGGTGCTCGTAGGGACGTACGGAACGGTGGCCTGGCTCCGCGGGGAATTCGCTTCCGCCCAAGCGCAACTCGAGCTCGCTACTGCGGGCCTGGCCACGCTGGACGAACGCGAACTGGAGGCGGTGTGGTACCTGTCCAATGAGCCGCGGGCCCTGGCGCTCCACCATCTGGCGTTGGCCCGGCTGATGCTCGGCGACGTGGCTCGCGCCGAGGAAGAGGTGCGGCGGGCGAAGGGCTGGATCGGCCGGCTCGCCTTCCCGCAGGGGCCCTTCAGCGAGGGTTACGCCGACTTCATCGAAAGCTGGATCTGCGTAGAGTCCGGACGATTGGATCAGGCCGCAGTCCTGACCGCCAACGTGGTCGAGCTGGCGCAGCGGCATGGCTTTGACGCGTGGCTGGTGATCGGGGCGACTCAACAGGCGGCCGTCGCCGGGCTGGCCGCGCTCGCGGTGGGCGACGCGGGCGTGCTGTCCGGTCACATCGAGACCATGACGGCGCTCGTGAACACGTGGCGCGCCATTAGGTTGAAGATCTATCTGCCCATGTTCGACGCCGTGTTGGGGCGACTGCTGTTGGGCGCCGGTGACGCGGAGCAGGCGCGCATCCGCTTCGATGCCGGTCTCCAGCTGTCCGCGGAGACGGGCTTGCGGTTTTACGATGCCGAGTTGCTGCGGCTGCGCGCCCGGACTCGGCCTGCTACCGATCGTCAGGCCGACGTCTCCGCGGCGCTGTCCCTGGCCGCTCGGCAGGAGGCGACGTTGTTCCAACTGCGGGCCGCCCTCGACGACTTCGACCTTCGCGGTGAGCAAGCGCGGGCGGGGCTTGTCGATGTGCTCGGCCGCGTTCCGCCGGGCAGCGTGCTTCCGGAAGTGGTGCGGGCCAAACAGTTGTTGCTCGGCTGACATCCCTGCGGTCCAAGCGCATCTGCCGGGCATACCGCAGGAGCGACCGACGGTCGATCAGGCGTCGATGACCACGCGATCGCTTTTCGCCCGCGAGACGCAGACCAGCATTTCGTCATCGCCCTCCACGGTGCGCCCCCGGCGATCGACCGACCCGGCCAGCACCTTGACCTCGCAGGTCCCGCAGAACCCTTGCTGGCACGAATACGCGGCAGTGCGGTCGTGGTCGAGCATGACGCTCAGCGCCGACCGGTTTGCCGGCACGCTCAGCACCCGCTGCGACCGCGCGAGTTCCAGCTCGAAGGGGACACCGTCGACGACCGGCGGCGGGCTGAACCGCTCGTAGTGCAGTGGCGCATTGGCGTGTTTGGCGCGTGCTGTGCGCACCGACTCGAGCATGCCGGTGGGTCCGCACACGTAAACGGCCGTCGCCGGCCCGGCGTCGGCAAGTAGCTCCTCCGTGGTGGCGAAGCGGCCGCGCTCGTCGTCGGCCCACACGGTGACCCGATCCGGCGCCACCGCCACCACCTCGTCCAGCAGCGGCATGTACTCGCGGCTGCGGCCGGCATACACCGCGCGCCAATTGATTCCGCGCTGGTGCGCCGCCCGAATCATGGGCAGCATTGGCGTTACCCCGATGCCGCCGATCACGAACAG
>DATKEW010000393.1:0-2439 GCA_035511785.1 Mycobacterium sp.
CCTCAAGACGCCAAGGCGGTGTTCTCCGACCGCGACGGCGCGCTCTCGTTCGGCCAACTGCTCCGCCGATTCACGCCCCACGAGTCGCTGTTCGGCAGCGACGCGTTCGTCTTCCTTGATGGCGAGGCTCACGTTCAGGAGCGGCGCAAGATCGCGCCGGCGTTGCACGGCAAGGTGCTGAAGTCCTACGAGCGAGCAATGGTCGACAGTGTGCTCCGGAGGCTGCCGGATTGGCCGCTCGGCCAGCCGGTCGAGTTCAGCGCGATCGGCAGGCAACTCTCGCTCGACGTGATGATGACCGTGATCTTCGGCGTCTCGAAGCCCGAGCGCATGCAGCGCCTGGAGCGCGCGATGCTGGCCTACTGCGCGGTGACCGAGAGCCCAAGCTTCCTTGGCGTCGGTCTCCTCACGATGGCGCTGCGCGGCCGCTGGCTGCCGATCCCCAAAGTCGCGCGCACCGCCGCCGCGGTCGACGCGATCGTCCTCGAAGAAATCGCGGAACGCCGGCGCACGCGCTCACGCCCCGACGACTGCCTGACCCTGTTCCTGGAACTCAACGAGCAGGAGGATGAGCCGCATGACGACGCGTTCCTGGCGCGCTCGATGCGGGGGCTGATACTGGCCGGCTACGCCGCCACCGCGGTCACCCTGGGCTGGCTGGCCGACTTGCTTGTCTACCGACCCGACGTGCTCGCTGGACTCGAGGAGAGCATCGACCGCGGCGAGGACGCCTATCTTGACGCGGTCATCGCGGAGTCGCTGCGGCTGCGCCCGGCATTGCCGGTCACCGGTCGATGTGCGCAGCGGGACTTCAACCTCAACGGGCTGCTGGTCCCGCCCGGCGCATACATCATCGTCGCGATCATGGCACTGCACGAGCGCGCCGACCTGCACCCCGACCCGCTGGCCTTTCGGCCCGAACGCTTTCTAAGTTCACGACCCGGGAGCTACACCTGGCTTCCGTTCGGCGGCGGTGTGTACCGCTGTATCGGCGACGAGTTCGCGCTGTTCGAGGCGCGCGTGCTGTTGCGGACCCTGCTCCAGCACCGCCGGCTGAGTGCGGTCAAAGGTCGCCTCGGCGGTCGCCCCAGCCGCGCACACCCGTTGCTGGTGCCAGCTGGCGGGGCCCCCGTCGTGCTGTCCGCGCGCGACCGAGCCGGTGAGTCGGCGCCGCCCGGAAGGTAGCGACCGGCAAGGGTCACCGACGCCTGCGATCAGCACCACGGCAACGCCGAATTCCTCAATTTCCTCAAGAAGGTCGGCCGGTCCTACCCAGGGCGCGAAGTGCATGTCGTGGTGACGACTACCACACCCGCATGCACCAAGAGAATAACGACTGGCTGGCCAAGCACCCACGGGTCACCCTGCACCTCACCCCCGCCTCGAGGTCATGGCTAAACTTGGTGGAGGTGTTCTTCCGAATCATCAACCGTCAGGCCATCCGGCGCGGCACCTTCACGAGCGTCGCCGCGCTCGTCGCGGTTAGCAGCTTGCTCTCGCGGCGAACGGTTACCGCGTCTTCGGGACGGCGTTGCTGGCGTCCCTTGGTTGAGGTCAAGATCGGGTAACAAGATGCACAGGGCACGGGGGTTCACGACGTCAACTTTGCTAGACCTTATGCGGCAGAGAGCCGAACGCTATCGAGACAAGGTTGCGTTCGACTATTGCCACTATTCTCCGGGTGGGGAAGAACATAGCCGGCTTACTTATCACGAGCTGGACCTCAAGGCCCGAGCAATCGCCTGCACTTTGCGACGACAGGGCGCCGCGGGCGAACGTGTACTGGTCCTCTGCCCCTCGGGCTTGGATTTTATCGCCGGCTTCTTCGGGTGCATCTACGCCGGAGCCGTCGCAGTACCGGTCCACCCGCCGCTGCGCAACCGGGTATTCGGCCGCGTCGCGTCGATTGTCGCGGATGCGCAAGCCGCCTTCGTCCTCACCACCGCGGAGTTGCAAGCGGAGCTCAAGGCTGCGGTGGACGACTTAGCGGGCGGGAGTTCCCTGCAGTGGTGTGCCGTGGACGCCGTCATCCCAGCCGCCGCTGTGGAGTGGGTCGTGCCAGACGTCGACGCGAGCGCAACCGCCCTCGTGCAGTACACCTCGGGTTCGACGAGCTCGCCGAAAGGCGTTGCGGTGACGCACCGCAGTCTGCTGCACAACCTGGACGCCATCTATAGGGCGTGGGGACGCGGGGGCGACGACGCGATTGCCGTGTTCTGGCTGCCCCTCCATCACGACATGGGTCTCATCGGCAGCATCCTCGAAGCGCTTTACGTCGGCTGCACTTCCTTCCTCATACCGCCGGAGGCGTTCATTGAGCGCCCAATGCGGTGGCTGGAAGCTCTTTCCCGACACGGTGGCACGATCACCGCCGCGCCGAACTTCGCCTACGAGCTCTGTGTCGAACGCAGCACGGTGGAGGAACGCGCGGCCCTCGAT
>DATKEW010000394.1:0-5302 GCA_035511785.1 Mycobacterium sp.
AGCGTGCCTACCCTCAACGGTGTTTTTCGATCCGCCGGGCCGGTGTGGGGCCGAGCCCCAGCTTCCCACTATTAGCTCCATGCAAATCTGGCCTCAGTGGCTAATCCCACTGCCATCGATGGATTCCGCTGACGCCACAAAATGCGCACCGGGAGGGTGAAGTGAACGATCCAGCGGAAGGAAGGCAAACACAAACCTGCTCCGTCACCGTCGACGTGAAGCGATCCCCGACGAACAAGAGCGTCATACATGTGAGCGGTGAGCTGGCGCGCGGAGCAACCGCGACGATGCGCCAGGTCGTGGCCACTGAACTGAACCGATCGCCGGCACTATTGGCGCTCGATCTGACCGGGGTGAACCGCATCGACACCGAGGGAATCGCCGCCCTGGTATCGGCGGCGACGCAAGCCGGCGAATCCGATATCTCGTTCTGCCTCGTCGGGGCACAAGCCGGTCCCGTCGGGGCGGCGCTCGCCGATGCCAAACTGACCGAACTGTTCGAGATTTTCACGTCTCTCAGTGACACATAAGCGTCAGAAGGCCGACCGACGCCGATCCGGCCGGCACACCGGATTATCCAGCAGCGCAACGACTCTAGCGTGAAGGGCGTCTATCTCGCGGTTGGTGATGTGCGCGCACAGCCCGCTCGCCCAGTTCGCCGCGCAGCGCGTCGAGCAGCTTTCTCCGCAGCGCGCACGGCCCGGACCGAGTACGAGTTATGGGCGGACCGCCGGGCGCCAATGACTATCTACCCATCCATGACGATCATTGGCCGCCCTCAATGCGCAGCGAGAACTCGCTCCCCTCGTGACCTGGTTGAGAGCCGGTTCGGGTCCACTAATCCACGCCCTGAACAGTTGTTCAGACACTCCCCGCCGCGTGTGGGCACGGTCGACGGCGTCGAGTGATCCGCGTGCAGGGGTGTGTCTGATGACGGCGGCGGCGGACCGGGCGCCAGCGGTGCCATCTGGGACTGGAGGCATACGACAAGCTGGTTGTCGCCGACATCATCGTTTTGCTGATCGAGGCCCTCAAGCTATCGGCGCCACCGACAACAAGCTCTTACAGGCTCACACCAAAGCCGACCATCACAATCCCAGCAGCCCCGACGCCGCCTGATCAAGCGCCACGTCAGTCCGCAGTGTCTGACTTCCCGATCGGCTGCGTAAAGGGCGTCTTCGACGTCACTACGTGATGGCTTCGCGACCCTTGACGCAGCCGATCGTCAGCCCAGGATCGCCGGGTATGAGGAAGCGGTGGGAGTGCCGCTGTTTCGCACCGTGAGCTGACGACAGTTCTGACCACTCGGGTTCTAACGGTGGTCGCAACACCTGATCTTTCAGGAGTTGCAGGTGACGGATTCGTCTCAACGTCAAAAACCCGGGCCTGGCAAACCGTTGACGGCCCAGCGCGAGCTCTACTTTCTACGTGCAAGGACGCGGCGGATTACGCCGTGAACTACACCGCGCCCTGCGCACCGGCCGTGCCATGCGCCGGCCACAGCGCGGCACATCGCGTTGCCGACCGGCAAGATTCCCGGGATGGTCATGATCAGCGAGCGCCCCGCCGAGGTCGCCGACCGAGCCGTGCCCGGCCATTGGGAGGGCGATCTCATCGTCGGCGCCAGCCATGGTTCGGTGATCGGTACCCTCGTTGAACGCTCGACCCGTTACGTGATGCTGCTGCACCTGCCCGACGGCGGGAACGCCACCGCTGTGCGTGACACGCTGATCAGCACCCTGGGCACACTGCCGACGCAGCTGCGGCGCTCATTGACCTGGGATCAGGGTAAGGAAATGGCCCGCCACCGCGAATTCAGCCTCGCCACCGACATCGCGGTCTACTTCTGCGATCCGCACTCACCATGGCAGCGGGGATCGAATGAGAACACAAACGGGTTGCTGCGCCAGTACTTTCCCAAGGGCACCGACCTATCGGCACACACCGCCAGCGATCTCGCCGCCGTCGCGGCCCAACTCAACACCCGACCCCGCAAAACACTGGACTGGCAAACACCGGCCGAACGCCTCGATAAGCTACTCGCACAAGCTCATTGACAACCAGTGTTGCAACGACCGCTAAAATTCGCCCCACAACGATGACGACAGTCGGGCTTCCCAACACCTACACCTACACGACAATTGAACTCGTATCGTGCCCGGTCGTGCCATCGGCCTCTGACTACCGATCAGAAGGTTAGGGGTTCGAATCCCTGCGGACACACCTTCGGGCACACACCTTCGGGCGCACTCGGTTGTGATCCTCCGATGATGGCCGGAGGGCGATATCGTGTCGTCGCGGCCAGATCGTCTGTGCTGCTGGAAGCTTCAGCGCTGCGGGGGTCATGATGATCAGAACATTTCCTGCGATGGGAGCCCTCGGCGGTCTGGACCGATCGAATTGGGTCCACCGCATATCGACCTAAAGAAATGGGATCTACTGAAGTTTCCGTGGGTCGGATCCTGGCCCTCTCGAGAACCTTCCGTCTGGGCCGCGCGAATGCGCCGGGCAGGTCTCTGACCTGCCCCTTCGCCTGCCATAAGGGCGCGCAGAGGCTCGCGGGTCAAGGGGTGGCCGAAGGCCATCGCGAAGCGACGCGAAGCGCCCTTGACGCGCAAGGTGTGCGCCCGTAGGCGGGGCGGCCCAGACAACCTCCATGACAGTGGAATCCGCAGGACAGTGCCCGATCCGGGACCCACGGAAACGTCACAAGAGCCAAGAAATGCGGTTCTTATGTCGCCCGCGCCGCCTGCAGTTTGGCGGTGGTCACCTTCAGCTCAGACCAGCGCTGGGGATCCTTATCGGAACCGATCATCTGGCCAATCTCAATTGCGGACATGCCGTGTCCGCGGGCTCCCCCAGCTGCCCTCCGGGATCTGGATGAGCAGACACTACAGGTGGAGCAAATATGCCGGAGTAATCCGCACGCCACCCAACTCGACCGACGATCCATCATCGCCGAGCACCTTGAGAAACGCACGGGCGACGGCGGTCTGCGCGCGATCGCGCCGCTCCTGTGTAAAGAAGCCGGCGGCGGTCATCGCCTCCACCAGCCAGAAGGGTTCATTACCCAGGAAGTAGAGGCCCACGACGTTCGCTAAGGCTCCCCTAAGCTCGACTGGCGCCCGGAGGAACGGCTGTTGGATTCGGTGAAGCGTTGACGCTGCCTGACGCCGTAGGCCGCCGCCCTGACGACGCGGTCGTCTTCGAGTCCAGACCCCAGCGCCCCGCCGATGGTGGAGATCGACCCCAGCAGCCACGCCAACGCCAGGTAGTCGGCAATGCCGACCGGATGGCCGACGGTACTGGCGAACAGTTCAGGCGAAAGGATGACAACTGCGGCGCCCAGCAGCAGGACGAACAGGGCCACATGCAGCACCGTGACGCCGATCGTTAGCGTCACTAAAGTCGCGGTGTTGTACAGCACCGATCGGCCGCGCTCGGTGACCGACTTCGGCCGTTCCCAGAGCTTGTGATCCAGGATCAGCCAGGCCACCATCGCCGTGATCGACAGGATGGTCGCCGCGCCCATGCGCCAGGGGCCCATCGTGTCGGAGAATAACCAAACCTCCTTGGTGGCCAGCCCGAGCGCGCCGCTGGCGAACGCACCCACCAGGACCCGTGATAGCCCCGTTACCAAGCGCCAAGGGCGATTTGCGCGCACCATGCCCGCTAGCAGGCGCAGTCGTCGCAGCCCCCTGGGGGCAAAGTAGCGGATCCCCCCGTCGGTTCGCGCATATGGAAGCCGCCCGGCGCGCCCCGTCGCCAAGCCGGGCACCCCGATCATTTCGCCAATCACCAATGCCACCACTTCGCGCACCTGGCGCGGCGCAAACGTGGCGCCGAACCCCGGAACGGATATGAGCGCGAACCGGTGCTTGCTGCTGATGTCGGCGATGACGGGCAGGGTATCGTCGCGACGGGGCAGATCCGTGAGATAGATGACGATGTCGGCGTCATGACGTGAGGGATCGACCGATTCGATGACCTGTGGGAATGGGGCCTGTTCGTCCGGCAGGTACGGCTCAACGCGCACCGAGATGTTGCACCGGAAGGGCGGATCCACCCGATCCGCTAGTTCATTTGGCAGCGAGTCGGCAATTTGTTCGGCGAGCTCGGCCGCAAAACCCGGATCGGCGATCAGCAGCACGGTTGGGCAACCAACCGAAACGGCCAGCTTTGGCTGCGCGCGACCCTTCGCAAACACGCCGCTGCATTCTACGCGCGCTACGACGGGTCGAACCGGGCGACGGGCTGTCGGCGGCCGCTACCGCAACCGAAATTCCGGGCCGACCGAATAGCTTGATGCGGTGTCGACCGCGGCCGCTCCCGGCAGCGCGCGGCCAGCGACTTGATAGCCGTGGTGATGGCATCTGTTGGAGTAGTTAGTGTTTCGGCTGCCGGAAGCTCAGCGCACGCCTGCAAGAGGCGCCCCTTGTACAGGCCGGCCAGCTGTTCACGCAGCGGCTCGGGAGCGGTCACCACGAGGTCTTGCAGCGCGTTGTAGGCCTTGGCCCGGGCGCGCACCGCGCTGGTGCGGGCGACGCGCGGCACCCGCACCATTTCCGCGGCACCGTCGGCACTCTTGGGTTCGCCAAGCGCTTCGCCGGCCAACGCTGCTGCCACGTCAAACAACCGCTGCTCGTGCTGTGCTACGCCAGCAGAAGAGTTGGAGACATTTGCAAGCGTTTCGTCGTTACGCCCTGCGACTGGGTGTCGCTCGCCGGGTGGCCGAAGGCACCTTCGATACCTACACGTCGTGCACATGTATACGTCGCGAGAGAAACGATGGCTCACCTTAGCAGCGGAGCGAATCCGGTCCCTGACGGAGCGCGGAAGTCGCGCCACGTCCGGCGCCCAGCACGTCGACGACCAGGTCGATCAGGCGCTATGCCTCACCCTCGTCACCAAGTCGAGATCGTTTGGCCCGGACCAGATCTGATCGAGACGTATTCCGAGCTTCGGACCTGGTGTGTCCGCAACGGGCACGGTCTCGGATAGAAGGACCACGAGGCCGATGGTTGGGTCGTGGCCACCGCCATTCGGCTCGGCATTCCGCTCGTCGCTCACGACGCGATCTTTTCCGGCGTGACCACTCTGAAACTCATCACTCGGCTTTGACCACGCTCATCCGACCCTACGAGACGAGCCGAATTCGCCTGGTGGACTGCGTTCTATGCGGTGAGGTCGATGCGTAGGGTTAGTGGGCAAGTCTCCCCACCGTCGCGCACCCCCACACGGCCCGCGTCCGTTGTCGGCAGGCCGTCGTGGCGACACCACCGGCCCCAGCGCCTGCGGTGAG
>DATKEW010000395.1:0-9600 GCA_035511785.1 Mycobacterium sp.
TCGACATTCCTGCTCGTTCAGGAGTTCATCCGCGAGTGGCCGGACCTGGCCGCCAGTCGCGAAGGGAGTCGGCTGATCGCCGAACTCGCGGCCAAGTACTGGGTGCTGCGCCGACTTTCGCTGGCCGTGGCCAGGGCGATCGACACAGGTGGCACGCCCGCGGCCGAGGCCGCGCTCATCAAGGAGATGGGCACCCGCTTTGAACAACATGTCGTCACCGCGCTGCGGGACTTGCTAGACCGTGAGCTCGTCGACCTGGAGCCGGCGCATACGCCATCGTTGTTCGAACGGTTGTTACGCCGCGCTGTGCTGGACTCGCCGTCGTTCACTATCCGAGGCGGTACCAATGAGGTGCTGCGCTCGGTCGCCGCCAAAGGTCTGTCATGAGTGACAACGAACTTTATGGCCTGGCCGCCAAGCTGTTTGCCGCGCACAGCCGGGATGTCGGCGAAGCCGAAGCTACTGGTTGGGCGCATCAACTATGGAACGCGTTGCAGCAGAGCGGATTCAGTGACGTCCCCGTCCCGGAGGAGCTGGGCGGAGCCGGGGGCAGCGTTGCCGATGCGGTCCAACTGCTTCGCGCCGCGGGAGCACACTCGGCGCCGGTTCCCCTGGCCGAGGCCGGACTGGTCGGGGGGTGGCTACTGGCGTCCGCCGGTCTCGCGCTGCCCAAGGGTGTTCGCACGGTACTGCCGCCCGCTGCCACGCCGCGGCTTCGCCTCGACGGTGATCGGCTATTCGGCACGGTGCCCGCCGTGGCATGGGGTCACCGCGCCGAGCATGTTATCGGACTCGTCGACGGCGTCGTGGTGCTCGCGCCCGGACCGGCCGCACAATCAGGCGGCCCGGCCGTCAGCCGCGGAGCAAACCTCGCCGAGGAGCCCCGTGACACGGTGATTTTCGATGGCGTGCCGGTAACCGCACGGGCCGACGCGCCGGACGCGGTCACCGAAGAAACGTTCTGGGAGCGCACCGCGCTGGGGCGTGCCGCGTTGATGGCCGGCGCAGTAAGTGCGGTCGCAGCGATGACACTGCGCTACAGCCGCGAACGTGAGCAATTCGGGCGCCCCATCGGTAGTTTCCAGGCCGTTCAAGCCCATTTGGTCACCATCCACCAGCAGGCCACCGTGGTCGCATCGGCTATCGACGGTGCCGTCGAAGCGGTCGAACTCGGCCGGGGTAGCTTCGAAATCGCTTGCGCCAAAATGCTTGCCGACCGGGCCGCGCAACTGGTGACGGCGGCCGCCCATCAGACGCACGGCGCTATCGGTATGACCAAGGAGTACCCGTTGCATCATCTGACCCGTCGACTCTGGGCCTGGCGAGACGAAGCCGGAGGGCATCATCGCTGGGCTGACCGGCTCGGCGCGGCGCTGGTCGCCCGCGGCCCCGACGCCCTATACCCCGCCATCCAATGCGGCTCCGAGGTGGTGCAGTGAACCGACTGCAGCGCGAAGACGGGGTCACGCTGGCTTTCCAGGTGCACAACCCGCAGGGCTCGGGTGTGCCGCTTTTGCTCACACACGGTTTCGGCGCCACCGCGGGCATGTGGGACCCGAATATCGATGCTTTGAGCGTCGACCGGCCTGTGATCGTCTGGGACCAGCGCGGCCACGGCAGCAGCGACGCACCCGACGACATGGACCGCTACAGCGAGCAGATCAGCGTCGCCGACATGGCGGCCATTCTCGACGCCGCGGGTGCTGATCGGGTCGTGCTCGGCGGGATGTCCCTGGGCGGCTACCTATCCCTGGCCTTCCACCTCGCCCATCCGCAGCGGGTGGCGGCGCTGGTACTGGTCGACACGGGGCCGGGCTACCGCAACGACGAAGCCCGCGACAAGTGGAACGCGTGGGTAGAACGACGCGCCCAACAAATTGAGCGGGGCGAGGCGCCGGCCGACATCTCGGCGGAAGTCGCCCAGGCAGTCCATGCGCATCCCGAGGGGCTGCCCCGCGCCGCCCGCGGTGTCATGGCTCAAAAGGACGCCCGCGTGATCACATCGCTGGACAGCATCACGGTGCCCACGTTGGTTATCGTCGGCGCCCAAGACACCGACTTCCTCGCCGGGGCCGACTACATGCACCGCCACATCTCCAAGTCCCGCAAGGTTGTGATCGACAACGCGGGGCATGCGGCGAATATGGACCAGCCCGAGACGTTCAATGCCGCCGCGCGCGAACTGCTGGAGCAGTTGTGACCATTCCGGATGTCACCGTCGAATTCGCTGGCCACGTAACCATAGTGGAGATCCATCGGCCCCCGAACAACTTCTTTGACACCGCTTTGATCAAGGGCATCGCCGACGCCTACGAGCGACTGGACGACGACGTCGAATGCCGGGCGATCGTGTTGTGTGCGGAGGGCAAACACTTCTGCGCCGGCGCCGACTTCTCCCAGCCCGCCGAGAATCGTTCGTCGCCGAGCGAGCTTTACTCTCAGGCCATCCGGTTGTTCCGCACCAGCAAGCCGGTTGTCGCCGCGGTGCACGGCGCCGCGATCGGCGGCGGACTCGGGCTTGCCCTCAGCGCAGACTTCCGAGTGGCCGCACCCTCCTCGAAATTCGCGGCCAACTTCAGCCGGCTCGGGTTTCATCCCGGCTTCGGGATAACCGCCACGCTGCCACGTGTCGTTGGCCAGCAAAAAGCACTCGAGTGGATGCTCACCGGTGAGCGTTTCGGTGGTGAACTCGCCCACGCAGCAGGGTTGGTTGATGAATTGGTCGCCGACGGCGACGTGCGCCCTGCGGCGATTCGGTTCGCCGAGCGTATCGCCGCCTCGGCTCCCCTGGCGCTGACGAGCATCCGCGCCACCATGCGTGCCGGACTCGCCGAGGCCGTCGCCGCGGCCACCGCCCGCGAACTCGAAGAACAAACCCGGCTACAGGCGACCGCCGACTTCCGCGAGGGCGTGGCAGCAGCGGCCCAGCGCCGCGCTTCGATGTTCACCGGTCGCTAAAATTCCTTGAGAAGCGTCCAGCGACGTGGCGCCCGCACTAGGTGCCTTTACTGCGAAAAGTTGCTGAACCCGGTGAACGAGCGAAAATGGGCCGCTGGTCTGCGCCCTTCGGTGGAGCTGCCGGGAATCGAAAAATGGCTTCTGAGGTGCCGGTTCGTTCCGTTTCGATCCCGATTCAGTACCTTCTTGTTACCTGTGGTTTCGTTCTCGGGTCTTGACGGCGTCAAGAGCCTGACGCGGCGGTTCTACTCCTCGTCGCGGCAATTCGCTCCTTGGCCGTGCCGGTTTGTAGGCTTTCGGGCATGCCGTTCAACAACGGTGAAGTCTTCGCTGGCTACGTTATTCAGCGCTTGCTCGGCACCGGTGGTATGGGTGAGGTCTACCTCGTCCAGCATCCTCGTCTGCCTCGTCACGACGCGTTGAAGATCTTGTCATTGGCCTCAACAGCCGACGAGGAGTTTCGCGCAAGATTCAATCGCGAAGCCGAATTGGCAGCGACGCTGTGGCACCCACATATCGTCGGCGTTCTCGATCGTGGTGAGTTCAACGGCCGGCTCTGGATCTCGATGGACTACGTGGACGGCACCGACGCGGGTCGATTGGTTCGGGAGCGCCACCCACGCGGCATGCCAGAAGAAGACGTCTGGGAGATCGTGACAGCGGTGGCTGATGCGCTGGACTTCGGCCATGAGCGTCGTCTGCTCCATCGTGACGTCAAGCCTGAGAACATCCTTGTGACCGCGGCCGATGGCCACCGCCGCAGGGTGTTGTTAACCGACTTCGGCATCGCTCGCCGAATCGATGACGTCAGCAACCTCACTGAGGCCAACGTCGCCATAGGAACCATCAGTTACGTGGCCCCCGAGCAACTTTTGGGCAAGCCGCTTGACGGCCGAGCGGATCAATATGCGCTGGCTGCCACGACCTTTCACCTGTTAACCGGCGCCCCACCCTTTCAAGACTCAAATCGCGCTGTCGTAGTCAGCCACCATCTCAATACGCCACCACCGCGGATTTCGCAGCGCCGACCCGATCTCGCGCACCTGGACGCGGTGCTGGCAAGGGCGCTGGCCAAAGACCCGAGCGAGCGGTACCCGAATTGCGCCGACTTTGCCCGAGCCCTCACGCAGCAGGGTCCCGGCCGCGATATCGCTGCACCGTATCAGCAATCCGGCTCACAGGCGTCAGGGTCGGGCCCCGCCAAGGACCTCGGTTCAGGCGAACGTCCACCCACGCAGCGTCTCGAGCGTGTGGTCGTTCATGGGACAGCGCGCGGCGTACAGCAAAGCGCCGTCGGTGCTCAAAACCAGGTCGGGATGTTGTCGTTCCAACTGGTCCCATATGACGACCCACTAGGCAACCGGCGGGCTCATGTTCCGGTCGAAATACAAACTGATCTCGTAGCGGGTCAGCTCGCAGACGGGGATGAGGTCGAGGTCGGTGGCTTCTGGGACGGCGACAGCCTCGATGCCGACAAAATCGTCAACCTTTCAGCCGGAGCCCGTCCGGAGCGACGCCGGTCCCAGGTCCGCGCCAAGTCTCCGCGAGACAAGGCCCCGAAAGGCAGGAAGGTCCGGATCGTTGCACTCGTCGCCGCCGTCGGTGCGATCGTGTTGACCGCGGCTGCGGTTCTGTGGTTCACCGACGGCTTCGGTCACTGGACTCGCCCCGGACCGATCGTCAAGCCAGTGAGCGCAACGGTGTTTTCACCGGACGGTGCCCCCGACAATCCGCAGCAGGCCAACTTGGCGATCGACGGCAACCCAGACACGGCGTGGTCGACCGTTACCTATAAGGACGCCGTTCCTTTTCCGAAATTCGTCGAAGGAATGGGTCTGTTGCTGCACCTGTCCGAACCGACCGCGCTGAGCGCCGTGACGATCGAGGTGTCCAGCACAGGAACCCGGGTGCAGATCCGCTCGTCGCGCACCGACGCCCCAGCCAAATTGGCCGACACCACCGAGCTGACCCCAACCACGCCACTACAGCCGGGGCACAACCGCATAGCGGTACATGACAGGACCAAGACCTCCAATGTGCTGGTGTGGATCTCCACCTTGGGCACCACGGATGGCGAGAGCCGGACGGAAATCTCCGAGATCACCCTGCAGGCGGCTGCGTAAGGTTGTCTTCCTGCTAGGCGGCCGCGGCAATGACTGCGTCCTGTGGCCAGTGACTCGGCCGTTCTCGGTGGAGCTGCCGGGAATCGAAACCGCTACAAAAATGCCGCTGACCTGCGGAAACGCCCGATTTCGGTGCGTGAAACGACCTGCGGTTACGCGAAGGGTGTTGATGGGATCAACACTGGCCGGCACCCCTCAATAGGACCGTAACCGCGCAGCGCCACAACGCAGCAGCTCAAGCGGGTCAATCAATCTCAGTCCCCAGATGCCTACCGCGTCGGGGAACACGCGCCCGGCCAGGAAGCTCTGCCGCACGCGGCGCGCGGTGATTAACACGAGCAGGTTAATCGCGAGCCTGCCCAGCGCCACCCGACTCGTTCGCTTCTTCCAGGTTGAAGGCGTCGAGCCAGCGCGCCGGCCGAACTGGTAGCCGATGCACAGTGCTGTCACCAGCGCGGAGATGGCCGCGAGCGCTGTCATGAAGATGAGCGTCCTTCGTCGCTGTCGCGGGCAGGTCACATGCGAGATACACCTCGGCCTAGAAATTGCAGGCATACAGCGGTGCTGGCGAGTCCACAGCGGTCTTTTGATCACCAAGTACGGAACAAACTCTGTGGAGCTAAGGGGATTCGAACCCCAACTTCTACCTGGGCAAATGCCGTCTGAACTGAGCTTTCGTTACGGTTCGTTCCGGTTCGTTCCAGCTGGTTACCTGCGGTTTCGTTTTCGGATCTTGGCGCCGTCAAGAGCACTCGCTCATAGCGCCGCGCGCCAATCCAGCCTGCCTCGTGCCGGAGGGGATTGATCCTCGCGCTTAGAAATGGGAACCGCTGCGCGGAGCAGGGGGCCTTGCTTTATCGACGCGATTGGCTTAAAAGAATTCAGCACCCCGCGGCGTGCATTTCGACGTAGGGTCTTGTGGATTGTTACATCGCGCTTTTTGTCGATGAGTCCGCATGCCGAAGGAGTCGGGCGAGCCACAATTGTTACGCCGATCTGCCTCGTGAGAGAGGGATCCAGATGAGCTCCGATTATGACGTCATAGTGATCGGTTCAGGATTCGGCGGCTCTGTGGCGGCCCTTCGCTTGAGCGAAAAGGGGTATCGCGTCGGCGTACTCGAAAAGGGCGCCCGCTGGCGCCTGGAGGATTACCCGCCCAACAACTGGCATTTGCGAAAATCGTTGTGGCAACCACATTTCGGCCTCATTGGCCCCATGCGGTTGACCGTACTGAAGAACGTCCTCATTCAATCGGCTGTCGGCGTGGGTGGGGGTTCGTTGATCTACGGCAACGTTCTCTACGAGCCGCTCGAACAGTTCTACAACGATCCACAATGGGCTTCCATCACGGACTGGAAAGCCGAATTGGCGCCGTACTACGACCAGGCCAGGCGCATGCTTGGTGTAGCCACGAATCCGAGATTGACACCAGCAGACAAGGCCTTAAAGTCGGTCGCCGACGACCTCGGCGTCGGGGACACATTCCACCCGACTCAGGTGGGCGTGTTCTTCGGTGAGCCCGGTAAGACGGTGCCCGACCCCTACTTCGGTGGGGTAGGACCCGATCGCGCCGGCTGCATCTTCTGCGCCCAGTGCATGACCGGATGCCCGCACAACGCCAAGAACACCACCGAGCGCAACTACCTGTATCTCGCGGAAAAAGCTGGGGCAGAGATTTATCCCATGACAACCGTCGTCGATGTGCGCGAGTCAGTGGGCGGTGGGTATGAAGTCGAAACCGTTCGTAGCGGACGGTGGGTAGGCAGGCAACGCCGGACATGGCGGGCCGATCAGGTTGTGTTTTCCGCCGCCGCGATCGGCACGCAAAATCTGCTGCATCGACTGCGGGCCAGCGGTTCGCTACCGCACATATCGCCACGGCTGGGCGAACTGGCGCGAACCAACTCTGAGGCTGCCCTGGCTGCCATCTCCCGCTCCCGAACCGACCTGGCCCAAGGCATCGCCGGGACGTCATCGATCCACCCGGATATGAACACCCACATCGAGGCCTTCCGCGGCGGTAAGGGCAGCAACGCGCTGGCACTGCTCAACACAACCCTGGTGGACGGCGACAAACACCGCCTGGCCAGATGGGCGTTGATCAACTTGCGCCACCCAGGCGCGTTCGTTCGGACCTTTAACATTCGCAAGGCCACCGATCGGGCGGTGATGCTGCTTGTCATGCAGGATCTCGACAACTCGCTGACCACCTATCTCAAGCGCGGCCTTTTCGGCAGGAAGATGACCTCTCGCCAGGGCAGGGGTGAGCCCAACCCGAACTGGATTCCGACCGCAAACGACGTCGCCCGGCGGGTCGCGGACAAGATCGACGGCGATCCTCGGGGCCTGTACACCGACATCTTCAACATTCCGACCACGGCGCATTTCATCGGTGGGTGCCCGATCGGCGATTCACCCGCGTCCGGTGTCGTCGACCCGTATCAACGGCTGTACGGGTATCCGGGCTTGCACGTGATTGACGGCTCCACTATTCCGGCGAACCTCGGCGCCAACCCGGCGTTGACCATCACAGCGCAGTCGGAACGGGCAATCGCAATGTGGCCCAACAAGGGCGAAAAGGACCCCCGCCCGCCACTCGGCTCTGCCTATCAGCGAATTAGGCCGGTGGCGGCGCGCAGCCCCATCGTCCCTGAAGGCGCGCCGGCCGCCCTTCGCCTGTGAGCCAGTGGATTCGACCACATCCATCGGACCGGACGTTGATGTACATCACGTGGTCAGAAAAATAGCCTCTGACCTGTGCCTTCTCGATGGAGCTGCCGGGAATCGAACCCGACGCTCTACCTGGGCAAATGCCTTCTGAACTGCGCTTTCGTTACGTTTCGTTCCAGTTTTGTTTTCGGGTCTTGACGGCGTCAAGACCCGCTCGCGACTGGGATCAAGAGCTCAATTCTGGCGACCGACCAGCTCGGCGACAAAACGATCGATAAAGCCGTCCAATGGCGCTCTACCGACTGGCCTAATGACGAATTTCGTCAATCCAGAGTCCAGGTAGGCGTCAAGTTGACGGTGCAGCTGATCCCAGCCGGCAGCGACCAGCTCGCCGGGATCAAGATCTGGGCGCCGCCGGCGGACCGCCGCAGTCAGCTCCGCCGGCAACTCACCGTCGGCGACGGCCAACGAAATGCCAAAGTGATCGGGCTCTATTTGCCGCCCTGCCTCCGCCGCGGTCCTTTCGATCGCCTCGCGCCCTTTCCCCGCTTCGGTCGGGGTCAGGAAGCTACCCAACCAGCCGTCGGCCAGCTTGCCGATGCGACGAAACGCCGCGGGCGACGAGCCGCCCACCCAAATGTCCAGCGGTGGCGTCGGGCGCGGCGCGACCGCTGCCGCACTAACCGTGAAGAACCTGCCGTTGTAGCTGGCCGAATCGTCTTCCAGCGCCGAGCGCAGCACCCGCAGCGACTCGTCGAACACAGAAGCCCGCTCACCGTCGGGAACTACGAACACCTCGCGCTCGGCCGGTATCGCCGAACGTAAACCGAATACGGGAAGAACCCGCTTAGGGGCCAGCGCCGCCAACGACGCCAACTGTTTGGCAACCAGCACCGGATGACGCCCTGGCAACACCGCCACCGAAGTACCCACCTTCAAACGGGTGGTGCGCGCCAACGCATAGGCCATACCGACCACGGGATCCACCGCCGGGGAGTAAACAAGCTCCGAGAACCACAGCGAGTCAACCCCGCTCGTTTCCAAGCGATCGATGATGTCGGCGAGTTGATCCGGAGCTGTGTCCGCACCCAGCCCGACCCCGAAGCGAATCTTCACCTGGGTCTCCCTCCCGGTAGCCGCACACGCGACTAAGGCAACGCGGGAGGCCCGCCATTTGTGCCCACGGGACCTCAGTGTGGCCGACCGGCCCGACGGACGAGGTCGGCGAATGCCTGCGCCGCCGAGGTCACCCCCGCGTCGTCGTCGGTAGCCACCAGGTCAAGCGGCAGTCCGCGTGTGGCAGCCAGGCCCAGGCGCATCAGCGCCGGGTCGCTTGTCCCGCCGGCCGCCATGTCCACCTCGGACGACCCGGCATCCACAGCGCCGGGCACCATGCGGACAAAAGGCTCCTTGCCCTGCACGCCGCGGGACCCGGTAGCGTTGGCACCGGACTTGCCTAGCGAAACCGCTTATCGCAGCGGTCTTGTAGGGATGGAAGCAAGCGGTGAGGACTCATCCCAATTGACGCCCTTCAAGCGGCGGGGTGCCGCGCTGGCCGAAATGCTCGCAGCGGGTGTCGTGCTGGTGCAGTGCACCTCCGCGTCGCCACCTCCTGCGGCCACACCATCACCGGCTGTTGCACCGTCGCCGTCGGCCGCCGCGTCGTCGTCGGCCAGCGCGCCGCCAGCACCTACCGATGCGACCGTTCAGCCGGTCACCGCCGCCGAACTCGGCGCGACCTGGCGGCCGGGTTGCCCCGTCGAGCCGGGGCGGCTGCGACGGGTCAACGTCGACCACATCGGTTTCGACGGCCAGACCCACCGCGGCGAGCTGATCGTGCACGAAGACC
>DATKEW010000396.1:0-6253 GCA_035511785.1 Mycobacterium sp.
CTGCTGGGGTGGGCAATGCGCATCTGGTGGGTTCGTTGTCGGTGCCACAGAGCTGGAGCTCCGCAGCCACGATCAGCCCCGCTCAAACGGCGACGCCGGTTAGTGGTCTTAGTGACATCGGGACATCCGGGGCGCCGGCGGCAGGCGGGCCGGGAGGTGTTGCGGGGCCGATGGGCGGTACGGGCAGGCGGCTACGTCGCGGCATCCCCAGGTACGGGTTTCGCCCCGTCGTCATGCCGCGTCCGCCGGCCGCCGGATAAGAGACTTCAGGAGAAGATGTCATGCTGAATTTTGGGGCGTTACCGCCAGAAATTAACTCGGCCAAAATGTATGCCGGGCCTGGATCGGGATCGTTGCTGGCCGCGTCGGCCGCATGGAATGCGCTGGCTGCTGAAATGCGTTCCGCGGCAACCAATTACGACGCGGTCATCACGTCGCTCGTGAGCGAGGGCTGGCTTGGGCCGGCCTCGCAGAAGATGTCGGCGGCGATCGCACCGTATCTCGAATGGCTCAACACCACGGCCGTTCAGGCCGAGCAGGTCGGCGCTCAAGCCAACGCGGCCGCCGCCGCGTACGAGGCCGCGTTTGCCGCCACAGTGCCCCCGCCGGTCGTCGCGGCCAACCGCACCCTGCAGGCGAACCTGGTGGCGAGCAATATTTTCGGCCAAAACACCGGGGCGATCGCGGCCACTGATGCCCGATACGGCGAGATGTGGGCTCAAGATGCCTCCGCGATGACCAGCTACACCACCGCCTCGCGCGCAGCGAGCGAGATGACGACGTTCAGCGCACCGCAGTCCGACACCACCACCGGCGCAACGGCCCTGCAGAGCAACGCGGTTCTCGGCGCCACCAACAACGCCGTGGCCGCCCCGGCCGCGACTCAGGCGACCAGCATCTTGGACTGGCTTGGTCTTGCGCCCAACTCGAATACGTCCACCACCGGACTTGCCGGCGTCATGAACTTTCTGAGCAATTCAAACGAGAATCTGATCGGGGCCTTTCTCAACAATAATTCCTGGTCCGGCATCCTTAACGGGTTCACCACCAACGGAATTTTGAACCCGACAACATTCGTCGATTCGATGAGGACGGTCAACTCCCTGAGCGCAGTAGGCGATACCACGTCGGGGCTGCAGGATCTGGCCGCCGGTCTTGGTAATGCCGGGTCGCTGGCATCGGCAGTGAGCGTGCCCGGTGCGGCGGCAACAGCGGGGGTGGGACAGGCGAGCCTGGTTGGGGCTTTATCGGTCCCGCAGGCCTGGGGTGCCACCGGAGGAACGATCAGCACAGTGGCAGCAACGACTCAGCTCGGGGCAGGGGCCTACCACAGCTTTGGCGCCGCCACCCCGATGGTGATGGAAGAGGCTGGGGCAGTGGGCATGCCCGGGCTGCCCCTGGCAGGCATTCCAGGTCCGCATCAGGATGAGTTCGCTGAACCGATGTATGGGTTCCGCCCCCGCGTCATCGGGCGCCCGCCCGCCGCCGGTTAACGACAGCGGTCCTGAGATATGAAAGTCCTACCGTTTCTCGCAAGCGTCGGCGGCTTAATCGCCATGGCCATACCAGCGCACGCCGACTCGGATGACGATGCCTTCCTCGCCGCGCTCACCCAGGCAGGCATTAGCTATCAGAACCCCGACCGCGCCGTAACAGCCGGCCAAAAGGTGTGCGACTTGGCCAACTCCGGTACATCACAGCTCGACATCATCAGGGATATCCGAGATCTCAACCCCGGATTCACCATGACCAGCGCCGCCAAGTTCGCCAAGGCGGCCGCCAGCGTGTACTGCCCTGAACGATTGTCGACGGACAGCGGCGGGACCGCTACTGGCGGCGGTGGCGGTGGCGGCAACTAGCCCACGAGCGTCAGGCCGCGGTGACCTTCCCCTAGCGGAGGCCAGCTGCGTGTCCTACCTTGCACGCCCCGCACCCTCCATGCCCATGCGCCGCGTAGCGCCCCACATGGACGTAAGCCTGTGGTCACCAGCATCGACATTTGCGACCAGCCGTCTAGAACTTTTCACCAAGTCAGTGACACCAAACTTCAGGTTGCCCAAAGAGGATCCCCGGTGCCTACCTGCTTGGGGGCGGTCGGGGCCGCTGGGTGCGAACCGCGCAGTGTCGTGCTATCATACCGCCACACAAAATGAAAACCATTTCCAATAAGGATCTGGGAGAGGTTTGATGAAAGCTCAACCTGGTCGGCGCAGGGCGGCGAAATGGGCAGTGGGCACGGCCGCGGTACTGCTGGGCGCGGTTGCGTGTAGCAGCAACAACGCACCGCAAGCCGGACCCAGTGGCACAAGCAGCACGGGGGCCGTCCCCAAACTCGCGGTTGTCGCGACGATCAACGCGTGGGGCAGTATCGCCTCACAGCTCGGCGGTGACCGGGTGCAGGAGACCAGCATCATCACCAACCCCGACACCGACCCGCACAGCTATGAGCCATCGGCCGCTGATGCCCGCAAGGTTGCCGACGCGAAGGTCGTGGTCGAAAACGGCATCGGCTACGACGCCTGGGCCGACAAAATGCTTGCGCCCGACCCGAATCCGCAGCGCACAGTGGTCAATGTCGGCGACACCGTCGGGGTTGCCGAGGGCGGCAACCCGCATCAGTGGTATTCGCCCGACTCGGTCACCAAGGTGGTCAACGCAATCACCGCCGCCTACAAGAAGGCGGACCCGAATGACTCGGGATATTTCGATCAGCAGAACCAGCAGTTCCTCAACCAGGGCCTGTCCAACTACCGCAGCTTGATCGCCAGTGTCAAAGCCAAGTACGCCGGGACGCCAGTCGGTGCCAGTGAATCGATCTTCTCCCCGCTCTCGGATGCTTTGGGGCTGAACCTGATCACCCCGCCGGAATTCCTCAAGGCGATCAGCGAGGGCACCGACCCGTCGCCGGCCGACAAGGCGACCATCGACCAGCAGATCGCCACGAAGGCGATCAAGGTGTACGTGTTGAACAGCCAAAACAGCAACCCAGATGTGCAGGCCCAGGTCGACGCGGCCAAAAAACAGGGCATTCCAGTCACTACCGTGACGGAGACGCTGTCGCCGGCGAACGCGTCGTTTCAAGATTGGCAATCCACCCAGCTGTCTGGCCTGGCCGACGCTCTGCACGCCGCGACAGGAAAGTAGATGACCAGCACGGTCCCCAGCCACGCCAGCCAGCGCGCCACCCCAGCCCCGGTCGCCGACGGGGTCGCGGTCCGGATGCGCGGCGCTTCGGCCGTGGTGGGCGGGATGACTGTGTGGTCGGATATGTCCCTCGACGTCGCCGCCGGGGAGTTCGTCGCGGTGCTCGGACCTAACGGCTGCGGAAAGTCGACGCTGCTGAAGGTGCTGCTGGGGCTGACACCGTCGCACGGCATGGTTGAGGTGTTAGGCGAGCGCCCCGGTCGGCGCACCAAGCGGATCGGGTATCTGCCGCAACGGCGCACGTTCGACGCCAGCGTGCGCATCCGCGGCATCGACGTGGTGTCCCTGGGATTGGACGGCGCCCGCTGGGGAACGCCCGTACCGTGGCTGAACCGGCTGCTGGCCCCGCGACGGTTCGCCGAACGGCAACGACGGCTCGACCACGTGATCGAGGTGGTCGGCGCCGCCGACTATGCCCGGCGCCCGATCGGCCGCTGCTCCGGTGGTGAACAGCAGCGGCTGCTGATCGCGCAGGCCCTGATTCGCCGGCCGGAACTGCTCTTGCTCGACGAGCCGCTCGAGAGCCTCGACGTGCCCAGCCAGGCCGGGATCAGCGCCCTGGTGCGCGACATCTGCCGCCGGGACCGGGTCGCGGTGGTCATGGTGGCCCACGACGTGAACCCGATCCTGCCCTACCTGGATCGCGTCATTTACATCGCCCGCGGGTCGGCCGTGATCGGAACGCCCGAGGAGGTGATCACCGCCGATAAGCTCAGCGCGCTCTACGGCATCCCGATCGAAGTGCTCCATGACCGGGCCGGGCGCCTGTTCGTCGTCGGGCAACCCGACGCTGCTCCCGCGCACACCGCTGGAGCGGGTGGATGAATCCGCAGCTGACCTGGAATCTGATCACCGATGTGCAGCAGATGTGGGCCTACCCGTTTATGGTCAGCGCGCTGCGCGCCGGCACCGTCGTCGCCGTCGTCGCCGGTGTTGTCGGCTGGGTGATGGTGCTGCGCAAGGAAAGCTTCGCCGGGCACACCCTGGCCGTCGTCGGTTTCCCCGGCGCCGCCGCGGCGGCCTGGCTCGGCGTGGCCACCGGTTACGGCTACTTCGCGGCCTGCATCGGGGCCGCGGCGGTGATCGCGCTGCTGCCCGCGCCGAGCCAGGCGGGCGGGCTGGGCGGCTTCAGTGACGAGTCCGCCGGGATCGGCACGATTCAAGCCCTCGCCCTGGCGACCGGGTTCCTGTTCGTCAGCCTGTATCACGGATTCCTGTCGGGGTTGACCAGCCTGCTGTTCGGCACCATCGCCGGGGTCAGCTCCCAGCAGCTTCACGTGCTGCTCATCGCCGCGCTGGTGTGCTTGATCGTGCGGGCCGCGATCGGGCGGCCACTACTGTGGGCCTCGATCGACCCCGATGCCGCCGCCGCCAACGGCGTCCCCACCCGACTCGTCGCCGCGCTGTTCCTGCTGGTGCTCGGCGTCGCCGCGGCCGGCGCCAGCCAGATCACCGGCAGCCTGTTGGTGTTCGCGCTGTTAGTGGCCCCGCCCGCGGCCGCCTTCCACCTCACCGCCCGTCCCGCGATGGGCATTGCCATCTCGGTCCTCATTGCGGTCGCCGTGACCTGGGTGGGCATCGGCTGCGCGTTCTATTCGCCGTATCCGATCGGGTTCTGGGTGAGCAGTTTCGCGTTCGGCATCTATCTGCTGGCCGCCGGCTACCGAGCGAGCGTCGAGCGGACCCTCCGGCGGATCGACCGACGGCACTCCCCGGGTCGCCCCGTGGTGGCGGCATGACGATCGTCGACGGGCGCGCCAGCGCGTCGGGGCCGCTGACCGGTTTCGCGAACATGCTGGGCCACCCCTTCATCACCCACGCGTTGGTGGCCGGGACGGCGGTGGCGGTGGTGTGCGGGCTGGTCGGCTACTTCCTCGTGTTGCGCGGCCAGGTATTCGCCGGCGACGCACAAGGACACATCGCCTACACCGGCGCGATGGCGGCGCTGGTGGCCGGGCTGGACCCCCGGGTCGGATTGTTCGCCGCCACCATCGTGGCCGGAGTCGCGCTGGGCGTGATCAACCGTCGCGGCGCCGACGACGTCGTGATCGGCTCGTTTTTCTCCTGGATACTCGGGTTGGGCGCGCTGTTCTTGACCTACTACACCACCCACGGCAGCGGCAACAACGGCACAGCCAACGTCAATGTCTTGTTCGGCAGCATCTTTGGGATCAATGACCAGGCCAGGGCCGTGGCGGTGGCCGTCGCCGCTGGATTGGGCGTCGTGCTGATCGTGATCGCCCGACCGCTGCTGTTCGCCACCATCGATCCGGCCGTCGCCCAAGCCGCCGGCGTGCCGACCCGGCTGCTGAGTACGCTTTTCCTGGCGGTAGTCGGTGCCACCGTCGCCGAGGCCACCCAGATCATCGGCGCGCTTGTCGTGCTCGGCCTGCTCGCCGCGCCGGCCGCCGCCGCCGCGCGGCTGACGACCCGGCCCTGGCCCGGATTCTGGCTGTCCGCGGTCTTGGCCACGGCCGCGATCTGGATTGGCGTCACCATCGCCTACGCCGTTCCGGCGGCGCCGGCCACCTTCACCATCATGAGCACCGCCGCCACGATCTACCTGATCGCCGCCGTGATAAGCGCCCGAGGCCGCCAGCCACGGCACGCATTGGCGGCGCCACAACGCAGAAAAGCCTAGGAGCACAACGATGCCCGCGCCGCCGGTGCTACGCCAGACCCGAATAACCACCCAGCAACGAGCGGTGCTCGAAGCGCTGCATCGCAGCGACCGCTTCCGTAGTGCCCAAGAACTGTATCTCGATCTCCGTCAACGCCACGGCGTCCGGATCGGGCTGGTGACCGTGTACCGGATCCTGCGCGCGTTCGCCGACATGAAAATCACCGAAACCCAGCGCGCCGAAGACGGTGAGATGCTTTACCGGCTGCGCACCACACCCGAGCACCGCCACTACCTACTGTGCCGACGGTGCGGGCGGGCGATCGGGTTCACCGCCGGCGAAATTGAACACCTCACAAGCCAACTCGCCGAGCAGAACCGCTACACCGACGTCGCCCACCAGATCGACTTCTACGGAACCTGCCCACG
>DATKEW010000397.1:0-4685 GCA_035511785.1 Mycobacterium sp.
GCGCGGCACGAAGTCTGACACACACCAGCCGCGTTTCTCCTTGTGGAACCTCAAAAGTGTACGGCCGCGGTGATCGGTCAACGTGATGCTCGCCAAGTCGGTGGATACCTCGGTCATGCGGCGCTTGCTCATCTCCATTCCTGGCTCGCGGCCTGGCGAAGCCCGCCTTCCAGCGGTAGCCGGATCGCCCTGGCGAGCTGGGCGAGCGCCGCGACCAGTTCGACGCGGGTGGCGGTAGGTATTTCGGCGCCGAGGGCGGCCGCCTGTCGGCCGGCGGTGGCGACCCATTCGATGGCGACCTCGGCGTCGAAAAGCCAGGGCGCCAGCTGTTCACTGGTCACCCCGGGCCACAGCGTCACGGGGTCGGCCCTGTCCTCGATCTGACCTTGCACCATCAGGGCGGTCTCGTTGAGCCTGATGATGCGGGACCGCATGCGGCGGCGCCGCCGTTCGTCGAGGCGTCCGGTGCGTACCGCTTCAGCGGTGGTGTCGACCACGATGGCCATCCGCGCCCGCAGTGCCCGAATGGTGGCGCGCAGCACGCGTTCTGGTCGATCGGGCAGCACGTAGGCGCTCATCACAAACGTGCACACCGTTCCCACCACGACCGCCCCGATCATCCAGGGCCAACTCCGAAATGCTGGCTCGCAGATACAAAGTGAAGAAGTAGGACATGAACGCGACCATGCCCAGCGCCCTGCCGCGGGGCCCGAAGCGGCGGATGTACACCGCACCGAACACGACCACCACGAAGACAGCGTCGCTGGCCACCTTGTGCGGCGCGAGCAGCGCGGCGGCGGCGATGGAGAGGGCGGCGGGCAGCGGCAACAGCGCCATGGTGATCCGCTGCCGATGCGGGTCCGGCTCGTTGACGGACCGGGCCGCGATCACGGTGATGACGACGCCGAGCAAGGCGACCGTCAGCGGCTGTCCCGCCGCCCTGGTCAGCAGGAAAAGGATCGCAAGGGCGCAGGCCAGCGCAGCCGTCGTCCGCGTCGCCATCCGCAGTCGCAATAATCCGGGGTCGGAGCCGGTCCACCAGTTGCGGGCTCTTTCGTAGAGATCAGTTATCTTCTGGACCCCCTCTCGTTTGCTGGACACCACATGGTTACCCAAACCGCGTCGGCGCGGCCAAGCTAGTCTTCGACATCGTGACAACGCCGACGCGGGCGAAGCTGGCCGACGGCCGTGACCTGCTGTTCTTCGCGTTGCCCGGGCACTGCCCCGCACCGGTCGAAGATCGCAGGCAGCTGCCGGAACGTGACCCGGACCAGTCGCAGTTGCGGTTCGACCGGTCGACCGGACAGTGGGTGATCGTCGCCGCGCTGCGCCAGGACCGTACCTACAAGCCGCTCCCCGACTTGTGCCCGCTGTGTCCGGGTCCGACCGGGCTGACCAGCGAGGTGCCGGCCGCCGACTACGACGTCGTCGTTTTCGAGAACCGGTTCCCGAGCCTGTCCGGTGCCTTGGATCCGGTACCGGCGCCGACGCCTGCGCCTGCCGGTGACGGTTTTGTGTCCGCTCCGGGGCATGGGCGCTGCGAGGTGATCTGCTTTTCCAGCCAACACACGGCGTCGTTCGCGGAGTTGGCACCGGCGCATGCCCGGCTGGTCGTCGAGGCGTGGCGGCACCGCACAGCCGACCTGATGGCCGCACCGGGCATCGAGCAGGTGTTCTGTTTCGAAAACCGGGGGGAGGAAATCGGGGTGACGCTGACCCATCCGCACGGTCAGATCTACGGCTACCCCTACCTGACGCCGCGCACCGACGTCATGCTGGGGCAGGCACGCGAACATCGAATGCGCCACGGCGGCAACCTTTTTGCCGACCTGATGGCGCGCGAGATCGCCGATGGCCGCCGCGTCATCGCACGCACCGAGCTGTTCACGGCGTTCGTGCCGTTCGCCGCGCGCTGGCCGGTCGAGGTGCACATCTACCCGAACAGGGTCGTGCACAACCTTGTCGAACTCGACGAGGACGAACTGGACGGGTTCGCGCAGGTCTACCTGGACGTGCTGGGTCGGTTCGACCGCATGTATTCGGCTCCGCTGCCCTATATTTCGGCGCTGCACCAGTTCGCCGACACCGACGACCAGGCTGACGGGTACTTCCACGTCGAGCTGATGTCAATCCGTCGCAGCGCCACCAAACTCAAGTACTTGGCCGCCTCCGAATCGGCGATGGACGCGTTCATCAGTGACGTCACACCCGAAAGTGTGGCCGAACGGTTGCGGGCACTCGGATGACGGTCCGCTACGCCGCGCCCGGGCGGATCAACCTGATCGGGGAGCACACGGACTACAACCTCGGGTTCGCACTGCCGATCGCGCTGCCGCAGCGCACCGTGGTCACCTTCACCCCCGACGGCAGCCACGCAATCACCGTGGGCAGCGATCGCGCCGACGGCTCGGTGCGCATTCCGCTCGGCACCGCGCCCGGTGACGTGGACGGCTGGGCCGGTTATGTGGCCGGGGTGATGTGGGCGCTGCGCCGGGCCGGCCACCCGGTGCCCGGCGGCACGATGTCGATTACCAGCGACGTGGAGATGGGGTCGGGTCTGTCTTCGTCGGCGGCGTTGGAATGCGCGGCGCTGGGCGCGATCGCGTCGGCGGCCGGTGTCCGCATCGACGCAAAGGAACGGGCGCGGCTCGCCCAGCGCGCCGAAAATGACTATGTCGGCGCCCCAACGGGTTTGCTTGACCAGCTGGCCTCGCTGTTCGGGGAACCGTCGACGGCGCTGCTGATCGACTTTCGCGACGTCACCGTTCGGCCGGTGGCCTTCAACCCGGACGGTTGTGGCGTTGCGCTGCTGCTGATCGACTCTCGGGCGCGCCATCGTCACGCCGGCGGCGACTATGCGGCCCGGCGCGCGTCGTGCGAGCGGGCGGCCGCCGATCTGGGGGCGTCGTCACTGCGTGAGGTTGCCGATCGCGGGCCGTCGGTGTTGGCCGCGGTGACCGACCCGGTCGACGCCCGTCGTGCCCGTCATGTGCTGACCGAGAACCGCCGGGTGCTCGATTGTGTTGCCGCGCTGGGTGATTCGGACTTCGCGGGGGTCGGGCACCTCTTTACCGCCTCGCACGCGTCCATGCGCGACGATTTCGAAATCACCACCGAGCACATCGACCTGATCGCCGATACCGCCGTTCGCGCGGGTGCTCTGGGAGCGCGGATGACCGGCGGTGGTTTCGGGGGCTGCGTGATCGCCTTGGTGCCGGCCGCCCGGGCGGATGCGGTCGGCGAGGCGGTGCGACGGGCGGTGTGTGAGGCCGGGTTTGAGCAGCCCGTCGTCACCAGAACCCATGCGGCCGCGGGCGCGGGGCCGTGTCGGTAATCGGCTACGTCGATGTCCGGGCGTACGCCGAGCTCAACGACTTCATGGCGCCCGAGTTCCGCGGCGCCACGGTGCGCCGCCCGTTCCGGCCCCACCAGACCGTCAAGGATGTGTTGGAGGCCATGGGCATTCCGCATACCGAGGTCGACCTCATCCTGGTGAACGGTGAACCGGCGGACTTTGACCACCGGCCCACGGCCGGCGACCGCATCGCCGCTTACCCGATGTTCGAGGCGCTGGACGTCGGCCCGGCAACCAGACTGCGGCCGGTGCCGTTGCGCGAACCGCGGTTCGTCGTCGATGTGAACCTAGGCCGGCTGGCACGGCTGCTTCGGGTGCTCGGCTTCGACGTGTGGTGGTCGAGTGATGCCGACGACGCGACACTCGCCGACATCAGCCTGGACGAGCAGCGGATCCTGCTGACCCGCGATCGCGGCCTGTTGAAGCGCAGGGCTATCACGCATGGTCTATTCGTCCACTCCCAGGACCCGGAGGAACAGACGCTCGAGGTGATAAGACGACTGGACCTCCGCCAACGGCTGGCGCCACTCACCCGGTGCCTGCAGTGCAACGGCAAGTTGGCCGCGGTCGCCAAACACGAGGTGATCGACCAGCTCGAGCCATTGACCCGCCAGTACTACGAGGAATTCAGCCGGTGCGCGGAATGCGGGCGGATCTACTGGGCCGGCTCACACCATGCAAGGTTGGTCAGTCTCGTCGAAAGACTCCGCGATCAACTCTGATCGCGACGCCCGGCAAGGTTCTCGGAATTTTCTGGTGACGACGCCGTGGGGGCGGCCCGCATAGCTATAACGTAACGGCTATGGCAGCCGCTACCTGCGCTTTGTGCGGCACTGGCTTCTCCGCGCGGTCCGATGCCGTCTACTGCTCGTCGGCATGCCGGCAGAAAGCTCACCGCGCCCGAACCGCCCGCCGGATCGCCAACCTGCGCGCGGGTGTCGCCAGTGGCTCCGCGCTGGCGCCGGCAAATCCCCAAGCCACCGGCAGCTCGCTGCAGGGCGCTGCCGCCGGCTCCATCCAGCGCGCTCGAGAGCAGATCGACCGATCGCGCGAGCTCTGTCGCATCTCCGCCGAGCACCTCAAACAGGCGGCCGCCATCGAGCGACAATTCGGCGAGCAGTTCCCCGCCGCGCCCCGACCGATTTTCACGAAGGCGGCCAGGGCTACTCGCCCATATTCATTGGGAGAGCAATCCTAAGCAGGAGTCAACCGGACCGCTGCCAAGTGCATTCGGTCGACCGCCTCGGCGAACTCATCGAGTGTCGGTATCCGCTGGTCGCGGAATTTCAGCCCGAGCATCCGCTGCGCGCGCGGGACGCCATAGGACTGC
>DATKEW010000398.1:0-21234 GCA_035511785.1 Mycobacterium sp.
CAGCGGCGGTCTGTCCCAGCTCGACCGCCAGCTGGCGCCAGGCGTTGGCAGCGGTGAGCAATGATCCGGGCCCCGGCCCTGAATGAATCAGCGCTGATGTGGTCTCGGGAGGAGCCCAGAAGTCCACGCCTACCCTGTCAAAGCTCGGAGTCGATAGTCTCGATGCCCCGCACGCGGGCCTGCGCGGCCTGGCATCCGCCCAAGGGCCGATTTTCGCGTCCCACTTGTTGTCCCTTCGGTGACGTTCGTGTTTGGCGACGTGGCCCGATTCGTCGATTGAGAGCGTATGCGCCCGCGCGGTTACTCACATCGGGAATCGTGAAGATTCGCGCGCCGTTCATCCAGCAGCGCATCCCCACGGCGGAGACGCCAGGGCCGGGTTAGTCGAAACTTTCATGGGGGTGAAAGCCGCCGACAAGAGGCCCGGTCCCTGGCACACAAAAAGGCCCACAACGCTGAGGCATCTAGCCCCCATCTGTTTGTCAGCGCCCTTCTCCCCGTTCCAGAGTTGCCGACTCACCGGGGGGCGGGCGCGGTATTAATCCTTTCCGCATAGCCCCGCCCTCCATTGGGTGGCGCAGACTTTCGGAGCCAGAAGTTACCCACAAACTTGGCCCACCTGTCCGTCAACGGGGCTCGCCCCCTCGCAATCGCCCAGTTGGTGTCTGCGCATGGGGTTATCGCGCAGGAATTCGTCGATGCAAGCCTGGTGGGCAGCGGGATCGGTGATGCTGACACAGGGATCGTCGGCGTGTGCTTGTGCTGGTGGAATGCAGAGGGGTGCCAGTGCTATGACCGCTGCCGCCGACGCGCCCATTAGTGCCTTCTTCATCAGCTCCTCCTTTCCTGAACCCCCTAATGGCCGCCGTGTTGTCGCCACCGACACAAGGTTGCACTTTGTGATGAGGTCATATGAGTTTCGGCAAGTTGCCTTGATTGTTGACCGGCGCTCGGGATGAGCACGACGGCGGCATTGACGGTGAGCATGTGTCGTAATGAAATGACCCCGCCGGAGGTGTCCGGCGGGGTCGATGGTGTTCGGGGTGTCGGTGTGGTGTTCAGTCCGCCGTGACTTCGGCAACGGCTGTGTGGGTGGAGGATTCGTCGACGATGGCCTTATCGGCGGCGAAGGCGGCGACCAATGCTTGCAGGGCGAGGTTGTTGACCGCGCGCGGGTAGCCGCGGCTGGTCTGGTGGACCAACCCCACGGCGTCGTCGGAGAACAGGGTGTCGTCGCGCCCAGCAAGGGCGTGGTGGTGGCGTAGGCAGCTGCCGGTCTCCTTGTCGGTCATGGGCGGCATCGTGAAGCGCAGCCCGATGCGCTGGTCGAGCGCGGCGAGCACGCCGAGTTTCATACGCCGCCGCAGGGTCGGCTGGCCCACGAGCAGGCAGGCGAACGGGCTCGATGAGTCGAGCTCGTGGTTAGTAAGCAGGCGGATGGCCTCCAATTGGTCGTGGGCGAGCAGATGAGATTCCTCGACGACCAGGACCGCGACACGACCTCGCTCCGCGTGTTCGGCGGCGAGCGCGTCGGCGGCCTGTGGCGCGAGGGTGGCGTGATGGGTCAGCGGCTGCCCACCGAGGGAGGCGACGATGCGGTGGTGGATCCCGCGCACCCCGACGGTGGGGTCGGGCAGGTAGATGACGGTGTGGCGGCTACGATCCAAGCCGGCCAGGGCGGCGCGCACGGCGACGGTCCTGCCGGCGCCGACCTCGCCGGTGATGACGCCGATACGGCGGTCGGCGATGCACCAGCCGATGCGGGCGACCGCTTCGTTGTGGGCGGTGTGCCGGTGCAACATTCCGGGGGCGAGATCCCTGCCGAACGGCATTCGGGAGAACCCGTAGTACGAGATCAGCTTGTCCATCATCGGGGTTGCACCTCCTCGCCGCTGAGCAGGTCGAGCTGGCCAGGAGTAGCGCCAGCGCCCGAGAGCGCGGCGTAGTTGACGCCGCGGGCGAGCTCGGCCGCGTGCGCGATCTCGATCAGCTTGGCGTAGTCGATTCCAGTGGGTTTCGGTGGCGCGGCTGGGGTTTCGGGTTTCGCCTTGGGGTGCGAATGCCGCCCGATGCGGTGCGGGATCGCCAGCCCCATGGGCACGCCGGCCAGACGCACCTCGATGCGGGTCAGATCGAACGGGTCGAACACCAGCTCCACCTTGCGCCCCACTAAGCTCGGGTCGACCTCGTAGCTGTTACCGTGCAAAGACACGGTGGCAGTCTTCGTCACGCGGCGGTGCTCCTCCCACAGGAACGCCTCGGTGAGTGTCTCCGGGGCGGGCAGCGGGAACGGGCCACCGAACAGCCACCGCTCCAACGGCGTTTGTCCGGTTTCGGAATGCACCGTCCGGTGGTACTGGGTTTCGACCCAGGCCGTGAAGAGCCGATTCAACTCGGCGAGATCGGTCACGTGATGGCGACCGACGACGTCGGGCTCGCCGGTGATCTCGACGAGGAACTGATCGCGGACTGTCCGGAACAGTCGTTCGATCTTGCCCCTGCCTTCCGGCCGGCGCGGTGTCGAATGAACAAGCCGCACACCGAGTTTCGCCGAGGCCCGCAACAACCACGCATCGACATAGGCGGATCCGTTATCGACGTATACGGCCTTGGGGACGCCCCGGGACGCAAGCGCCGGCCGCAGGGCGGCGGCGAGCCTCACCGTGTCCTCCGCGTAGCCCCACCGGTAGCCGGGCAGCAGCCGACTGTGGTCGTCCAAGAACGCAAACAGGTAGGTCATGCGGCCCTGAATCCGTGTGCCGTGTAACGCATCTCCAGTCCAAAGGTCGTTCGGGTGTTCGGCCTCGAACCGGCCGAACACCGATGCCGACCCCGTCGCAGCGACGCCGAGGCCGAGCCGGTGGAAGTTGCGTCGCAGGGTGCGTTCGTCGGGCGCCCAACCGAGCTGGGTGCGCAGGATCCGGGCAATCGCGGCGGCGGTGCGGTCCAGGTTTTCCCGCCGCAGCGCCACCGCCAGATCCAGCACCTCCGCCGGGGTGCGCGACGTGCACTGGCGTGGGCTGGGCACCAGCGCGTCGAACCCGCCTGCGCACCAGTCCCGGATCCAGCGGTCGGTGGTCTGCCGCGAGATTCGCACCCGGCGTCCGAACGGGTCGGTGTGTTCGCAAGACGCCAACTCGCGCACTATCTTTCCCCGGTCCTTGGTGGAGTGCCCCGAATCCGCCGCATCGCGGATCAGTTGATATCGGGAACAGTCCGATCGCCCTTGCTCGTTCTGCCCGCACCCTTGCCTCGTCGTTGCCGACTGCCACCGGCCACCTCCTTGCTGTCTCAAAACACACGACAGCGCGCAGGATTACGGCGATTCGGTCGTCGCCGGTAGGGTCGGTTCGTGTTGCGGTAGACGGTCCGGCCAGCCCGGTGCGAGCAACCGGCCGCCGGAGACGGCGACCGCGGTTTCGGCGAGCGACACCGCGGGCAGCACGAACCGTCGCCGGACCGCATCGGCGACGGCGGCGATCACGGTGATCGCGTCGACGACCGGGCCGCCCGCGGGGTCGGGCATCACGGGATCCGGATCGATAGCGCGCAACTAGATTGTGAACGCCGCGCGGATCGCTTCGACGCCTGCAGTGAAACGGCGCAGCCACCCGCGCACCGTCTCGGCCGGACGCACCAGACCCGCCGCGATCCGGCGGAACCCGAACCCACGTGTTGCCTTGGCTGCGAGCGCCTACACGATCACCGCGGCGGTGTCCGCCCGCCGGGCCAACAGCTGCACCGGTAGCAGGACGTGGGTTCGCCGGCAGCCGGTGCAGCGGGACCGGCGCGGGCGCAACTCGACCTGGCCTTCGTTGCCGCGCAACCGTCGAACTCGGGCCCGTCCCCACCCGGCAAGCACCCACCCACATGACGGGCAGGGCAGTTCGCCCGCACGGAGGCGATGTTCGACCCGATCCGGGTCCGCCTCCACGGTGACCATCGACTCGCACGCTCACTTCCCGATCCCGACCTGCGCCAGCAGGAAACCCTGCACCGCGCTAGCTGTAACAGCTGCTACAGTCTGCTGTGTGGCGGATCGGGATTCGCACCGGTGGTTGGTGCTGGCGGTGCGGGTGGCGGCCGTCCCGTCCCGGCACCGCGTGGCGGTATGGCGGGAACTGCGCAGGATCGGGGCCGTCTCGCTCGGGCAGGGCGCGTGGGCGGTGCCGGACGCGCCGGTATTCGCCGGTGGGATCACGCGGGTCGTCGAGCTGGCCGAGCGCGGCGACGGCGAGGTGCTGGTGCTGTCGGCGAGCGGGCGCACCGGCGCAGACGCGGCCCGGCTAGAGACGTTGTTCACCGCCGACCGCGCCGAGGAATGGGCCGAGTTCCTCACCGAATGCGACCGCTTCGACGCCGAGATCGACAAGGAGATCCGCACCGGCAAGTACACGCTGGCCGAGCTCGAGGAAGAAGAGCAGAGTCTGGAGCGACTGCGCCGCTGGCACCGCGATATCACCGCACGCGACGTGTTCGCCGCCGCGGCCGCCGCCGATGCCACGCAGCGGCTCAAACACTGTGCCGAGCGCCTGGCCGACTACACCGAGCGGGTGTTCGCCGCGCTGCACCAGATGTGACCACGACCCGGCCGCCCGCCGCCCATTGACCGCCACGACCGATCGAAGGACCACGCGTGCGCGACACCGACCCGACCCTATTCCTGGGGATCAACGACTTCGCCCGCACCACCGGTTGGCTGCACCCGATCGCGACCGGTTACGCCAACTACGGGATCGGGCTGTTCGCGATGCTGCTGCTGACCGGCTGGTGGCTGGCGCGCCGAAACTCCGATCGTGCGGTGATAGCCGCTGCGGCGTGGGCGCCGATCGCCGCATTGGCCGCGGTCGCGCTTAACCAACCGATCGCCGCGGCGGTCGACGAACCCCGGCCCTACGAGGTATGGCCGAACGTCCTGGTGCTCGTGCACCGCGGCGCTGATCCATCGTTTCCGTCCGATCATGCAGTGATGGCCGGCGCCGCCGCTGCGGCGCTGCTGCTGGTCCACCGGCGCCTTGGCGCGGTCGCCGCGGTCGCGGCGACGGTGATGGCGGCCGACCGCGTCTACGTCGGAGCGCACTATCCGCGTGATGTGCTCGCCGGACTCGCGCTCGGCGCCGCCATCGCGGTTGTCGGCTACCTGCTCATTCGGCCGATCCTGACCCGCCTCCTCGACTACTTGACCCGCACCCGGCTGCGTCCGCTGCTGTCCAGCGACCACGGCGTCGACTCCGAATCGATGATCGGATGAGCAGCCACCGGCCGGAGCACGCTCAGGTCGCGTCACCGGCCGCGCTGCGGCCGTTGTATGCGGCCGGGTTCGTTACAGCGTTCGGCGCGCACAGCATCGCCGCCAGCCTCGGCGGCTACACCCACGACCAGCACGCCTCCCTGCTCACGCTCGGGCTGTTGCTGGCGGTCTACGACGGCGCCGAGGTGGTGGGCAAGCCGGTGTTCGGGACCCTGGCCGACCGCATCGGCGCCCGCCCAGTGCTACTCGGCGGACTGGTCGCGTTCGCGCTCGCGTCCGCCGGGTTCGTGCTCGCCGACGACCCCGCGCTGGTCGGGATCGCCCGCCTAGGGCAAGGCATCGCCGCGGCCGCGTTCTCCCCAGCCGCCGGGTCGCTGGTCGCTCGGCTCACCCCCGAACACGCGCGCGGACACCGGTTCGGCAACTACGGCGCCTGGAAAGGACTCGGCTACACCCTCGGCCCTGTCCTCGGCGGAATCCTCGTCACCGCCGGCGGCTACCGTCTGCTGTTCACGGTCCTCACGGTGCTTGCCCTCACCGCCGCCGCCTGGGCGCTGGCGGCCGTGCCCGCCACACCACCGTTGCCGCGTACTCGCCAGACCCTGCTCGACCTCGCCCGGCGCCTGACCTCGGCCGGGTTCGTGCCACCCACCCTCGCGCTCGCCAGCGCGACTGCGGCGATCGCGGTCGGGGTCGGGTTCCTTCCCGTGGCCGGCGCCGCCCACGGACTGAGCCCGCTGGCCACCGGCGCGGTCGTCTCCCTGCTCGCCGCGACCGCTGCCCTCGTGCAACCCCGAGCCGGCCGCGCCCACGACACCGGCCGCCTCGCCGCACGCACCGGACTCACCCTCGGGCTCGTGCTCGCCGCGGCTGGTGCCGCAACCGCGGCCGCCGCAGCCGGACCCGTCACCGTCACTGTCGCCGCCGTCCTGATCGGCGTAGGCACCGGCATCACCACCCCGATCGGGTTCGCCCGACTCGCCGCGACCACCCCACCCGAACGGCTCGGACAAACCCTCGGCGCCGCCGAGGTCGGCCGCGAACTCGGCGACGCCGGCGGCCCGCTCCTCGTCGGCGCGCTGGCCAGCATCGCGACCCTCACCATCGGCATGCTCAGCCTCGCCGCGCTCCTCACCGCGACCGCCGCAGCAGCCTGGGCAGGTTCAGGCCGCCGCCGACCGCAATCGCCGCCGACCGCCCCGTCCTGATCACCACGCTGCCCCGGCACCACAAGCACCAATCCCCAGCCGATGCCGCGACAGCTGCTCACCATGAACGCCGGACCACTACCCCCACGTGCTCGCCCTGAACGCCCCCGAACACTTGATTTGCATTCGGCTTTGCGCTTCCCGGCATGGTTTATGTGAATAGTTCGGGATGCTCGCGGAGTAACCGCACCTGGGCGGCGGCTATCTCCGCCTCCGCTGCCGACACTGCTGCTGCCGCTGCTTCGGCTTCTAACGCTTCGGCCTGGGTGCGCCGCATTTCTGCGCGTCCCTTCCTCAGTCCGTAGAGCCACAACCCGATGTAGGAGACGCGAGCCACTACCGGCCCCGCTAAGGCGGTGACGAGCAACACAAAGAACAGGCTCAAGATGAGCAAGCAGATGACGTTAACGTCTAGTGCGAGTTCGTTCCCCATGGAGTTGGCTCGTCCCTGGTAGCGGTGCCCACAATACTCGTGGCTCGCGCAGTAGCGCCGCTGCGATGACGGCAACCGACCGCCCCGCTCCCGAGCCGCACGGCGGAGCGTGGCCACCAGCCGCAGCTGATCGGAGCACCCACGCGTGTTGCTGATCAGCGCTGCGCTATCAGCTCGGCGTGTGTTCACGTCGTCGTCGGCAGGACCGAAGGAGTCACCAGCCCCAGGGCCCCCATGGGTGCCACCACCCGCCGTGCCCGCCCCAGCCGCCGCCGTGGCCGCCCCAGCCGCCGCCGTGGCCGCCCCAGCCGCCGCCGTGGCGGCCCCAGCCGCCGCCGTGCCCGCCGCCATCCACCGCAGGCGTGGCGGTGGGTGGCTGTAGGACCGCCGCGGGTTCAGCCATGGCCATTGGTGCTGCCGCGATGGCCACCGCGGCAGTACCTGCCGCCAGAACTGGAATGATCTGCTTGTATCCGAATCGCATAGTTGGCGCTTCCTCTGTGGTCTGTAGTCCCTTTCAGGGTTGCGCTGCCGCGACGCGGTGTCCTTGGGGCTGACGCCCATTCCTTTGCTCCGGTTAACCGGAATTCGCTTTCCCGTCGAGTGAGCCAGGCCACCCCCGAGGAGAGCAGGGGCTGCCCGTTTCAACTGTTCAGAAGCGGCCTGGGATCTATGGCCGATTTACGCTCAGCTCGCGGCGTTCATCCAGCAGCGCATCCGCGACGGCTCTCGACGGCAGCGGCCCGCCCCGCTCCCGAGCCGCACGGCGAAGAGTCACAACCAGTTGCAGCTCCGAGTCGATGGTGTCGATGTCGCGCATGAGCGGAGCTTCGGTCCGGACGCCTGCGTTAGCACTTCACCCCTATGGGAGAGGTCTGGCAGAAACATGTCATCAGCCGGCTGAACCGAAGTACCGTCCGTGCATGCCGCTGCATTACGTCGATCCCAATAAGAAGCGCGGCTGGATGTATCGCGCCACTGTGCGCTTCGGGCGCGCCCGCGCAGGACAGTTCTTTGGCCGCTACGTCAACCCTCGCATCGACCCGTGGTTGTACCGTGCAACCGGCGGGCGTTACCCCGCCTCCCTGCCTATAGTCCCTAGCGCACCGCTCATGACCACCGGTGCCAAAACGGGGCAGCCGCGAGAGGTCCAAGTCACCTACTTTCACGATGGACCCGATCCAATCCTGATCGCCTCTTACGGCGGAGGACCCAAACACCCGCAGTGGTATTACAACTTGAAGGCACACCCCGAATGCCAATTCGGCGACGAGACATTTGTGGCGACCGAGGTTACCGATCCCGACGAGTATGCGCGCCTGTACGCGCTCGCCGAGCAGGTCTACGCCGGTTACGGCGACTATCGCCGGAAGACAGACACGCTTGGCCGTCATATCCCCGTCTTGCGGCTCACGCCGCGCTAACGCGAGCACAGGCGGTGTACGGGCCGCCACGGACCGCCCGTTGCCGAGTTCTCGTCGGTGCTGCAGCGGTGCGCTGAGTTTGACGCTTTCGCGTGAACGCAGCCAGTACGCAGCAGAATTAGCGGCACCCGGCGGCGGCCAACAGAGTCAACGCTCTGACCCGCAGGTTTATTGAACAGCCAACACAGCTAACGGCAACAAACGCCCAGCATGGAGTCCGGAATAGACGCCAAGCCGAAGGGGGTTCACCACACATGACCGAGATGCCTGACGCCGCAACGCTCAACGCCTTCAACAGCGGCGTCGTCGACGAGTTCCGGGCCAACAACGGTAAGGTCGGCGGCCAATTCGCCGACGCGAACCTATTGCTGCTCACCACGACGGGCGCCAAATCCGGCAAAGAGCGGGTTTCGCCCCTGGCGTATGTCCGCATCGACGGCAAGCTGGTCATCATCGGGTCCTTCGCCGGGGCTCCCGTCAGCCCGGCCTGGGTGCACAATCTGCGGGCCAACCCGCAAGCACACATCGAGCTCGGCACCGACGCGTTCGACGTGACCGCGCGCGAGCTACCGCCCGCGGAACGCGAGGAGTTGTTCCGGAGGGTCACCGCGGTGGCGCCGGGCTTCGCGGCGGCTCAGGCGAAGACCAGCCGCGTGATCCCGCTGTTCGAGTTGCAAAGGACCTAGCTCCGCAAGCATTAGCGCGCAATGCCGCGTGCGGTGGGGTAAGTAAGCCTGATGAGCACTTCGCTGTCCGCGCGGCCATCTGCGGCGTACGCCGCCGTACTCGCGGGTTTCAAACGGCTGCGTGGCCGGTTGTTCAACCTCCTGCAGACCTCGGTCGCCGCGGGGCTCGCCTGGTACCTCGCACACGATGTGCTCGGTCATCCCCAGCCGTTCTTCGCGCCGATCGCCTCGGCGGTGTGCTTGTCGATCAGCAATGTGTTACGCGCGCAACGCGCCATCCAGATGATCATCGGTGTGACCTTGGGGATCGGGATAGGCACCGCGGTGCAAGGGCTGCTCGGCCACGGGGCGGTACCCATCGCCGTCGCCACGCTGGTCGCGCTGTCGCTCGCGGTGCTGATCGGGCAGGGCTTCATCGGGCAAGGGATGATGTTCGCCAACCAGACCGTCGTGTCATCGATCCTGGTACTGGCGTTGTATCGCAGTGGCGTCGGTTGGGAACGCATCTACGACGCCCTGATCGGTGGTTGCCTGGCCATCGTGTTCGCCGTCTTGCTGTTCCCCGCCGACCCGCTCAAGGTGTTGCGCAGGGCGCGCGCCGGAGTGCTGAGAGTGCTGCAAGCTGTCCTGTCGCGCACCGCGGAAGTCGCCGCCGGACGCAGGGCGCCCCCACCCGAGTGGCCGCTGTCGGCCGTCGACCGGGTGCACGAACAGCTGAGCGGGCTCATCTCGGCCCGCGCCACCGCTCGTCAGGCGGTGCGGATTTCGCCGCGGCGGTGGGGAATGCGCGACTCCGTACAGGCCGCGGATCACCAGGCGATACACGTGGCCCTGCTCGCCGGCTCGGTGCTGGAGCTGGCCCGTGCCGTCGCGCCCGTCGTCGACGGCCGTTGCCACGAGCTTCCGCAGCCCGTGCGCGCGGTGCTGATCGACCTCGCGGCGGCAACGGCCCTGGCCGACTCGGATCCCGACGCGGCGTCCGCGTACATCGCCGCCGCGCGCCGCCATGCTTCGGTACTGGAGTCAGATGCCCACGAGAGAATCGAAGTGGTGCTCGCCGACGTCGCCCTGGCCTGCGCCGACGACCTGCAACGCGTCATCGACCTTCGCCAGCAATGAATGCTCAGAACGAGCCGGTCAGGAACTCCTGGACCAATTTCTTGGGCGCCTGCGTCAGCCAGGCCTCGGTGATCAGCTCCTCGAGGTCGCGGGCATCGATCTCGGCCAATTTGACCAGCACCGCCGGGTAGCCGTCGAAATGCGGGGTGGTGAAGTACACCCTCGGCTCGTCGGCGATCAAGGCGAACTTGACGCCCTCGTCGGACACCCGGACACCCAGGATGTCGCCCTCGGGCGGCTCCGACCCCTTCATTGCCAGCGCTTCGCGGTCGGACGGGCGCAGCGGCCGCTCCCACGCCAGCAATTTCTTGCCGACCCGCCAGTCGCGCGGTGACTGCTCGGAGGTGAGTGGCAGCTCACCAACGATGCGGGCGACGTCGTCCCACGTGGCCACACCTCGATTGTGCTCCGGCTATGGTGCGCATGGTGCCGTATTGGCAATCGATTGCAGGAGGTGGCCCGTTGTCTTCTGAAGTGCCAGCCTTGGCCGCCCGCCGCCATCGAGTCACTCATCGCACCGAGTACCGCTACTCCGACACCGTGACCAGCTCCTACGGCCGCGGTTTTCTCACCCCGCGCGACTCGCTGCGGCAACGTTGCATCGCGCACCGGCTGGATATCGAGCCGGCTCCTGCCGACATCTCCACCAGTCGCGATGGTTACGGCAACATCAGCTCCTATTTCCACGTCACCCAGCCGCATCACACGCTGACGATCACCAGTGACTCCATCGTGGACGTGTATCCGCTGGCTCCCGGGTTGCACACCAGCGGCCCGGCGGTCCGGCCCTGGGAGGCCGCGCGGCCGGCGGGGCCCCGAGGGGCGCTTGCGACCGAGTTCACCCTGGACCTCAATCCGCCGGAGATCACCGACGAAGTGCGCGAGTACGCGGCCCCCAGCTTCGTGCCGGGGCGCCCCTTGGTCGAGGTGTTGGGCGATCTCGGGTCGCGGATCTTCACCGACTTCACCTACCGGTCGGGGTCGACGACGATCTCCACCGGAGTCAAAGAGGTTCTGGCGGCCCGGGAAGGGGTATGCCAAGACTTTGCGAGGCTGGCGATCGCCTGCCTGCGAGCCAACGGTCTGGCGGCGGGCTACGTGTCCGGTTACCTGGCCACCGACCCACCACCGGGAAAGGATCGAATGATCGGTATCGACGCCACCCATGCCTGGGCCGCGGTGTGGATTCCGCAAGAGCCCGGCCAGTTCGAATGGCTGGGGCTTGATCCCACCAATGACCAGCTGACCGACCAGCGGTACATCGTCGTGGGGCGCGGCCGCGACTACGCGGACGTGCCGCCGCTGCGGGGCATCATCTACACCAATGCGGAGACCAGCGTGATCGACGTCGCCGTTGATGTGGTGCCTTTCGAAGGGGATGCGCTACATGCGTGACTTCCACTGCCCCAACTGCGGCCAGCGCCTGACATTCGAGAACTCCACCTGTCTGGCGTGTGGCAGCGCGCTGGGGTTTTCGCTCGAGCAGCTGGCGCTGCTGGTGATCACGACGGGCGACCAAGGCGACAAACCCGGCTTCGTCAGCGCCTGCGAATACGAGCTGTGTGCCAATCGCCATCTCGCCGAGTGCAATTGGTTGGTTCCGGTCAACCTTCCCGGCGGACTCTGCACATCGTGCGCGCTGACTCTGGAACGGCCCAACGATAACGACGCCGACGGGCTGGCGGTGTTCGCCCGGGCCGAGGCGGCCAAGCGACGGGTGGTTGCCGCGCTGTACGAGATGAAGTTGCCGATCGTCGGGCGTGATCGGGATCCCGATTACGGCTTGGGATTCCGCCTGCTGTCCAGCGCGCACGAGGAGGTGCTGACCGGTCATGACGACGGGGTCATCACGCTGGATTTGGCCGAGGGCGACGACGTCCATCGCGAGCAGCTGCGGGTTGAGATGGAAGAGCCGTACCGGACCCTGCTCGGCCACTTCCGGCACGAGGTCGGGCATTACTACTTCTACCGGCTGATCACCCCGTCGAGCGATTACTTGGCACGATTCAACGAGCTGTTCGGCGATCCCGACGCCGACTATCAGGAGGCGCTGGACCGGCATTACAGAGAGGGCACGCCGCAGGGTTGGCAGGAAAGCTTCGTGTCCTCGTATGCGACCATGCACGCCGCCGAGGACTGGGCCGAGACGTTCGCTCATTATCTGCACATCCGCGACACCCTGGACACCTGCGCCTGGTGCGGTCTGGCACCGGCGTCGGCGACCTTCGACCGGCCGGCCTTGGGCCCCAGCGCATTTCCCAACATCATCGAGATGTGGCTGCCCTTGTCGTGGTCGCTGAACATGGTGAACCGATCGATGGGCCACGACGACCTGTATCCGTTCGTGCTGCCGATGGCTGTTTTGGACAAGATGCAGTTCATCCACACCGTTATTGACGAGGTGACCTCGGACTCGAGCGGGCGCGCGGCCGTGGGCGCGTAGGCGCGGCGGCCGAGGCGCCGTCGCTCACGGCATCACCCGCCGTTCGTCTCCGCCCCACAGCGGTTGCATGCCGCTTGGCAATGCCAACTGCGTTTCGGTGATGACTTGGGCGAGGTCGCGCAACTCCGCATGTATCGCAGCGAGTAGGTCCGCCAACTCCGCGCGACGCCCGTCGGTGACCTCTTCCAGCTCGGCGGGATGTGACCGTCGCAGCCGCGTACCGATCTCGTCCACAATCCGCTCCGGACGCGACGATCCCGACGAGCCGGGCAAGGCCTTGAGGTCGGCCCGTAGCCGCTCCAGCTGATACAACAGCGACCGCGGGTTTTGAGCGTCGAACAGCATCAGCTCGGTCACTGCGGCGACACTCACCTTGCCGACCGTGCGGCGCCGGTAGATGACCGACGATTCGCACGCCACCAGCATCGACTCGATGATGGTTTGCTCGGCAGCGGCGCCGCGGACGGTGGTCAGCGTGGCCCCGAGCAACGCGGTCAACCAGACGCCCCGTTCGATGCGTTTGCCGATGTCCATCATCGTCCAGCCCACGTCGCGCACCATCGACTCGCCGGCGATCCCCGACAGGGTCAGCATCCCGGCCAGAGTCTGCGAATGGGCCGACGCGAACAAGATATCGGCCCGGGCGAGCGATTGCGGCGGATCGGGCTTGTGGGCAAGCGCGCGCTCCACGCCGGCCAGCACCATCCACGTGTCGTTGGACAACTGGTCGCGCACCGACCGGGCGGCTAGTCCCAGCCCATCCACCGACTGGACCAGAGATCCCGGGCGGTCCCGATCCACGGTCAACGACCACAGCGTCGAGGGGGCGATGGCGATCATCTCGGCGTGGTCGTTGTCCGCTCCGGTGTCGGTCCCGGTGATGCGGCCCAGCGCGGCCATCAGCACCGGCACGCATTCGCTTTCTTCGGTGTCCTGCTGGTGGCGGTAGACGTGGAAGCGGCTGCGGGCGACGATCAGCAACCGGGCCATGTTCTCCGCGCGCTCGCTGTAGCGTCCCATCCAGAACAGGTCGGACAGCACACGTGGCGAGCTGACCGCCCAGGTGCCCGCGGCGGTCTTCACCGGCTCCACCAACGGCAGCGTTACCGCCTCGGCTCGGGCACGCGCGGTCGGACGCACCCAGACATCCTTTGCCGCAATGGTTTTCAGCGTGTACGCGGCTGGCCCGGGCGCCAATACATAGCCGACGCCGCCGATCATCGGTGCATACCCGCTGCGTTGGGCGACCGTGAACAGCCGCATGCCGACGCCGGCCGACGACAACACACCGGCATGATCGGTCGGCGCCGACGAGAACTGCGGCAGCTCTTGGCCGACCCACTGCCACGGCATGTTCTCGATCCGCGCAGCCAATTCGGCCAGCTGGGCAGACGAAAGCGTCGGCCCGACAAGGGTTTCCCCGCCGACCGTGGACTTGATCAACAGCGACGAGAGATTCGCCAGCAGGTGCGAGCGTTCGCCGGCGATGCCGCCCCAGTAGACCGGCGCGGTCTGTAGCAGCGGGGGTTCGCCGAGCAGTCGCTCGGCCAGCTCGGGCAGAAAACGCAACAGCCCCGGGCTTTCCAGGATGCCGCTGCCCAGGGTGTTGACGACGGTCACCGTTCCACGATGTTGCGCCTCCACCAAACCGACCACACCCAGCCTGGAATCGGCGCGCAGGTCCAGCGGGTCCGCGTAGACCGCGTCGACGCGGCGCAGAACGACATCGACTCGTTTCAGCGTGCCCAGCGAGCGCATCCACAGCTTGCCGTCGCGCACCACCAGATCCGTGCTTTCCACCAGCGGGAAACCCAGCAGGGTCGCGAGGTACGCCTGATCGAAAGCGGTCTCCGAGTAGATGCCCGGGGACAGCACCACCACCACGGGGTCTTGGGCGACGTCGGGTGCCGCGTCGATCAGCGCCAGCCGCAGCGCCTGCGCGAACGGGGTGTTCGGTCGCGGCGCGATCCGTTCGTAGAGGTCGGGAATCGCGTGAGCGATGACGCGCCGGTCGGCCAGCGCGTAGCCGGCGCCCGAGGGGGCCTGCGTCCAATCGGCGTTGACCCGAAAGCTGCCGTCCGGCACCCGGCCGACGTCGCACGCGTGCATGAAAAGCTGATGGTGGCCGGGCACTTCGATTCCGTTGGCGCTGCGCACGTAGCCGGGATGGGCGAACACCAGTTCGGAGGGAAGCACCCCTTCGGTGAGCAAGCAGCGGGGCCCGTAGAGATCCGCGAGCACCGCATCGAGCAGACGCGACCGCTGCACCAGCCCGGCCTCCAGCAATTCCCAGTCGGCCGCGGATATCACCAGGGGCAGGGTGTCCAGGTTCCAGGGTCTCGGCTCCAGGCCCTGGAGCTTGGATGGGCCGCCGGCGGCTCCGTCCCGGTCGGGATCGACTTCGGTGTAGGTGATGCCGTCGTTGTCGATCAGGCTGTGCACGAGGGCGCGCAGCTGATTCAGCCCGGCCCTGCCCCGCTCGGCGACTGTGTCGGCCAGCTCGGCCCAGGCGGGTCGAACGTTGCCGTCGTCGTCGACGAATTCGTCGTAGCCGATTCCCGGGCCGTGCCGCAGATCGAACAGGGCTTCCTGGGCCCGCGCGGTTTGGTACCCCGCCAACAGCCGGTCGGCGTCGTAGCGGTCCGTAGGAACCGCCGGCGATTCGCCCGCGTCGAGTGCCACTGCGAGCGGCTCCGGGGATGCCGTCACTGTTGCACGGTACGCACGCGCCGCAGGTCAAGGATGCCAGGCGCGCCGATGTCGGTGAATATCCGGGCCTGTCTTTCCCGGATGGCGGATAGGTCGAGCTTGCCCGGTGTGAAGCCGGTCCCCTCGAAGCGGCGGGAGCGGCGAGACTCGGCCTCGACGGCGTTGACGGGTGGCTCGTCATAGGCGCGCCCACCGGGATGGGAGACGTGGTAGGTGCACCCACCCCGCGACGTTCCGGTGGTGAGGTCGATGAGCTCGAACTGCAACGGGACGTCGGTTGTGATGGTCGGGTGCAGCGCGCTCGGCGGCTGCCACGCCTTGAACCGCACCCCGCCCACGTGGATGTCGGGGTTGTCGGTGGCCAGCAACGGCACCGGATAGCCGTTGCATGTCACCACGTAACGGTGGCGGTCGGCGCCGATGATGCGGACCTGAATGCGCTCGACCGACGAGTCGACGTAGCGGGCGGTGCCCGTCGCGGTGGCCTCCTCGCCGAGGGTGTTCCACGGCTCGATCGCCCCGCGCAGCTCGATCTCCACTCCGTCGAAGACGACGGTGCCGATGCGCGGGAAGCGGAATTCGGTGAACGGGTCCAACCAGCTGGTCTCGAAGGCGATACCGTGCGCGCGCAGGTCGGCGGCCACGTCGGCAATGTCGTGAATCAAGAAGTGCGGCAACAGGTATCGTCCATGCAAGTTGGCGCCGTGGCGGATCAGCGGGGCGCGCAGCGGCTCTTCCCAGAACCACGCCACCAGTGAGCGCACCAGCAGCGACTGCACCATCGCCATGCGCAGATGCGGCGGCATCTCGAAGCCGCGCAGCTCCAACAGGCCGAGCCTGCCTCGGGCGCTGTCGGGGCTGTAGAGCTTGTCGATGCAGAACTCGGCGCGATGGGTGTTTCCGGTGATGTCGGTGAGCAGATGCCGCAGCGCGCGGTCGGTGACCCACGGCTTGGGGGCGCAACCTGCTGCCAGCCGCGAGATTTCCGCGAACGCGATTTCGAGTTCGTAGAGCGACTCGTCACGGCCCTCGTCCACCCGGGGCGCCTGCGACGTGGTGCCGACGAATCGGCCGGCGAACAGATACGACAGCGACGGGTGCCGCTGCCAATAGGTCAGCAGCGACACCAACAGGTCCGGGCGGCGCAGCAGCGGCGAGTCCGCGGGCGTGACGCCGCCGAGCGTGATGTGGTTGCCCCCGCCCGTGCCGCCGTGGGTGCCGTCGACGTCGAACGATTCGGTGGACAAGCGCGCCAGCCGGGCCTGCTCGTAGAGGGTTTCCAGTTGCCGATGCTGTTCGGCGAAACCGGCGGTGGGGTCGACGTTGACCTCGATGACACCGGGGTCGGGGGTGATCGTCGTCGACTTCAGCCGCGGATCCGGCGGTGGGCCGTAGCCCTCGACCACCACCGGGCAGTCTGCTTGCGCGGCCGCGGCCTCGACTCGGGCGATCAGGTCGACGAAGTGTTCCAGCGCCTCGGTGGGCGGCACGAAGATGTACAGCAGCCCATCCCGCACCTCGCCGACCATCGCCGTCGGCGGCGCCGTCTCGGCGTCTTCCAGCACTGCGTCGCCGGTGCCTGGCTTGATCGACAGCTCGTCTCCCACGGTCGACGGGTCGACGTCAAACGATGCCCGTGCCGGTCGCCAGCTGATCGAATCCAGCGGCAGCCGCAGGCCCGCCGGCGAATCGCCCTCGAGCAACACGATGCGACCGCGGCGCAGCCGCCAATCGGCGCTGGCCCAGCCCTGGTCGTCGTCGCGGCGGTGCAGCGGCAGCACGAACGCCGCCGCGGACACGGTGGATTCGTCGAGGCGCGCCAGGAGCGCGGCGCGGCCGGCGGCACTGTCGGGGACCGCGTCGGAGGCAGTCTCGGGGGAGAGGTCGTCGCTCGATTGCACCGGGTCGCCGTCGGGCATGCGCACCTTGGCCGCCAGGCGCGACAGCGGGTCCTCGTAGGCCGGCCGCACCTGCGACAGCGGCAGTCCCAGACCCTCGGCAACCCCGGCGACCAGCTTGTAGGCCGCCTCGTTGTCCGCCGCCGGACCGGTCGGCTCGCTGACCCAGGGGTCGGCGAGCAGCGTCTCGTCGGTCCACAGCGGCCGCCCGTCGGTGCGCCAGTAAAGCGCAATCTGCCAGCGCGGCAACGGCTCTCCCGGATACCATCTGCCTTGCCCGCGCTGGATCAGCCCCCGCGGGGCCCACACCGCCTTCAGCCGGGCGGCCAGATCGGAGGCCCGCTGGCGCTTACGGGGGCCGTCGGCGGCCGTCGTCCATTCCTCGTCGACCTGGTTGTCCACCGACACGAACGTCGGTTCGCCGCCGACGGTCAGCCGGACATCCCCGGCGGCCAGCCGCTCATCGACGCGGCGGCCAACCTCACAGATCGTCTGCCATGCCTCGTCGGTGTAGGGCAGCGTGACGCGCGGATCTTCGTGCACCCGGGTGACGGTGTTGGAAAACTCCAGCTCCGTGGTGCAGACCTCGGTGCCGCCGCTGATGGGTGCCGCGGTCGCGGGGTGTGGGGTGGCCGCCAACGGGATATGACCCTCGCCGGCGAACAGGCCCGACGTCGGATCCAGCCCGATCCAGCCCGCACCGGGGATGTAGACCTCGGCCCACGCGTGCAGATCGGTGAAGTCAGCGGCGGGCCCCGATGGCCCGTCGAGCGCCTCGACATCGGAAGCCAGCTGCACCAGGTAGCCGGACACGAACCGGGCGGCCAGTCCGAACCGGCGCAGGATCGACACTAGCAGCCACGCCGAGTCCCGGCACGAGCCGACGCCGGTGCGCAGCGTGAAATCAGGTGTCTGGAAACCGGGTTCCATCCGCACGCTGTAAGCGACGTCGGCGTTGATCGCGCGGTTGAGCGCGACCAGGAAGTCGATGGTGCGGGTGCCGTCCGGCACCGAAAAGTTGCGCACCCATGCCTGCACGAGCCCGCCGGGCCCCGAGCCGTCGTCGTCTTCGTCAACGGGCCGCAAGTACGGCTCGAGGTCCTCGGCCAGCGGTTTGGGGTAGGTCAACCCCCCGGAAGGCCACGTCTCGGCCCAGTCCTCGATGAAGAAGTCGAATGGATTGATCACCTTGAGGTCGGCGATGAGCCCGACGGTGATGGTCAATTGGCGCGTGGGATTCGGAAACACAAGCCGAGCCAGGAAGTTGCCCACCGCGTCCTGTTGCCAGTTGATGAAGTGGTCGGCCGGCTCGATGCGCAGCGAGTAGGCCTCGATGGGCGTCCGGGAGTGCGGCGCCGGGCGCAACCGCACAACGTGCGGATACACCTGCACCAGTCGATCAAAGGTGTAGCTGGTGCGGTGCTCCAGCGCGACTTTGATGGTCATAACCGCTGATTGCATCACAAGCGCCGCAAGGTCGCAGCACACCGCGATTCAAGCCACGATTCAAGCCGCGTCCGGGAGAAAACCGCGGTTTGGCAACTTGGCCTACAGTGGCGGCCCCGCGCAGGCGGACGGATTGGCTATGCGGGCTGCGGCCTCGGCGGTGGGCCGGCGGGAGGCCCTGGCTGATAACCCGGCTGTTGCAGCGCAACGACCTGACCACCGGAAAGCTTGCGGTAGGTGTAGATCTGGACGAGCTGTGCGAACGGGAAAGCGACGACAAGTCCTATCCCGCAGATCAATTGACCGATCAGCACCGCCGCGTATTGCACGAGCCACGACAGCAGGGCGCCGCCGAGGTTGGATCTGGCGGTCGCGCTGCTGGCCTTGACGGATTCGACCGGCGACAAGGATCGGTCGACGACAAACGGGATGGCGAACTGCGCGAGGAAGACGAAGATGATGCCGGGGATGACGCACAGGATCGTTCCGATGATGGTGCCGATCCCGACCAACACCGCGGTCAGGAACACCGCGCCGAGATTGCGCGCCCTGAAGAACGTTCCGATGGTCACCGGCTTTCCGTCGGCGAGGTCCAGGCAACCGGACGCCAACGCGGCGTGCATGTAGACCGCCGCGACGAAGAGCAGAAGGCAGCCGACGATCATGGCCGCATACGAGGCGGCGGTGTAGGTCACGTTGACGCTGCTGACCGTATTGCCGTAGCTGTCGGTATAGCTGGTGCTCGTGTTCTGGCCGAAGAGTACGGGCAGCAGCCCGGCAACAACGGCGAAGGCGGCTATCGCCACGATGTAGGCCAAGACCGGAACGATGAACGCGACGGCGTTCTGGGAGAACTTGTTCCACGCCCAGCTCACCGCCTCACCGATATTGAACTGCGGCGCCGTCGGACCACCGGGTGCGACGCCGTAGCCGGGTTGCGGCGGGTAGCCCCCCGGGGGTGGGCCGTAGCCGGGCGGCGGTCCCGGCGGCGGCCCGGGCGGGGGAGGAGCGCCCGGAGGGCGGTAGCCGGGCGGCGGTCCCTGCGGCGGCCCGGGCGGGGGTCCGGGAGGAGGTCCGGGACGGTTATAGCCCCCGGGTGGGCCATAGCCGGGGGGCGGGGGAGGTGTGCCGTAATTCGGTGGGGGCGGCGTGCCGTAATTCGGCGGCGGGGGCGGCGTGCCGTAGTTCGGCGGTGGGGGCGGCGTGCCGTAATTCGGTGGGGGTGGGTAGTCCGGGGGGCCGCCCTGCGGGTCGGATGGGTTGCCTGAATGCTCTGGGGGCTGGCTCATTGCCGTCCTAGCTGTTGGATTCGCTCTGTGGGCATGCGCACCGAACTTGGCAAACGGGAACTTAGCAAAGATGCGGCCACGGGGCGAGGATTGGCATCGCCGTGCGTCGCGGCCGCCTCCGGCGGGAGTCTGTGTCCGCTCTGCGTGGTATGCCTAAAGCCGTGTCCGACGGTCTGTTCGACCTACCCGGCGCACCGCAGGCGACCAACCATGACCTGGGCGTGTCGGCCGGTGCACCGCTGGCGGTGCGGATGCGTCCGGCGGCACTGGACGAGGTGCTCGGGCAGGACCACTTGCTGGCACCAGGATCGCCACTGCGCCGCCTGGTCGAGGGCTCGGGCGTGGCGTCGGCCATCCTGTACGGCCCGCCGGGAAGCGGTAAGACGACGCTCGCGGCGCTGATCTCGCAGGCGACCGGCCGCCGGTTCGAGGCGCTGTCGGCGTTGTCGGCGGGCGTCAAAGACGTGCGGGCCGTGATAGACAGCGCCCGAAATGCGCTTCTCCGCGGAGAGCAGACTGTGCTGTTCATCGACGAAGTGCACCGATTCTCCAAGACGCAGCAGGATGCGCTGTTGTCGGCGGTGGAAAACCGGGTGGTGCTGCTGGTGGCGGCGACGACGGAGAACCCGTCGTTTTCGGTGGTGGCGCCGCTGCTGTCACGATCGCTGATCCTGCAGTTACGGCCGCTGACGTCCGACGACATCCGCACGGTGGTGCAGCGGGCGATCGACGATCCCCGTGGCCTGGGCGGGCGGGTCGCGGTGCGGCCCGAGGCCGTCGACCTGTTGGTGCGATTGGCGGCCGGCGATGCCCGGCGCGCGCTGACCGCGCTGGAAGTCGCGACCGAAGCGGTGCAAGGGGAGCAGGTCACCGTCGAGGCCATCGAGCAGTCCCTGGACAAAGCCGCGGTGCGCTACGACCGGGACGGCGACCAGCATTACGACGTCATCAGCGCGTTCATCAAGTCGGTGCGCGGCTCCGACGTCGACGCCGCGCTGCACTATCTGGCCCGCATGCTGGTGGCCGGGGAGGATCCCCGGTTCATCGTCCGCCGGATCGTCATCCTGGCCAGCGAGGACATCGGCATGGCCGACCCGACCGCGCTGCAGACCGCGGTCGCCGCCGCGCAGACGGTGGCGCTGATCGGCATGCCCGAGGCCCAGCTGACGCTGGCGCATGCCACGATTCACCTCGCCACCGCGCCCAAGTCCAACGCGGTCACCACCGCGCTGGCCGCGGCGATGGACGACATCAAGGCGGGCAAGGCCGGTCTGGTGCCGGCCCATCTGCGCGACGGGCACTACTCCGGCGCGGCGGCGCTGGGCCAC
>DATKEW010000399.1:0-6907 GCA_035511785.1 Mycobacterium sp.
CGTCTCCTTGATGCCGAAATCGGCTGTCAGCCTGATCAATTCGCCGGCGCTGGCGCAGGCCGGGTGGGCGCCGAGCAGCACGCTGAGCACCACCGACCGCGCCGTCATGTTGGGCATGGTTACACCTGCCTAGACCTGGGAAGCCTGACGACCGTAATCGCCGAACGGCTCGTCGCGGTGCCGTACCGCGTCCCGGAAACCGTGCTGTACCGCGTCGGCGACGAACGCGTGCCCCTCGGAGGTGTGCCGGGCCACGCCGTCAAACACCGTGCTGACCATCCTGCTGGTGGCCACGCCCTGTTGCAACAGAGCGGAATTCAGCGCCAGCTTGACCATGATCAGCTGGTTGACCGGCACCGCCGCGATCCGCTGTACCAATCGTTCGGTGCGCTCGTCGAGGTCTTCGGGGGCCGGCGCCTCGACCGCCAGGCCCCATTCGGCGGCTTGTGCGCCGGTGATGCAATCCCCGGTCAGCAGCAGGCGTTTGGCACGCTGGTCACCGAGCCGGTGCGCCCACAGCCCTGCCGCGGGCACGCCCCATACCCGCGTAGGCGGGTAGCCGATCTTGGCGTCGGCGGCGGCGATCACCTGGTCGGCGTGCAGCGCGATATCGGTGCCGCCGGCCACGCAGTAGCCATGAATCTTGACCACAGTCGGCTTGTCGGCGTGCATCAGGCTGGAGAACCCGCGCACGAACCGGCTCATCATCTGGTAGTCGATCATCGGATCCCACGGCTGATTGGCGAAGTGGTTGATGGCCTGGGTCTTACTATCCAGCACGGTGCCCTGGTAGGCGCCGGTACCGCCGGCAGAGCCGGTGCCATCCGCGTAGGCGCTCAGGTCGAAGCCCGCACAGAATCCCTCGCCGCGACCGGACACCAAGACGACATGCACGTCGGGGTCGAGGTCGGCGCGCTCCACCAGAGCCGACAGCTCCAGCGGCGTGTCAGCGACGATCGCATTGCCCTTTTCCGGCCGGTTGAAGGTGATCCGCGCAACCCGTTCGGTGACCTCGTAGGTCATGGTTTTCAGGTTGTCGAAATCGACCGGCCTGATCGCGTGAGTCATGTTGCGAATCAGCCCTTTACCAGCGCCCGCTCCAGGATCGGGGCCAGATCCAGGCCGGTCGGCATGGTGCCGTAAGCCCCACCCCACTGACCGTCGAGGCGGGTAGTCAGGAAAGCCTCGGCGACGGCGGGATGACCGTGGCGCACCAGCAGCGACCCCTGCAACGCCAGCGAGATGTCCTCGGCGACCTTGCGGGCGCGGTAGGCGATGGTGTCCAGGGCGGCAAGGTCGTTCCGTAGGCGCTCCACATGGCTGCCCAGCCGCGGATCTTGGCCCGCGCTCTCGTCCAGTTCGCCCAACAGCACCTCGACGCATTCGGTACGAGTTGCCATGGCGCGCAACGTGTCCAGCGCGCTGACGTTGCCCGAGCCCTCCCAGATGCCCATCAGCGGCGCCTCACGGAACAGGCGCGGCATGCCCGAGTCCTCGACGTAGCCGTTGCCGCCCAGGCATTCCAGCGCTTCGGCGGCGTGTGGAGTAGCGCGCTTGCAGACCCAGTACTTACTGGCGGCCAAACCGATGCGGCGCAGCAGCGCCTCCTTCTGGTCTCCGCGCAACGCTTTGTCGGTGGCACCGGCCATCCGCATCGCGACGATGGTCGCGGCCTCGGCCTCTATGGCCAGGTCGGCCAGCACGTTGCGCATCAGCGGTTGGTCAATCAGATACGCGCCGAACGCCTTTCGGTGCTGGGCGTGGTGGATGGCACGGGTCAGACCGGTGCGCATGCTGGTGGCGCTGCCCAGCGTGCAGTCAAGCCTGGTGAGGTTGACCATCTCGATGATGGTCGGGACCCCGCGGCCTTCCTCGCCCACCAACCAAGCGATGGCGCCCTCGTATTCGACCTCACTGGAGGCGTTGGCGTGGTTGCCGAGCTTGTCCTTGAGCCGCTGCAAGAACATCCGGTTGCGGGTCCCATCGGGCAACACCCGCGGCAGCAGGAAGCACGACAGCCCGCCCGGCGCCTGCGCGAGCACTAGGAAGATGTCGCACATCGGCGCCGAGGTGAACCACTTGTGACCGGTCAGGCTGTAGCTGCCGTCGCCGTTGGGGGTCGCCTGGGTGGTGCCGGCGCGCACGTCGGAGCCGCCCTGCTTCTCGGTCATCGACATGCCGGCGGTGATGCCGCGCTTGGTGGTGGCCGGCTTGAGTTCGGGGTCGTATTCGCGACTGGTCAGCAATGGCTCGTAAACCTTTGCCAGTTCCGGGTTGTGGCGCAGCGCCGGGACGACCGCGTAGGTCATCGAGACCGGGCAGGTGTGACCCGGCTCGACATTCCAGACCGACATCATGGCGGCCCGCACCGCGTGTGCACCCGGCCGCTCGTCGGCCCACGGCGCGGCGTGCAGGCCGTGGCCGATCGCCGCGCGCATCAGCTCGTGGTAGGCCGGGTCGTACTCCACCTCGTCGACACGGTGACCGTAGCGGTCGTGGGTATGCAGGACGGGCCGGTTGCGGTCCGCGAGCTCACCCCACCGCTGTGCTTCGCGACTGCCCGCAAGCGCCCCAACCTCGTTCACCTCTTCCAGGCCCCACTGGCCGCCCTCGCGGATCAGAGCCTCGATGAGCACCGCGGATGTCGCGGGGTTGTAGTTCTCCAGCGGGGGAACCTGGTTGGTAACGACATGGGTATCTGACATGCCACCCATGTTACATTTTTTCAACAACCGCACAAGACCTGTAACACACTAACGGGGATGGGACGCGAAGAACTCCCAGAGCCTCCGGGTAGCGAAAGCGGGCCATTCGTGGCCCCCGCCGTCGACGGTGATGAGCACCATGCTGCGGTTGTCGGTGCATCCGGCTGTCGACGTGGTGACCGCACCGTCGGTCGTAACGGCCGGGGCGCCGCACTGATCGACGTTGCGCCAGAACGCATTCACATCCGGCACCGAGGGCCCGTTGATGACGCTGAAGCCCTGTCCCCCACCGTAGGGAACCAGTCGATCAGCGGTGCCGTGGATGTGCATGACCGAAGTCGGGTGTGGGGACCGGCAGGGGTTCAGCTGAATGCCGGCAACCGGGCCGATCGCTGAGAAAATGTCGGTGGTGCACGCCAGCGTGTAGGACATGACCCCGCCGTTGCTCATCCCGGTGACATAGACCTTCGCGGGGTTGATGCCCAGGTTCTTGGCGACGTCAGCGACGGCTGCGGTGATGAAGGCGACGTCATCGATGCCTTCTCGTCCCGGCCGCCCACAGCAGCCTTTCCCGTCGACGTTCCAAGCCCGGCTGAGACCATCCGGGTAGGCGACGACAAATTTGCCGGTGTCGGCCAATTTGTCCCAGCCGTAAGCCCTTTCGGCTTGCACGGCACTGCCAGAAAAGCCGTGCAGCACGACCACCAGCGGAGCCGACACGGACACTCCCGTGGGCTTGTAGAGCCGATAGCTGCGGTGACGTCCGCCGATATTGATGGTGTGGAGGCTGGTGCCGGTCACGAAACCCGACGGTGGCGCCGTCGCACAACCCGCGATCACCAGCACCAGGCCAACGAACGCCGCCGCCGTTCGGCGCATGGCCGGTGTAAGCCTCAGCCGCCGGTCTTTTCCCGCAGGAACGCGATATCGTCCTTGCGTCCCTCGTCGGAGGTTTCGCAGATCACCGGCGCGTCGGCGGCCGTGACTACCGCGGCGAGTAGCTCGGGATCGATCTGACCGGTGCCGAAGTTGGCGTGCCGGTCGGCACCTGAGCCCGCGGCATCCCTCGAGTCGTTGCAGTGCACCAGATCGATGCGGCCAGTCAAGGCTTTGATTCGGTCGACCGCGTCGATCAGCGCCTCACCCGCGGCCCACGCATGGCAGGTGTCCAAACAGAAGCCAATGCCCTTGTCTCCGATGCGATCCCAGAGCCGGCCGATCGTATCGAAGTAGCGGGCCATCGCATGGTCGCCGCCCGCGGTGTTTTCCAGATACACCTGCACATCTGTTTCGAGGTGGTCTAGCGCTTTGACCCACCGCTCGAAGCCGGCCTCCATGTCGTTGTCGTCGGCGTGACCGCCGTGCACGATCACCGCCGTCGCGTTGATTTCGGAAGCAGCGTCGCAAGTGTCCTGCAGAATCTTGCGCGACGGGATGCGAATGCGGTTATTGGCCGATGCCACGTTGATGAGATACGGCGCGTGGACGTACAGCGGGATGCTCGACGCCTTCAGCGTCTCGGCGTCGTCACGCGGCTTCGGCTTCTTCCAGCTCTGCGGATTGCCGAGGAAGAACTGCACCACGTCGGCGCCGTCCGCCTGGGCGGCGGCCAGGGGATCGTCGTTGCGGACGTGTGAACCGATAAGCACGTCGGCCAGTCTAGTGACCCGGCGCCAGCGCAACGGCTTCCCAGCCGCGATCCGACTGACTTTCGCTGCCTGATAGTCCGACTAAACTTCAGCCCGTGCAGCAGGAACTGCGAGTGGATACCGGGGGGCAGTGGAGTAGTGGAAATCAAACCGGACTGGACCTGGACTCCGCCATGGGTGAACAACAATGTGCCCATCAACTGAAGCCGCCGACGCGCAAAGCGAATTCGCGGCGGAGGTACTGCGGAACCTGTTGCGCCGCATCGACGATGAGAACAGCAGAGGAAGCAAGCCTATTCTGGTCACCCATGCCTGGAGCGACAGACCGATGATGTACCTGGTATATACAGCCCCGCCGTCCGACATCACGCGGGGGCTCGTACGCGACACCAGGGAGTCCATCATCGACCCGGGTCCGTGGCCGGATGTGGACGAGGCGGTGACCTACTACTACCTCCTCGACCTCGACGAGCGCCAGCCCTGGGGCTCTTTTCGTCAGCCAGGTGAACCAGACACCGTTCTGTGGGACGGCTTTCCGCTCGAAGCAGGTCTACCGGGGTGCCCGTCAGACCTCTCTCAGGAGTATCGGTATACGCCGCCGACAGGAACCTCACCGGTGAAGCACGACCGAGATCAAGATCGGCCTGTTATCAACGAGCCCCGGCGATACGGAAACCCGCTGTGAGCTGCGTCTGCTCGGCATAGAAAAAAGCCCCCGCGCGAGGCGAGGGCTTTTTCCTGACTGACTACCGGTAGTCGCTGTAGCCGTAATCGTCCAGCGGAACCGCGGCACCGGTGGCCTGGCCGAAGTCCGGGCTGTAGTACTGATCCTCGTAGGACGGGATCGTGTACGCCGCGGCGCGGGCCTCCTCGGTTGGTTGCACCTGGATGTTGCGGTAGCGGTTGATACCGGTACCCGCCGGGATCAGCTTCCCGATGATCACGTTCTCCTTCAGGCCGTTGAGCTTGTCGCTGCGGCAGTTGATCGCCGCATCGGTCAGCACTCGCGTGGTCTCCTGGAACGACGCCGCACTGAGCCACGAGTCGGTGGCCAGCGACGCCTTCGTGATACCCATCAGCACCGGACGGCCGGCGGCGGGCTCGCCACCCTCGGCCACCACCCGACGGTTCTCCGCCTCGAACTCCGCACGGTCGATCAGCGAGCCGGGCAGGAACTCTGTCGAGCCCGAGTCGATGATGGTCACGCGGCGCAGCATCTGGCGAACGATCACCTCGATGTGCTTGTCGTGGATCGACACACCCTGAGCGCGGTAGACCTCCTGGACCTCGCGGACCAAGTGGATCTGCACCTCGCGGGGGCCCTGCACGCGCAGCACCTCGTGCGGGTCGGCCGAGCCTTCCATCAGCTGCTGGCCAACCTCGACGTGGTCACCGTCGGAAAGCACACCCTCCGAACCGTCTTCGTGCTTGAACACCCGCAGCCGCTGCCGCTTGGAGAGCTTGTCGTACACGACCTCCTCGCCGCCGTCGTCGGGAACGATGGTGATCTTGTAGAAACGCTCACCGTCCTCGAGACGGACCCGACCGGTGACGTCGGCGATCGGCGCCTTGCCCCGCGGCACGCGGGCCTCGAACAGCTCCTGCACACGGGGCAGACCGCCGGTGATGTCCTCACCGACACCACCCTGGTGGAAGGTACGCATGGTCAGCTGCGTCCCGGGCTCACCGATGGACTGGGCCGCCACGATGCCTACCGCCTCGCCGATGTCGACCAGCTTGCCGGTGGCCATGGACCGCCCGTAGCAGGTCGCGCACACACCGGTGCCGGTGGTGCACGTCAGCACCGAGCGCACCTTGACCTGCGTGATGCCCGCGGCCAGCAGCGCGTCGATCTCCGGGTCACCCAGGTCCTCGCCGCGAGCGACGACGACGTTGCCGGCCTCGTCGACCGCGTCAGTGCCCAGAGTCCGTGCGTACGCCGAGGTTTCGATGTACGGGTCACGGATGAGCGTGCCGTCGGGCTGGCGCTCAGCCAGCTCGACGACGATGCCACGTTCGGTCTGGCAGTCGTGCTCGCGGACGATGACGTCCTGGCTCACGTCCACCAGGCGACGGGTCAGGTACCCGGAGTCGGCGGTACGCAATGCTGTGTCCGCCAAGCCCTTTCGAGCGCCGTGGGTGTTGATGAAGTACTCCAGCACGGTCAGGCCCTCGCGGAACGACGACTTCACCGGACGCGGGATGAACTCACCCTTCGGGTTCGTCACCAGACCCTTCATGCCGGCCAGCGTCCGGGTCTGGGTGAAGTTACCCGTGGCACCGGAGTCGACGATGGTGATGATCGGGTTGTCGGCGGGGTAGTGCTCCCGCAGCGCCTGACCCACCTCGTCGGTGGCTTCCTGCCAGATCTCCACCAGCGCCTCGTTGCGCTCGTCGTGGTTCAAAGCACCGCGCTGGAACTGCTTTTCGACCTTGTCGGCCCGCTCCTCGTACTGGTCGAGGATCTCCTTCTTGCGCGGCGGAACCAACACGTCGGCCATCGAGACCGTGACACCGCTGCGGGTCGCCCAGTAGAAACCGGCGTCCTTGAGC
>DATKEW010000400.1:0-2909 GCA_035511785.1 Mycobacterium sp.
TGGCCGGCCAGACAGCCCAGGTGTATCTGGCGGCCAAACGCCGCGAGCGGCAACCGCAGCCGCGGCTACCCATCGTCGAGCACGCTCTGCCTGACCGTTAACCCTCACGCGTTATCGATACCGACCGCGTACGCGCAGTACCGCCACAGGCGCTGGCGTTGGCGTTCGCCATACCTGGTCAGCGGCAGATAGTGCTCCGGGCGGGGCCGCCGGTCGTGCCAGAAGCGGCCGGTGGGCGGCGCCGGTTGGGTCGCGGCAAGCCACAGGGCGGTATCGGCTGCCTGTTCGGGTGTGCGCAAGAGCGGGCCGGTGAGCCGGCGGAAAGCCGGAAGCGATGTGGCCACCCCGGGAGTGTCGGCCCATCCGGGGTGCATGGAGTAGACGTGGATGTGCTGGCCGGCCCAGCGGCGGGCGAGGATTGGGGTCAGCGCGACCTGCATTCGTTTGGTTCGCGCGTACGCCGTGACACCGCTGTACCGCCCGTCCAGGTATTCGGGGTCGTCGGTCGGCAGTGATTGGGTGTACATCCCGCCCGAAGACATCAGAATCACCCGCGGGTCATCGGCGACACCAAGGATCGGAACCACGCACTCGGTCAGCAACACCGGACCCAGAACATGGGTGGCCAAGGTGACCTCGTGCTTATCGCCGGTCTCGGTGCGGGTGGGCGGCAGCATCCCGGCGTTGTGGATGAGCCTGTCCAACTCCCACACTCTCTTGGACAAGTCGGCGGCAAAGGCGCGCACCGCGGAGAGGTCGGACATATCGCACACTTCCACCTGCACATCAGCGTTGGAGTTGGCCTCGATGATCTCCTTTGCAGCCAGCTCACCGCTCTCGCGATCGCGGACGGTCAACAACACGGTCGCGCCCAGCCGGGCCAGGCCCGCGGCAATCGCCTTGCCGATGCCGCGATTCGCGCCGGTGACGAGCGCCGTCTGACCTTGCAGCGCGCCCGGCTCCGGATCGTCTGCCCAGCCGAATTGGCGCAGGTGATAGCCGACGCGCGTGTAGCCGGAAACGATCGTCCGATCAAGCGCTGTGTCGAGCACGGACCGTATTCCGTTCTTGATACCCATGCCGTCTCTGTTACCCACAACGGCCCAAGGCATGCCCGCGTCGTAGTTGGGTAACTCTTGAACGATGGGACTGCAGTATTCGAGCGTGGTCGACGCGCCGCGCGCAGAGGTGTTCGCGTGGTACGCCCGACCGGGTGCTTTCAACCGGCTATCGCCGCCGTGGGCGCCCCTGCGGGTGATCACCGAGGCCAAATCGCTCAGGGACGGGCGAGCCGAACTCGCGCTGCCCGGCGGCCTGCGCTGGGTCGCCGAACACCAAGCGGACGCCTACGATCCCCCACGGCGTTTCGTCGACACCATAGCCGGCGACACGCTGGCCTCGTTGCCGGCCCGGATCGCCGTGCGCTGGCGCCACACCCACGAATTCGAAGAGGTCGGCGACGATCGGACGCGGGTCATCGACCGGGTCGATTCACCGGTCCCCGGGTCGGTGTTGCGCCCGATGTTCGCCTACCGGCACCGCCAGTTGGCCGACGATTTGGCCTCGCACCGGTTGGCGGCCGAGCACGGCCTGGCTCCGGCGACCGTCGCGGTCACCGGATCCTCGGGACTGGTCGGCTCGGCGTTGACCGCGTTCCTGCGCACCGGCGGCCATCGCGTCATCCAGCTGGTCCGCAGAACCGCTCAGGGCGCCGACGAGCGACAGTGGAACCCGGACGATCCCGACCCCGGGCTGTTCGCGGGAGTGGACGCGGTTGTTCACTTGGCCGGCGCGTCGATCGCCGGTCGCTTCACCGAGGGTCACCGAAACGCGATCCGAGACAGCAGAATTGGTCCAACTCGCAGGCTGGCCGAACTGCTGGCACGCAACGGCGGACGGCCGGCCGTGTTGATCTCTGCCTCAGCGATCGGATATTACGGATACGACCGCGGCGACGAGACGCTGGCCGAGGACAGCGAACGCGGCAATGGGTTCCTGGCCGATGTCGTCGCCGAGTGGGAGGACGCGACCGCGCCGGCGGAGCGGACCGGGGTGCGGGTGGTGCGGGTGCGCACCGGCATCGTGCAATCCCCTCGCGGCGGGACGTTGAAGCTGATGCGTCCCCTGTTCAGCGCCGGGCTGGGAGGCCGGCTCGGCGACGGCCGACAATGGCTGTCCTGGATAGGGATTGACGATCTGGTCGACGTGTATCACCGCGCGCTGTGGGATAACACGCTGTCTGGACCGGTGAACGCGGTTGCCCCGCAACCGGTTCGCAACACCGAGTACACCGATGTCCTCGCCCACGTGTTGCACCGTCCCGCGGTGCTGCCGGTGCCATCGCTGGGGCCCCGGCTGCTGCTCGGCGAGCAAGGCGCGCGCGAACTCGCGTGCGCCAGTCAACGGGTGATCCCCGGCCGGCTCAGCCATTCCGGGCACCGGTTTCGCCAGCCCGACCTCGATCGGGCCTTGCGTCATCTGCTCGGACGCACTGCGTGAATGCGCAGCACTACCGCGCGCGGATCAGGTCTGGGTAGCGCCTAGTTCGGTTTGGAAGCGCCGCATGGCGGCGATGAGCGCGGAAAAGACGCGGTGCGCTGCCGCCAAGTCGGCGTCCGGCAGGTCACTCATTGCGGCGCGGGTATGCGCGCCCAGCGGATTGAAGAACGACCGGGCGGTGCCGAGGCCGGGTTCGGAGTAACGGAGGATGACTTTCCGCCGATCGTCGGGGTGCGAGTCACGGCGGATGTGACCGGACTCGATCAGCCGGTCCACCAGGTAGGTGATCCCGGCACCGGACAGACCCATCCGCTCGGTGAGGCCGCCCGACGTCATCGGCTTCCCCGCGGTCTCGGCCATCAAGATGTGCAGCAACGCACGGAAATCGGCGGGCCGCAGCTGCTGTGACA
>DATKEW010000401.1:0-20479 GCA_035511785.1 Mycobacterium sp.
CGGTCGGCGACAGCGCGGTGGTCACGGGCGTCGACCACGCCTGGCGCGCCGGTCCGGAAGGGTGCCGGCTCAACATCATGACCACTGGCGTTGCGCCGCCCAACCTAGACGCTGGGTGATCTGCGGCCGGCCAGCCCATCGAAAGCGGTTGTGTTCCAGCTTGGATGGATGATCAACCGCCCTACCGAGCCATGACCGAGTTGGCGGCCGCCCAGTCGGTCGACACCTTGCGATGCTTGATCAGCCAGGTGCCGCCGTCGGGCACCAAGGTGTCGCGATAACGTCCGAAATGGTCGAGCCCGATGTGGGTGACGACGGTGAAGTAAGACGAGACGTGGGCCTCACCGGGGGTCACGGCGGTGAACAGCACGTTGGCGACGTTGTGCCGCACGACCGGCTTGACGTCAACGTTGCTTGCGATGTTTCCGGTAACACCGACGAGGAACCTCGCGATCTGCGATCGGCCGCGCAGTGGTTCGACGCCGCGGATCTCGAGAACGCCATCTGCGCAGAAGGTTTCGGCAAGCCCGTCGAGCCGGCCAGCGTCACCCGACCAGTTGTACCGCGCGAGGGTGTCGCGGATCTGCTCACGGGCGACCAGTTCCCACATCTCCATCGTCGCGACTTTAGTCGTGCGCTTCGGAGCGCCGCGTTTACCTGACGACGTAGGGCCGGAAGCCATATCTGGCCGCGGGCGTGATTCCGTTCAGGTCGAACACGGCGATCAAGGCCCGCAAGAGGGCGGGGGACCAGTCATCGAAAGGTTCCGCATCCACCCGGTCGAGTAGTTCACGGCGGAGGTATTCGATGTCCATCGGTTGCCGACGGTCGGTCATGGCCGGGTGTATAGGTCTCGGTTCCCGCGGCGGGTGCTCTCGAGGCGGTCCCGACCACGGCCACCCGGTATGGTGCTCATCGAGCCAGTTCCTTCCACGGGTAAGTGATTGGTTCGGGCGGCCTCCGCTCGGCGTTGCAGCGCCGCGGTTCAACGGGGGCCGCCTTTGTGCAGGTTGTACTCGACGCTAGGACCGGGCCTCGCCTGTGTACAGCGAACAGGCCAGATTCAAATGTGTCTGCGGGCCGACCATCAGGGGGTTAACAGGGTGGCGGCTTGAACTCGAAGCCCGCCTGCGGGAATGAATCGCGACGCGCGACGGTAGAACAACGCATGGAACTCAACGAAGCCGCACGTGATCTCATCGGCAAGGGTGTCGACGCGACCCTCGTCACCATCAATCCCGACGGCAGCCCCCAGGTGAGCGTGGTCTGGATCGCACTGCAGTCGACACCGGACGGGGATGAACTCGTCACCGCGCACCTGGCCGAACACAAGAAGGTGCGCAACGTCCGCAACGACCCCCGCGTCGCGGTCACGATTGTGGCGCTGGACAAGGCCGGGCTGCGGTTGCGGCCGTACCTCTCCATCAAGGGGACCGCGCGGATCGTCGAGGGCGGCGCCCCCGAGCTCTTGAAGGAGCTCAACCCGATTCTCGGCGACCCGAACACGAAGTTCCCGCCGGACGGCGCACCTCCGGGAGTCCTCACGCGGATCCGCATCGACAAGGTCGGCGGCATCGGGCCCTGGGCATCCTGATCTCCACCTTTGCCACTTCCGCTACTGGCAGTAGCGGAATACAGTGGGTGGGTGACGACCCGCGATGACGGCAGGCATGTGCGTACCTGTCCACTGTGTGAAGCCATGTGCGGCTTGGAGATTCACGTCGAAGGCGGGCCCAGAAACGGGAAAGTCACCGGCATCCGCGGCAACCGCGACGACGTCTGGAGCCGCGGACACCTCTGCCCGAAGGGCGTTTCGTTGGGCGCGTTGCACGACGACCCGGACCGCATCCGCCGCCCGCTGATCAAGGTCGACGGACGCTGGCAGGAAGCCAGTTGGGACAGGGCGTTTCGCCGCTGCACCCAGTTGCTAACGCCGGTGATCCGCAAGTATGGGATCGGCGCGGTCACCGCCTACACGGGTAACCCGCTGGCGCACTCGTTTTCGCTGGCGCGCTATGCGGGTGTGCTGCTGGGCATGTCGGGGATGCCGGTCACCTATTCGCCGGGGACGGTCGACCAGTGGCCGAAGAACCTGTCGTCGCACCTGATGTACGGCGGCTGGTGGACCTTTCCGGTGCCCGACATCGAGCGCACCGACCTGCTGGTCATCATGGGCGCCAATCCCGCCGCGTCGCAGGGTTCGCTCCTGGCCGCCCCCGACGTAATGGGCCTAATCGAGGGGATCTCCCAACGCGGCAAGGTCATCGTGGTCGACCCGGTGCGCACCCTGACCGCCGCCCGCGCCGACGAGTGGCTTCCGATCGTTCCGGGCACCGACGCCGCGCTGTTGCTGGCCGTCGCGCACACGCTGTTCGACGAGAACCTAGTGAATCCAGGACGGCATGTCGATGGTGTCGACACGATGCGCCGGGTAGCCGCGGACTGGTCGCCGAGCCGGGTGGCCGCCGTCACCGGTATCGACGAAGACCGCATCCGACGGCTGGCGCGCGAGCTTGCCGGCACCGAGAAATCGGTGGTGTACGGCCGAATCGGCCTGTGCAACCAGGAGTTCGGTAGCCTGGCCAGCTGGCTGGTCGACGTCATCAACATTTTGACCGGCCATTTCGACACCCCCGGCGGCGCGATGTTCCCCAGGCCGGCGGCCTGGTCGATCACCACGCAGTCACTCCCCGGATTGGAAGGCGGTGCACCCGAATTCGGCCGCTGGCACACCCGGGTGCGCGGCGCGAAGGAGGTCCTCGGCCAGGCGCCGGTGTCGTGCATGGCCGAAGAGATCGCCACACCCGGCGACGGGCAGCTCAAGGCACTGATCACGATCGCGGGCAACCCGGTGTTGTCCACACCCGGCGGTGACAAGCTCGACGAAGTCCTGCCGATGCTGGAAGCGATGATCTCCGTTGACCTTTGGCTCAACGAGACAACACGTCATGCCGATGTGATCCTGCCCGGGCTGTCCCCGCTCGAGCAGCCTCACCACGACGACCTGATACTGCAATTCGCAATCCACAGCATCGCGAATTACTCGGCTCCGGTGTTCGACCCGGGCGATCGCCCGCACGAATGGGAGATCCTGATCCGGCTGACCGGCCTATGCACCGGCACACCGGCCGAGGACGTCGACGTTGCCGCGATCGACGATGGCTACTTCGATTACCTGGCCTTCACCCGGGGCTTCGACGGCGCCGAGATCCGCAAGCTCTATGACCACGGCGGCCCGGAGCGGATGCTCGACCTCACGTTGCGAACCGGACCCTTCGGGGACCGGTACGGCGGGAACCCGGGCGGGCTCACGTTGGACATGCTCAAGGCCAATCCCAACGGGATCGACTTCGGTCCGATGGTGCCGCAGCTGCCCGACGTCCTGGGTACCGCCGACAAGAAGATCCGGCTCTGCCCGCAGTACCTGCTCGACGACCTGCCGCGGTTGGCCGCGCGCCTGGAGCGGCCCGCCGAGCCGCTGGTCCTGGTGAGCCGCAGACACCTGCGGTCGAACAACACCTGGCTGCACAACGTGCCCGCGCTGATGAAGGGGAAGGACCGGTGCACGCTGCTGATGCACCCCGGCGATGCCGCCCGCTTCGGCGTCACCGACGATGACATCGTCACGGTGAAGTCGGAGGCCGGTGAGATCAAGGTGCCCGTCGAGGTCACCGACGCGATCAAACCCGGCGTGGTCTCGATGCCGCACGGCTGGGGACATGGCAAGCCCGGCACCCGCATGTCGGTGGCCAACAGCTCCCCGGGCGCCAACACCAACGCCCTCTCCCCGCCGACGTTTATCGACGAGCCGTCCGGCAATGGTGTCCTCAACGGCATCCCGGTGACAATCAGCTGATTGTCGAACTCGATTTCGACGAGCCCTTCATCCGTCAGCGAACGCCGCTGTGCGAGAGACTGATTCGTCTCGTAATCTCCGTCCCGAGACGCGGCTGCCCCGACGCCGTGAAGAAGTTCCCTCCGGTTATTCAGCGTGGTTGATCAAGGCGCGATGGGCCGATTCGTCCACTCCCGGCCGGCGCGGCGCGACGAGCGGAACCATCCGCCCGCTGCGCCGGTGCCGCCATCGGTGGGAATGGTGTGGCCGGTGACGAAGGCCGACAGGTCCGAGGCCAGGAAGAGGATCACGCGGGCCTGGTCCTCGGGCAGGCCCATCCGGCCGACCGGAACCCATAGCGGCCACTGCGCCCGATCCTCGGCGGAAAGCCAATGCGAATAGGGCACCTGGAGCGACTCGGTCACGTCGGGGCCGATCGCGTTGACCCGCACACCGTCGCGGCCCACCTGGACCGCGAGGCTACGGGTGAAGTGGATGACGGTCGCTTTGAAGGCGGCATAGACCGGATCCTCCGGGTAGCCGCGCAAACCCTCGACGGACGAAACGTTGACGATCGCGCCCGCGCGTTGGCTGATCATCGCCGGCAGAAATGCGTGAGTGACGAGGAAGACGTGGTGCAGGTTGATCCGGTAGAGCTCATCCCACAGTTGCGGATCGGTGTCGACGAAGTTGCCAGAATGACGGAGCCAGTGGCCCACATTGTTCACCAGCACGTTCACCCGGCCATAGTGATCCAGCACCGTTCGCGCCAGGCCGGCGACCTGATTGGCGTCGCGGACGTCGGCGATGACCGCCAGAGCCGACCCACCCGACGTCGTGATCTCGTCGGCGGTGCCCTGGGCGGGCTCGGTGTCGTTATCGACGATCACCACGTGGGCGCCGTGCTGCGCAAACAGCTGCGCGGTTGCCGCACCGATCCCGCCGCCGCCGCCGCCGGTAACCACCGCCACCCGGTCGGCCAGCAGCTTACCGTGAATTGCCTCCATGCCCATATATTGGGCCATGGTTGGGCGTCTCGGAGGTGGCGGGGCTCACCCAATTTGCCCGAACACTCATTGCGATGGGCAACGGCAAACCCGGGCACATAGTTAAGCGCCGAATACCCATCTTTCCTGTAGGTAAACGGTGAGAAACGCGACTTTGCCAACGGCTTTGCTTGCCGTTTTGTGCCGCGCCGGAAGGGTACCCGGTTGCCATTTAGGAGCTGTCGTAAATGGTCACCACAAAGGATCCGGAGGATCCACATCGTTCATTGCCCGTCGAGGCGGGTACGCGGCGTATTCACCACCGCCACAGTGCGCAATCGGTGGCGGTGTCGCTGGCCAGCCGGTTGATCGTGAAAACGCGGTGCGCGCGCGGGCAATGCAGCCGAATCTGCACCGGCCATTGGAATACGTGGACAGTATGGCCGGTTTGCTGCCCCGCTTTCGCTCCTCGGCGAAGATCGAACCGATACGGCTCGAACACTGCACCGCCGAATGGGTTCGCGCGCGAGGGGCGTCTTCGGCGCGGGCGATCCTTTACCTGCACGGCGGCGCATTCCTCACCTGCAGCCTGAACACCCATCGTTCGGTGGTGTGCCGCTTGTCCAAGGCGGCGGATGCCGGTGTGCTCACCGTCGGGTACCGAAAGCTGCCGTCGCATCAAATAGCCGATGCGATCGCAGACGGCATAAGCGGACTGCGCTGGTTGCAGCAGCGCGGCTACGACGATGACCGAATTGTCGTCGCCGGCGACTCGGCCGGCGGGTATCTCGCGTTCATGACCACGCTCGCTGCCATCCGGACTCACCTTGCGAAGCCGGCCGGGATTGCCACCGTTTCGCCTTTCACAGACCCGGATCCGGCCCGCAAACTCAAGCATCGGAACGCAGGCAAGTGCTCGATGTTCACGCGTGGGGCATTGTCGATGTTCGCTCGATATCTCGGCGAGGTGCACCTCCCCGCGGGCCGGGGGAGCTCTTCAGCCCGCGTCGTCTCACCGGTGGATTCTGATCTGTCCTCGTTGCCTCCCGTCACGATTCACGCAAGTTCCGACGAATTGTTACTTCCGGACGCCGAGCTCATGGCGAAACGGCTGGAAGCCACTGGAATCCGCTGTGATCTGCATCTTTGGGACGGCCAGATTCACGACTTCCCGCTGGCGGCCGACATCTTGCCCGAAGGGAGGCGGGCCATCAGATACATCGGGGATTTCGTCAAAGATGTCACCAGCGGGCCCGGTATCGCCTGGCCTGCGCCCCTCACCGCTGCCGCCGGCTAGTGCCGGTGTGACAGCGGCGCGAAAGCCCTTGCGCCGCATAATTATTCGGGGAACATCCCGGCTGTTTCCGTCATTCGTATTCCTCGGGTTCCTCGAGTTCCGGGTCGATCAGGACCGTCTCGCGCTGCTCCTGCCAGTCGGCGGCAGCCGCCTCCAGGGGCACGTCACTCTCGTCCTGCCAGGATGTGGCGTTGTCCTCGTCCGCCGGAGAGTCGGAGGTCGGACGCCGTTGCTCAACGGCATCGGCGACGGGTACATCGTCGGGAAAGGCACTGTCGGTGTCGTGCATAGACGGCGGGTTACCCGCGGCTCTGCCATTGAAAACGCCGACGAAACGGTCGAACTTGGCGATGCGTCAGCGGGGCGGTGCAGCACGCCGAGCGGCGAACGGTGACGACCACTTGCCCGGCAATCGGCACTCATGCCGATACAGTTGGCCTGATGAGTCGACCAGCCCCGCCTGTGCTGACCGTGCGGTATGACGGAGCCGAGCGCACCTTCGCGGCAGGCAACGATGTAGTGATCGGGCGTGACCTGCGCGCGGACGTCCGCGTCGCTCACCCCCTGATCTCCCGCACGCACCTGCTGCTGCGATTCGACCAGGGCCGATGGATCGCCGTCGACAACGGCAGCCTCAACGGTCTCTACGTCAACAACCGGCGGGTGCCGACCGTCGACATCCAGGACGGCCTACGGGTCAACATCGGAAATCCGGACGGTCCGGCGGTAACCTTCGAGGTCGGTCGTCACCAGGGTTCGGCCGGACGTCCGCCTCTGTCGACGTCAATGCCAATCTTCAACCCGCTCGGTGCACCAAGCGGCCCACCCCCGTCCCAGGGCCCGCCCCCGGGGGCCGGCGCATCCCGGTGGGGCCAGCCTCAACACCCGCCGGCGGCCCCGTTGCGACCGCAGCCGTCGCATCCCCCGAGCGGACCGCAACCGGTTCAACCGTCGGATCCGCTGCCGAGCTATCCGTCGGGGCCACAGCCGCGTTACCCGACCGGCGCGCAATCGGCGGCCCCGCCCAGCGGACTGCAATCGGCGCCGCAGATCTACCGGCCACCGCCCACGAAAGTGCCCCCGGCCTCCGTGGCGGAGCCCGCGGCCCTCGAAACCGGGCGCGTGGGCGGTGATTCGTCGAACATCGCGACGTCGATGATGAAGATCCTGCGGCCGGGTAAATCAGCAGTGGAGTCGATGCCGGGCGCGATCAAGATCGGCCGGGCCAACGACAACGACATCGTCATTCCCGAGGTGCTGGCATCGCGCCACCACGCCACGCTGATTCCGACGCCACAGGGCACCGCAATCCATGACAACCGCAGCATCAACGGCACCTTCGTCAATGGATCCCGGGTCGACCTGGCGGTGCTGCACGACGGTGACGTCGTCACCATCGGCAACATCGACCTCGTCTTCGCGGGCGGCACGCTGGCACGCCGCGATGAGTTCGCGACCGCGACACGCACGGGCGGCCTCGATGTGCGCGGGGTGACCTGGACGATCGAGAACAACAAGACGCTGTTGGACGACATCTCGCTGGGAGCGATTCCCGGAACGCTCACGGCCGTCATCGGTCCGTCGGGTGCGGGAAAGTCGACGCTCGCCAGGTTGGTGGCCGGGTACACCAGCCCGACCACCGGCACGGTGGCTTTCGAGGGCCACAACGTTCACGCCGAATACGCCTCGCTGCGCAGCCGGATCGGCATGGTCCCACAGGATGACGTCGTGCACGGTCAGCTGACCGTGCAACAGGCGCTGATGTACGCCGCGGAACTGCGGCTGCCACCGGACACCAGCAAGGATGACCGCGCCCAGGTGGTGGCCCGAGTGCTCGAGGAACTCGAGATGAGCCAGCACCTGCACACCCGGGTGGACAAGTTGTCCGGCGGGCAGCGCAAGCGCGCGTCGGTGGCGCTGGAATTGCTGACCGGGCCGTCGCTGCTGATCCTCGACGAGCCGACTTCTGGTTTGGACCCCGCGCTGGACCGGCAGGTGATGACCATGCTGCGGCAGCTGGCCGACGCCGGTCGGGTGGTGCTCGTGGTCACCCACTCGCTGACCTACCTCGACGTCTGCGATCAGGTTTTGCTGCTGGCCCCCGGGGGTAAGACCGCGTTCTGCGGGCCGCCCAGCCAAATCGGCCCGGCCATGGGGACGACGAACTGGGCCGACATCTTCAGCACGGTCGCGGGCGACCCGGAAGCGGCCAAAGCCCGGTACTTGGCGCAGACGGGTCCGCCCCCGCCGCCACCGCCGGCGGAGAAGCCCGCCGAGTTGGGCGATCCGCCGCAAACCAGCCTCCTCCGGCAGTTCTCCACGATCGCCAGGCGACAGATGCGGTTGATCGTCTCCGACCGCGGCTACTTCGCCTTCCTTGCGCTGTTGCCGTTCATCATGGGTTCGCTGTCGATGTCGGTGCCCGGCGACGTCGGGTTCGGCGTCCCCAACCCGATGGGAGACGCCCCTACCGAGCCCGGGCAGATCCTGGTGCTGCTCAACGTCGGCGCGGTCTTCATGGGGACGGCACTCACCATCCGAGATCTCATCGGTGAGCGCGCCATCTTCCTGCGCGAGCAGGCTGTCGGCCTGTCCACCTCGGCGTACCTGTTGGCGAAGGTCTGCGTGTACACCGTGTTCGCGGTCGTTCAGTCCGGGATCGTCACCATCATCACGCTGCTCGGCAAGGGCGGCCCGACGCAGGGCGCCGCGGCCTTGGGCAAGCCCGGCCTGGAGCTGTTCGTCGACGTCGCGGCGACCACCGTCGCCTCGGCGATGCTCGGGTTGGCGCTCTCGGCCGTCGCCAAGTCCAATGACCAGATCATGCCCCTGCTCGTCGTGGCGGTCATGTCGCAGCTGGTGTTCTCGGGCGGCATGATTCCCGTGACCGCCCGCATCGGGCTCGACCAGATGTCCTGGGCGACACCGGCGAGGTGGGGCTTCGCGGCGTCAGCTTCCACCGTCAACCTGATCCACCTGGAGCCCGGTCCGCAGGTCCCGAAGGATTCACACTGGCATCACAATGCCGGCACCTGGTGGTTCGACATGGCCATGCTGGTGGCGATCAGCATTTTCTATCTCGGGTTTGTGCGCTGGAAGATTCGCCTCAAGGGGGGCTGATCACTCGCGTTCGGCGTCACCGGCCGCCCCGGCTAGGCCCCCTTGCGGACCACCTTTTCGGCGGCAGCGTGCATCCGGTCCGACAGTCGCAGGAGATCATGCTCGCCTATCCCCTGGGGCATGGTGTATGCCAGCTGCCGTAACTCGACGGCGCAGTTGCGCAGCTCCTGGCGGAGGCGAGTCTCGATGGTGGGCATGATTTCTCCCTGTGAGCCGGGACTGAGCGAATCGCCTGACCCCTCGATCAGCCGATTTCAAAATTTTCGCAGTCCCGCCCCATATGCGCGATGGCTCCGATGTGTTTTAACGGGAGTTTGACAGCGTTTTTACAGTTGGGGCACCCCAATTGCCCGCTGTACCAAATGCCGCGCCGGAAGAGATGGCGCATCGGATGAGCCGTTGTGCACCCGATGCGGACGCTGAATCGCCCGAAATCGCAAGTGCCCCAGGGGATTTATTGACGTTTACTTGCGTAGGTAACCGACGATCGCCGCGGAGACAGCGTCGGGTTGTTCAGGGAACAGGGCGTGGCTCGCGTCGGCGATCACCGTGGATGTGATGCGCTCGCCGTAACTTGTGCGCGGGTCGGCCCACTCGTCGCGCCGATGGAACGGATCGAGGGCGGCGATGATTTCGAACACCGGCGCGCTGTCCGCGCCGCGGTAGCGGGCCACATCGGCGTGCTGGACGCAGTCCACCTGCATGGCGAGAGTGTCGGGATACCAACCGGCGAGCCAGATCGAGGCGTCTTGGCCCGGCGCAAAGAACGCGAGGCGTAGGGCGGCGAGCCTCTCGTCGTCGGGCAGCGACAGGTCACCGGCGCGCATCGGAGCCGTGTTGACCTCAGGGGCGACGGTTTTCCCGGATGCCGCAGCCAGGATCACCGCGGCGATGTCGTGCGCCATGTCGTCGAAGCCGACCCCTGTCATCGGACCGGCGAGCGCGCGATGCCGCGAGGCTGGGGACGCAGCACCTAGCCGGCATCGACGAGCGCCGCACTGAGAGGATCGAAGTCTTCGCCACCGTCGCGGCCGTAGGACGGGATCACGACCACGGCCGGGCCGGATCCGTCGACGTAGGTCTCGATGGATGCCGCACGCGTGGTGACGATCTCGCTGCGCCGGTTCATGACTCGGTGGGGTAGTCCAACTGAACGCGCAACAGCGCGGCAGGGCGGACGATGCCGTCTGGGGGAGCGGTGGTGCCGCCGTCGGTGGTGACGTAGGCGACGTGGCCGTGGTCTCTGCTCCCGCGCCCCCACGCGGCGCTGGACGGCCCGACCAGGGTTTCGTCGAACGGATCGCCGGCGATGTGGCGGACTTCGCTGCCATGCCGGGGCGCCAGCGGTACACGGTCGATGGTGTTGACGCGATGCCTTGTCACATAGGCGAATCCGGCCTCTTCGTCGAGGCAGAAGTCGTCGGCGTTGTCGATGGCGGCGACGAATTGCGCCGGCCCGGCCGGGTCGAGCGTAGGCGAATCGACAGGTACGCGCATGAACACTTTCTGCGCTGTTGAGGTGTAGTACAGGTAGCCCGCCTGCGTGCCGTAGCGCACCCCGTTGACACCGGGCTGCGGTGGGGGCGGCACGCCGCTGTCGGGGTCATCGGCCATCGTGTCGTCGGAAAGCCACACGCGGGCCGTCGCGCTGCGGGCGTCGGCGCCGAGGTCGATGCGCCAGATGAGTCCAGCGAAGCAGTCTGCGATCGCCAACACGTTCGGTCCGAGCAGGCAACTGCCGTTGAGGCCACGAACGCGCTCGTCGAAGGTGTAGATGACATCCGGCGACACGGGCGACCCCGGTTCCCATCCGTTGAAATCGACTCGCACCAAATGTGATTCATGGGTTGTGTAGGCCTCGGTCAGACTGATGAGGAAGACGTCGGGGGCGACCTCGGCGATACCGGTGACGGGGTGCGCGAAGGTGTGCACGAGGACCGGTTCGACCACTGCGCCGGGCTGTGCGCGCGGCACCCACCACAGTTCTTTTTGCAGGACTGCGGTGATGAGGATGGACTCGTCGGCGCGCACGGCGAGGTTTTCCAGGAAGTACTTTTTCGGGAAGAACGCGACCGGATTCAGCGTGACGGTGGGTAGCGGGGCGATGGCCATGGTGATCCTTGGGTCAGGGTGCGGGGATGTCAAAGACGTTGAGAATGCCGCACACCGTGTGATAGATACCCGTGAGGGCTGCGATCTCGAAAACACCTGCAGCGCCGAATGTTTGCTCGGCTTGATGGTAGAGGTCGTCGTCGACGTGATGGGTGGTGGAGAGTGCCTTGGCGAGCCGATGGGCCGTCTTCTCGACATCGGTCAGGGCATTGGGCAGGCCGCCGGCGACCAGCTCGGCAACGACTGAATCGGACAGGCGGACATGGCGAGCGAGCGCGGAGTGAGCGTAAAGCTCATAGGGGGCCTGCCACACCGCGCCGACGGTCAGGATCACGACCTGGCGTACTCGCTCGTCGAGTGATGTGTACTGCTCCTCCGCCGCTTGCAGTTTCAAGAACTCGGCGGCGATATCCGGGCTGAGCAGGCTCGGATTGAACGGTCCGATGAGGTTTCCGTCAGCGGTGTTGGCGACAAACCCGCTTCGATGCGCCCACGGCACGGCGGTGGCGGTGATCCGGTCGAAGAGCCCACGCTGGACGGCGGTCAGCGTGTCGGGTTCGAGGACGGACAGCCGACCGCCCAACCCCTGCTCGTCGGCGCTCACTGGTCCAACCCCGTGGCATTGGCCGGCACGTCGAAGGCGCCCAGCGTCATGCACACCATGGTGAACCAGCCCAGCAGCACCGCGACGTCCACGATGCCGGCATCTCCCAGCAATTCCTTGGCACGCCGGTACAGGCCGAGCGGCACGATGCGCGGGGCGACCAATGCCGATGCGAGTTCGTAGACCGCCTGTTGGCGGGGGTCGTCGAATGATGTTGGCAGCCCGGCGATCAGCGCTTCAACGCGCCTCGGGTCCAGGTGCCCGTCACGCTCGCCCATGATCTCGTGTTCGTAGTTGGCGTAGGGGGAGCGCCATCGTCCGTTGACGATGTTGGTTGCGATCTCGATTTCGGCCTTCGTCAACGTGGACTCCCGCTGAAAGTACGCGCCGGTCGGCACGATGGTCTTGGCCAGCGCCGGGTTGGTGAGCCAGATCTTGTGCGGACCGGGCACCAATCCCCGTAGTTCACGGGTGAAGTCGTAAGCCTCCTTCATCTGCGGCGGCATGTCGTCGACTGGGGTTTCGACAAACCGGCCGAATGTGCCGAAATCCGATGTGTCGCTCACGCTGTGTTCCTTCCCTGGGTCGGAGGGGGGTGTTTTCCATTGCTTCCAGTCAACGAGCCGAGCGAGATATCGTCCAATACATTTTGGTGGAGATATTCATATGATGTTGCGTATGGAGTTGACCCAGCGGCTGCTCGAGCAGTTCCTTGCCGTGGCTGACGAGCGCAACATCGGTCGCGCGGCGCAGCGGCTCTCCATGACCCAGCCTCCGCTGACACAGGCGATCCAGCGACTCGAACGCGCCATGGGGGTCAAGTTGTTCGACCGCACCGCGCGAGGGGTCGAGCTGACCGCAGCCGGGCGGTCGTTTCGTGAGGATGCCGAGCGCCTGAGCGTCGCGCACGACGCCGCCATCCGCCGCACCCAGCGCGTCGCGGCCGGGAAACACGGTGTCGTCGACATCGGTTTTGCGGTCAGCCTGGCATACCGCTTCGCGCCCGACTTGCTGCGCGCCAGTGCCGCCGCACTGCCGGAGCTGACGCTGCGCCTGGTCCAGACGCGCACATTGCACATGTTTGACGCCGTGCGGTCCGGCCAACTCGATATCGCGTTCGGCCGCGGGCCTGTCGAAGCCGCCGACGGATTGTTCGTCAGTGAAGTCGGTTGGGAAAAGTCGATCGTTGTCTTGCCGAAACGGCACCGGCTGGCCCGGAAGCCGGTGCTCGCGCTGGCCGACTTGCACGATGAGCCGCTCGTACTTCCCTCAGAGCAGTCGCTTCCCGGGTTGTCCGCCCAGATCCGGTTCGCATTTCGCGAAGCCGGCACCACTCCCCGCATTATGGCTCACACCGACGAGCTATCGGCCATGATGACCTACCCCATCGCCGGACTCGCCCTCGGCATCGTTCCCGAGCAGATCGCGGTGATGCGCCACCCCGAGCTGGTGTACCTGGACATTTCCGACCATCCCGCCGGCCTCATCAGTAGCATCGTCGCGGTGCATCGTCCGCGGGTGGACCCCGCCGTGATCCGACTGCTCGAGCTGGTCAGGAGCGCTTGGCCGCCCGCGCCCGCTCCGGGGACCGCTGGAGTTGACCACCGCCGCTGAGCACACTGTGAGGACACGCGGTTACACATCAGCGGCAAAGGGGCCGGAATGGATTTCGAACTCGACGTCGGGCAACGCGCATGGCTGACCGAGGTTCGCGAATTCCTGCGTGACAACGTCACCGCGGAGTTGCGGGCGGAACTTGCCCAGCACGATCTGGAGTTTCCCGATGGCGAGGTGGCACGGTTTCGTCGCAAGATCGGGGCGAAGGGCTGGTTCGGGCTGAACTGGCCGCGAGAGTACGGCGGTCTCGGGCTGGGCGCCGTTTATCAGCACCTGCTGATGAGCGAGTTCGAATATTGGGGCGTGCCGGGACCCGACCTGACGGTCACCTCGGTGGCGCCGATGATCATGCGGCATGGCACCGAGCAGAACAGGACTGAGTGGCTACCTCTGATCGCCAAGGGTGAAATGATCTGCGCCGTCGGGTATTCCGAGCCTGAAGCCGGAACCGACCTGGCCAGCCTGCGTACCCGTGCGACGCGCGACGGCCAGGAATGGGTGATCAACGGCACGAAGATCTGGAACAGCGGGGTGCAGCGCGCCACCCACGAGTGGCTCTGTGTCCGCACCGATCCCGATAGCGCTCGTCACCGCGGGATCTCGGTGATCATCGTCGCGATCGACAGCCCCGGTGTGGACATCCGCCCGCTGTACGCGTGGTCGGGCTATCGCACCAATGAGGTGCACTTTCACGACGTACGGGTGCCGGTCGGCAATTTGGTGGGCGAGGTCAACCGCGGCTGGACGTACATCACCGGCGCGCTGGATCTGGAACGTGGTGCGCTGACCAACGCGGGCGACCTACGTCGCGCCTTGGATGACTTGCGTGAACTTGCGCTGCGCCCGAGGCGCGACGGTAGTGTGCCCGCCCACGATGCGGCCCTTCGCCGCCGCGTGGCGCAGGCCGAAGCCGATGTGGAGGCGGCCACGCTGATGGGTTACGAGGCCGCGTCCATCCTCGACGGCGGCGTCATACCGACTGTGGAGGTCAGCGTCGAAAAGGTGTTCACCAGTGAATTGCGCCAGCGCATCGCCGATCTGGCGTTGGATCTGCTCGGCCCGGACGGCGTGCTGGCCCATCGCAGCGAAAACGCACCCCTGGCAGGCAAGTTCGAGCGGCTGTATCGGGCCGCGCCGTTGATGCGCTTCGGCGGAGGTACCAACGAGGTGCTGCGCGACATCATCGCCCAGCGCGGCCACGGAATGCCCTCCTATGGACGGTAACGAGAACGCATGAAAGTAGTACCCACCGCTGAACGACGCGAGTTCGCCTCGACGTTGCGCGGACTGCTGTCGGTGGAGAACCCGGTGAGCCTGGTGCGTGCGCTCGCGGAGCCCGGCGCCGACCGAAGCACCGCGACCCTGTGGAAGGCACTGGCCGCCGCCGGTGTCTTCGGGCTCGCCATCGCCGAGGAGTACGGCGGCTCCGGCGGTTCGCTCGATGACCTTGCCGTCTTCTACACCGAGGCCGGTCGCGCACTGTGTCCGACGGCGGTGCACAGCACCGTTCAAGCCGCGCTGGCGATCGACCAGCTTGGTCTACCCGACGCCAAGGCCGCGTGGCTACCGTCGCTGGCAAGCGGAAGTGCGCGCGGCACCACAGCGCTATGGAGCCCCCGCGATGCCGCCGACGTCTCGGGCGTGCTGCGGGCCGATTCGGTCTCGACACAGTGGCGGCTCAACGGAACTGCGGACTACGTCGCCGACGCTGAAATCGCCGACCTGATCGTGGTTTCGGCCACTGCAGGCGAACGCACACTGGTCTTCATCGTCGACGCGTGCGCGACCGGCGTGACCATGGAACCGCTCGCCATGGCGGGCGGGCACCGGGCGTTCACCGTGCGCTTCGACGATGTGGTTGTCGCTGCCGATGCGACGCTCGATGGCGCCGATCACGGCGGCATTGCCGAGCCGGCGCTGCGCCGGGTCGCCAATACGGCGGTGGCACTGGGATCGCTCGACTTGGTCGGGATCGGGCACGCCGTAATGGACCGCACCGTCGAATACACCAAACTGCGTCACCAGTTCGGGCGGCCGATCGCATCCTTTCAGGCGGCCCAACATCTGGTCGCCAACATGCACATCGCCTTGTCCGCGGCGCGATTGGCCGCGCATTCGGCGGTCTTTTGGATAGCCCGCGGCCACACAGCGATCAGGCAAACCGCCATCGCGCGCATGCACGCGGCAACCGCCGCCAGGCTGATAACCCTGGACGCGCACCAATTGCACGGCGGGATCGGCTACGTGACCGAGACCGATCTGCACTTGTGGAGCGAACGAGCAAGGCTCGGCTCGACGCTCGGTGGCGGAGCCGACGTGGCCGCATCGTGGCTGGAGGAAACCATGACGACGGGGGAGCGCGGGTGAGCGACGACAGCCTGATCGACGCCGAGTCGGCATCGCGAGTGGGCACCATCGCCGCGTCGGCGACAGGTGAGGTGAACCGGCGCGATTGGCAACGCTGGGCGGCGGCGGTCGGCGACCACAACCCGCTCTACTTCGACGCGGATTACGCCCGGGCCAACGGCTTTCGCGACATCATCTGCCCTCCGCTTTATCTGCAGTACGCCGTGCTCGGTGTCACGCGCCTCGATGCACTGCGACCCGATGGATCTTCAGGCGGGGTCTCGGGCAGCCTCGCGTTTCCCCGTGCCCCCAAGCGGATGGCCGGCGGGGAGAGCTTCACCTTTCACCTGCCGGCGTATCACCGTGACGAAATCGAAATGGTTCGCACCATCGAGTCAATCGTTGAAAAGCAGGGCCGCTCTGGAAGATTCGTCCTGGTCACCTGGCACACGGTGTACCGCAACCAGCACCGCCATCTGGTTGCCGAAGCGTCGACTTCGATGATCGCCCGACCCTAGGAGCGCCATGACCGGCCAGCAGATGTTTTACGACGATGTCGGCGTGGGCGAGGAGATTCCCACGCTGGCGGTGACCGTCGATGAAACGCAGTTGTTCTTTTACAGCGCCGCCACCTATAACGGCCACCGCATTCACTACGACAAGGAGTGGGCACGCACGGTCGAAGGCTACGACGACGTGTTGGTGCAAGGGCCGCTTCAGGCGGCGCTGCTGGCCCGGGCAATCGGTGACTGGATCGGTGGACGGGGCCGTTTGGTGTCCTTTGCGGTGCAGAACCGGGCGATCGCCTATCCGGGCCAACAGCTCACCTTTGGCGGAACCGTGACCGGCAAGCGCCTCACCGGCGACCGCGCCGGACTGGTGGATCTCGACATTGCCGGCCGTCGCGACGACACCGTGCTGATGCCGGGAACGGCCACGGTTGAGCTTCCCCGACGCGGAAGTCCGTCGTGATGGGGCTGCGTGGCGAAGCGGCCATAATCGGCATCGCCGAGTTGCCCGCCGAACGGCGCCCGACCCGGCCGGCGATGTTCACTCTCGACCAGTACGCGCTGTTGGCGAAGCTGGTCATTGAGGACGCCGGCGTCGATCCCGGATGTATCAACGGCCTGCTCACCCACGGCGTGGCCGAATCGGCAATGTTCGCACCGGCTACTCTTTGCGAATATCTCGGCCTGGCTTTGGATTTCGGTGAGCGAGTCGATCTGGGTGGGGCCACGTCCGCGGGAATGGTGTGGCGCGCGGCCGCTGCCGTGGAGCTCGGCGTGTGCGACGCGGTGCTGGCGGTGGTACCCGGCTCGGCGTTGGTGCCGCGGTCTCAGAAGGGTCCGCCGCCCGTCCCGAATTGGTATGGGGCGTCGTCGAATACGTACGGGTCACCGCAGGCCGAGTTCGAGATCCCGTACGGCAACGTGGGCCAGAACGCGCCGTACGCTCAGATCGCTCAGCGCTACGCGGCAGAGTTCGGCTACGACCCGGCCGCCGTTGCCAAGATCGCAGTTGACCAACGCACCAATGCGTGCGCGCATCCGGGCGCCGTTTTTCACGGCACCCCTATCACCGTCGACGACGTTCTCGCGAGCCCGATGATCGCCGACCCGATCCACATGCTGGAAACGGTGATGCGCGTGCACGGGGGAGTCGGTGTCTTGATCGCCAACGCCGGCATCGCGCGCCGTAGCCGTCATCGCCCGGTGTGGATCACGGGCTTCGGTGAACACATCGCCTTCAAGACGCCGACTTACGCCGACGACGTACTGTGCACGCCGGTCGCGCGCGCCGCCGACAGGGCGTTCGCGATGTCCGGGCTGAGCCGATCCGACGTGGACGTCGCATCGATCTACGACTGCTACACGATCACCGTGCTGATGAGCCTCGAAGACGCCGGCTTCTGCGCCAAAGGGAAAGGCATGTCCTGGATCACCGAGCACGATTTGACCTTCCGCGGCGACTTCCCGCTCAACACCGCGGGCGGTCAACTGTCCTTCGGCCAGGCCGGCATGGCGGGCGGCATGCACCACGTCGTCGACGGCGCCCGTCAGATCATGGGCCGCGCCGGCCACACGCAGGTGCCGGACTGCCACACCGCGTTCGTCACCGGCAACGGCGGCATCATGAGCGAGCAGGTCGCATTGCTGATGCGGGGAGACTAAAGCGATGACCGCAGAACCGCGCCCTGTTCCCGAGCCCACGCCGGTCTCGCGGCCCTTCTGGGAAGGCCTGGCACAGCACCGAATCATGGTGCAGTACTCGCCGTCACAGCAGCGCTACGTCTTCTATCCGCGCACGCTGGCCCCGGGGACCCTGGCCGACGACCTGGAATGGCGCGAAATCGACGGCGCCGGAACGCTGTACACCTTCACGGTCGCTCGCCGACCCACCGGCCCGCCGTGGGCCGATGCTGTGCCGCAGCTGCTCGCGGTGGTGCAGTGGGATGCCGGGCCGAAGATCAGCACCGAATTGGTCGACGCCGATCCGGGTGAAATCCGGATCGGAATGCGTGTCAGGCCGGTGTTCTGCGACGTGCCCGAAGCCCGGATCACCCTACTGAAATACCGGCCCGCATGACCGGCCCGATGGTGAGGTCCGAGCTCCACATGGACGACGGCGTGCGGGCGATGCTGGACCAACTGAACGCCGGATTCCCGCACGTCGAGGAAATGACCGGCGCACAGGCTCGCGCCGCGGTGGCCCAACGGCGCGTTCCCGTCGACAATCTGGATGACGTGAGCCGCACGATCGACCGTTCGGTTCCGGGTCCCGCCGGGGCCGTCCCCGTGCGGATCTACTACCCCCATGGCGAGGCGTCACGCGACCGCCCGGGAATCGTGTTCAGCCACGGCGGCGGATTCGTGTTCTGCGACATCGAATCCCACGATGGATTCTGCCGCGCCCTGGCTCGCGGCAGCGAAGCCGTCGTGGTGTCGGTCGACTACCGCCTCGCTCCGGAACACCCCGCCCCCGCGGCCGCGCTCGACGCGTTCGCGGCGTTCTGCTGGGTGGTAGAACACGCAGCCGATCTGGGTATCGACCCGACGCGGACCGCGGTCGCCGGCGACAGCGCCGGTGGGAATCTCGCCGCGGTCACCGCCATTCTGTGCCGCGAGCAAGGAGTCGCCCAACCCGCTGTGCAGGTCTTGCTGTACCCGGCGCTCGATCCCTCGTTCGAGACGGATAGCTACCACCGCTACGGCACCGGATACTTCAACACCCGCGCCGCGATGGGGTGGTACTGGCGTCAATACCTGGGCGGTGAGCGGGTTTTCGACCCGCCCTACCTGGTGGCCCCGGCCCGCGCGGAGTCTCATGCGGGTCTGCCGCCCGCGGTCATCGTCACCGCCGGTCTGGATCCCCTGCACGGCGAGGGCTGCGACTACGCACGCCAGTTACGCAACGCGGGGGTCCCCGTCGTGCACCGGGATTTTCCCGGACTGTTCCACGGCTTCGTGACCATCCAGTCCTTCGCCCCCGGTGCCTCGGCGCGTGACCTGGTATGCGGCGACCTGCGCCGGCTGCTTGATCCGAATCACGTTGGGAGCCTGTCGAAGTGACCGAGGCCACCGATGTCATCGTCGTCGGCGCAGGATTCGCCGGGCTGTACGCCGTGCACCGGTGCGCATCGGCGGGCCTATCGGTAACCGCCCTCGAGGCGGCTCCCGACGTGGGGGGGACCTGGTACTGGAACCGTTATCCCGGCGCCCGGTGCGACGTTGAAAGTGTCGACTACTCTTACTCATTCGACGAGGCGCTTCAGCAGAACTGGACATGGACCGAACGGTTCGCCGGCCAACCCGAGATCCTGGCCTATCTGCGCCACGTTGCCGACCGCTTTGATCTGCGCCGCCACTACCGATTCGGTGTAGACGTCGTCGGTGCCGCCTTCGATCGAGGTCGCTGGCGGGTGCGCACCGGCGCCGGTCAGACCTACGCCGCGCAGTTCCTCTTGTGCGCAACGGGATGCCTGTCGGCAGTGAACCGCCCCGACATCTGCGGCATCGATGATTTCGCGGGGGATGTGTACTTCACTGCCGCATGGCCACGCCAGGATCCCGATTTGCATGGCAAACGCGTCGGCCTGATCGGCACGGGTTCGTCGGGGATTCAGGTCGCTCCTATCATCGCCACGCAAGCCGAGAAGCTGGTGGTATTCCAGCGATCGGCGAATTACAGCATCCCCATGCCCAACCGCCCATGGTCGCTGGAGGAACAGCAGCAGATCCGCGAGGAATATCCCGAGCGCCGCCAAATCTCGGCGTACGCGCCGGCGGGCACGCCGCACAGCACCTACCACAAGAATGCTGTCGACACCGAACCGCAGGAACGCGCGGCGGCCCTGTGGCAGCGCTGGCGCCAGGGCGGCGTCCTTTTCGGCAAGACCTTCCCCGATCAGAACATCGACCTGGCAGCCAATGACATCGCGCGGGAGTTCGCCGAGGAGCGGATCCGGGAGATCGTCACCGACCCCGTCGTTGCCACCGATCTCATCCCGCTGGATCACCCGATCGGAACCAAGCGTATTTGCACGGACAGCGGTTACTACGCCA
>DATKEW010000402.1:0-3018 GCA_035511785.1 Mycobacterium sp.
GTCGTTGTTGGTGGTGATCGGGACGGGTTGCTGGCCGGTCTGGGCGAGCTGGCTGACGATGACCTGGGCGGCTCGGTCATTCGGGGCACCGCGACGCCGGCGGGCAAGACGGTGTTCGTCTTCCCCGGCCAAGGCTCCCAATGGCTGGGCATGGGTATTGAATTACTGGATACCGCACCGGCATTCGCGCACCAGATTCAGGAATGCGCGGACGCCTTCTCGGAATTCGTCGACTGGTCGCTGACCGACGTCCTGCGTGGCGCGCCGGACGCCCCGGGCATGGATCGCGTCGACGTGGTGCAGCCAGTGCTGTTTGCGGTGATGGTGTCGCTGGCCGAACTGTGGAAGTCGGTCGGAGTGAGTCCGGATGCGGTAGTCGGCCATTCGCAAGGGGAAATCGCCGCGGCCTATGTCGCAGGTGCGTTGTCGCTGCAAGATGCGGCACGGGTGGTCACGCTGCGCAGCAAATTGCTGACGGCACTGGCCGGCCCCGGGGGCATGGTGTCCATCGCGTGCGGCGCCGAGCGAGCACGGGAATTGTTGGCGCCCTACGCTGATCGGCTCGGCATCGCCGCCGTAAACGGCCGGTCGGCGGTCGTGGTGTCGGGTGAAGTGGCGGCGCTGGAGGAACTCATCGACTTTTGCGCCGAGCTGGATCTGCGCACCCGCCGGATTGACGTTGACTATGCGTCGCACTCGGTCGAGGTCGAGGCGATCCGCGCTGAGCTCGGCGAGGTGCTGGCCGGCATCGAGCCGCGTTCCTCGCGTACCGTGTTCTTCTCCACGGTGACCGGAAGCCGTTTGGACACAGCAGGTTTGGATGCCGAGTACTGGTATCGCAACATCCGGCAGACCGTACAGTTCGACCAGGCGGTACGCAGCGCGTGCGAGCAGGGTTACCGCACATTCATCGAATCCAGTCCGCATCCGGCCTTGGTCGCCGGGATCGAGGACACCTTCAACGACTGCGTCGGCGGTGACACCGAGGCCATAGTCGTTCCCACCCTGGGCCGTGATGATGGCGGGCTCGAGCGGTTCCTGACGTCGGCGGCTTCGGCGTTCGTTGCGGGTGTGGCGGTGGATTGGCGCGGCGTGTTGGGCGGGGCGGACTTCGTCGAGCTGCCGACGTATGCCTTTGAGCGGCGCCGTTTTTGGCTATCGGGCGAGGGTGTCGCAGCCGATGCCGCGGGCCTGGGCCTGGGAACCAGCGAGCATGCCCTGCTGGGCGCGGTGGTGGAGCTGCCGTCCTCGGGCGGGGTGGTGCTGACGGGCCGGTTGTCACCCAGCATGCAGGGGTGGCTGGCGGACCACGCTGTATCCGGGGCGGTGGTCTTCCCGGGTGCGGGATTTGTGGAGTTCGCGATCCGCGCCGGCGACGAAGTCGGCTGTTCGGCAGTCGACGAATTGACGCTGCAGGCGCCGTTGATGTTGCCGGCTTCGGGGTCGGTCGCCGTGCAGGTGGTCGTCGGTCCCGAAGAATCGGGTCAGCGCAGTGTGTCGGTGTTTTCGCGCCCCGATGCCAGTGCCGGGTGGGTGTGCCACGCGGAGGGGGCGTTGAGCTCGCGGTCGGTCGAGCCCGGCGCAGACCTGTCGGTGTGGCCGCCGGCGGGTGCGCTCGCGGTGGACACGGCCGACGGCTACGAGCAGCTGGCCGCGCGTGGATACGGCTACGGCCCGGCGTTTCGGGGATTGACCGCGACGTGGGTCCGCGGCGACGAGGTGTTCGCCGAGGTGCGGCTGCCGGACGCGGCCGGCGGCGTCGGCGGGTTCGGGGTGCATCCGGCGCTACTTGACGCGGCGATGCACGCCTTGGTGGTGAGCAAAGTCATTTCCAACCAAACGGCAAGCCAGCCGGGCGAAGTGGTGTTGCCGTTCGCTTGGCGGGACGTCTCGTTACATGCCGCGGGCGCATCGGCGGTACGGGCGCGGATTGCGCCGGCGGGTCCGTCGGCAGTCTCGATCGAGCTTGCCGACGGGTTGGGATTGCCGGTGCTGTCGGTCGGCGCGATGGTGGCCCGCCCGGTGAGCGAGCAGCAGTTGCGCACCGTGGTTTCGGGTGCGGGCCCGGACCGGCTGTTTGAGATGGTCTGGTCACCGGCGCCGACAACCACGGGGGTCGGTGGCGACCCCGCTCCGTCCTACCAGCTGTTCGAATCTGTTGCCGCTGAAGAAGATCCGGTGACCGGCGCCTATGAGCGCACGCATTCAGCGTTGGCTGCGGTGCAGTCATGGCTGACCGGGCATGACTCAGGCGTGCTGGTGGTGGTCACCCGGGGAGCAATGGCTTTGGCGGGGGAGGACGTCACCGATTTGGCGGGGGCGGCGGTGTGGGGGCTGGTGCGATCGGCGCAAACCGAGCACGCGGGCCGCATCGTGCTGGTCGATTCCGATGCGCTACTTGGTGATCGGGCGGTTGCGGCGGCTCTGGCGGTCGGCGAGCCGCAGGTATTGCTGCGGGGTGGACAGGCGTACACCGCGCGGGTGCGCGGCAGCCGCGCGGTCGACGGTCTGTTGGTGCCTCCGGATGACGGGCCCTGGCGATTGGGTCTGAGCAGTGCGGGCACGTTCGAGAATCTGCGGTTGGAACCGGTTCCGAACGCTGATGCGCCGTTGCAGCCGGGCCAGGTGCGGGTGGCCCTGCGTGCCATCGCCGCGAACTTCCGCGACATTATGATCACCCTGGGCATGTTTACCCACCACGCGCTGCTCGGCGGTGAAGGCGCCGGCGTGGTGGTCGAAGTCGGCCCGGGAGTCACCGAATTCGCGGTCGGTGATTCGGTATACGGATTCTTCCCCGATGGCAGCGGCACGCTGGTCGCCGGCGACGTCCGGCTGTTGCTTCCGATGCCTGACTGGTCATACGCCGAAGCAGCCGCTATATCGGTCGTTTTCACCACCGCATACATGGCGTTTGTTCACCTGGCCGACGTCAAGCCGGGGCAGCGGGTGTTGGTGCATGCTGCTGCCGGTGGCGTGGGAATGGCGGCGGTGCAGTTGGCCCGACATTTGGGGCTGGAG
>DATKEW010000403.1:0-14490 GCA_035511785.1 Mycobacterium sp.
CTGATTATGGACTCACGCGGTCTTGGCGGGAGCGAACGTGTTCGCCAGTGTCACCGCGAAATCCTTCTGCGCGGCGAGCAACTCGGCTGCGAGGTCGAAGCCGTAGGCCGTGAGCGCCGAGACGTCGGGTAAGCCGACCGCTGCGCGAGCCTCGTACAGACGCAGGGGCGTAGGCGGCACCGCTTGGGCGAAGGCGCGAGCGACGTCCACAGCAATGCTCTGGCTCTGCTTGACCGCCGAAACCCACTGCTCACCGAACTTCTGGGTGGCGTCAAGGATGTCGAGCTTGGCAGTTGACTTGCTGGTTGAGGTGCTAGTCATGTTTCTCCTAACGTGTAGACCGAACTAACGTTGCTAACTATAGAATGCAGCCGCTAGATATTTAAAGCAGTCTTGCTCGCCGGCGTCTAAGGCGCAGCTCGCTCGCGAAGAAGCGGGAGACCGGGCCGCCACCGCTTGCGACGCCGGATACAACGATCGGTTCAGCAATCGGTTCCGAATGGCTAGTGCGCGGCCGCCCTGAGACCTAGACTGACCGCGTGGTCGACGCTGGCCCCTTGACAGTCACGCTTCCACGCCGAATTGCGGTGGTCAACCGGGGTGAGGCTGCAGTTCGCCTCATTCGAGCAGTACGAGAACTGAATGCCGAATATGACTGCGGCATAACCACGATCGCTCTTCAAACCGACGCCGAGCGGCGCGCGATGTTTGCCCGCCAAGCCGACGAGTCGGTGACGCTGCGCAAAACATCAGGGGGTATCGCATACCTCGACCACGCCGAGCTCGAGCGCGCGCTGCTGGAATCCAGAGCCGACGCGGTGTGGGTGGGTTGGGGCTTCGTCGCCGAAGACGTCGCTTTCGCAGAACTCTGTGGGGGCCTCGGCCTCACGTTCATCGGGCCGCCTGCTGCCGCGATGCGCACGTTGGGCGACAAGATCGAAGCCAAAATGTTGGCCGAAAAGGTGGGCGTTCCGCTCGCACCGTGGAGCGGTGGGCCCGTCACCACACGTGAGGATGCCCGCCGCCATGCAGACGCGATCGGCTATCCACTGATCGTGAAGGCCCGCAGTGGTGGTGGTGGTCGGGGCATCCGCAAGGTGTTCGCACCCGATGAACTCGAAGTTGCGCTCGACCGCACCCAGGGTGAAGCCGAGCGCTCGTTCGGCGATCCGGTGGTGTTCATCGAACGTCTTGTCACCGATGCGCGCCACGTCGAGGTCCAGATCATCGCCGACAACTACGGCAACGTCTGGGCGCCGGGAGTGCGGGACTGTTCGATCCAACGCCGAAATCAGAAGGTGATTGAGGAATCCAGCTCCCCGTTACTGACCAAGGCTCAGGCCGACCACCTTCGAACCGTGTCGGCTGAACTCGTGCGCGCCGCCGGATACCGCGGCGCAGGCACCGTTGAGTATCTGTATCAGCCTGATCAGAAGATCTTCACGTTCCTGGAGGTCAACACCCGGCTGCAGGTCGAACACCCGATCACCGAGGTGAGCACCGGCATCGACCTGGTGAAGCTGCAGATTCTCGTCGCGGCGAGCGGTTCTCTCGTCGGCGACTGCCCGCCCGAATTCGGCCACGCCGTCGAGGCACGGCTCAACGCGGAGGACGCCGACAACGATTTTGCGCCGGCGCCGGGGACCGTGCGACTGCTGAAGTTCCCGCTCGGCTCCGGTGTCCGGGTCGACACCGGTATTGCCCAAGGCGATGTCATTCCACCCGATTACGACTCGATGGTTGCCAAGATCATCGCGTGGGGCCGCGATCGAGACGAGGCTTTCGCCCGGCTACGCACCGCGCTTCGTGACACCACCGTCGTCATCGACGGAGGCACCACCAACAAATCCTTCCTTCTCGAGCTGCTCAACCGTGAAGAGGTCATCTCCGCCTCCGCAGACACCGGCTGGCTGGACCGCAGCGGTGCCGCAACGGCGACCGGCCCTACGCCGGCTGCCGACATCGCGCTCATCGCCGCCGCCGTCCATGCGTATGCGTCCGACGAAAACGCCGAACGTGCCGCTTTCCTGACGTCAGCCCGCGGTGGTCGACCGCGTGCCGCCCACGCCATCGGCCGTAGGGTGGAACTGACCTACCAGGGCCAGGCCTATAGCCTCACCGTCGGCCAGATCGGTCCACACACCTACAGTGTCGACACCGACAGCGGCGAGCTGGTTGCCGACGTCGAACGCCTCGGTGAATTCGAGAGCCGCCTGACCCTCGGTGACCACCGCTTCCAGATCGTCACGGTCTCAGGGCCCACGGGGTTCCTCGTTGAAGTGGACGGTTTAAGTCACCGCATCAGCCAAGATGAAGCGGGCCTGGTCCGCGCCGGGGCTCCAGCGGTGGTTGTCGCTCTGCCCGTGGCGGCGGGCGACGAGGTCGAGGTCGGCGACACTCTCGTGGTCTTGGAAAGCATGAAGATGGAGACCGCCGTGCGCGCCCCATCCCCGGGACGTGTTCGCGAGGTGTTCGCCACGGTCAACAGTCAGGTCGATGCCGGCGCCGCACTGCTGCGCTTCGACCAGATCGGCGAAGCTGCGACGGCCCACGCCGCGCCGCGAGTTCAGTTCCGCACGCAGCCGCAACGCGAGGACGTCTCCCCGCAGCGTGAGGCCCTCGCGCGCCTTGGCGAGCTTCGTGGTCTGATCACCGGTTACGACGTGAACGCCGAACGGGCACGCATCCTGCTCGCGGAATACGACACGCTTAGCGGCACCCTGCCCCCCGACGACCAGCAACTGGTCGACGCCGAACTCGGTCTGCTCGACACATTCGCCGACGTCTGCGAACTTTCCCGCAACCGTCCAACACTCGACGAAGAAGACTTCGACGAGCCCGTCCACAGCCCCCGCGAGCTCTTCCATTCCTTCCTACATTCCCTCGACGCCGAACTGGAGGCGGTGCCGCCGAGGTTTCGCGCCAAACTCATTCGCGCACTTCGCCATTACGACATCACCACCCTCGAACCCAGACCCGAATTGGAAGAAGCGGTCTACCGGCTGTTTCTCGCGTTGCAGCGCATGGAAAACCAGGTACCCGTGATCACCGGGCTGCTCGGGCGCTGGCTCACTACCGACCGCGTGCCACCGACTTCGACAGGGACGGTGGCAGAAGTACTGCAGCGGCTCATCGCCGCAACCCAGGTCCGCTACCCCGTTATCGGCGACATTTCGCGTAACCTACGCTTCCGGTTGTTCGATGAGCCGCAGATTGATAAGGCTCGCGAGCAGATCTACGGGCGCGTACGACAAGATCTGCAATACCTCGCCGACAATCCCGGCGCGCCGGACTATGCGTCGCGCATTGATGCCCTCGTAGCAACGCCAGAGCTGTTGATCGACCTTCTTGCGGAACGCATTTCCCATCCCGGCCCGCTGCTTGAAGTTGTGACGCGTCAGTACTACGAGATCCGCACACTTGAAGACGTCAAGACCTTCGAACAACCAGGCGGCCAATTCGTCACCGGCAGCTACGAGCTGGCCGGACAACAGCTGCAATTGGTATCCGCGGTAACAGACCGTGAGCGGTTGCCGGCGACGCTCAGCTCCGTCGAGGCACTCGCCGGACCGAGGCAGGACAACCTCGTCGTCGACATCTATCTCTCTTGGCCTGACGCGCCCGCCGATGGCGATGAACTGTCCTCTGCGTTGCGTGAGGTCCTTGCCGCGCACGCCAGCGCAACGAAGTGGCGGCGGCTGACCATGACGGTGGCCGGGCCCGGGCTGCATCAAGTCACGTTCCGTCCGGCCGAAGACGGCGGCTTGGCCGAGGACCCGACGATCCGCGACATGCACCCGCTCATCGGCCAACGCATTGATTTGTGGCGCCTGAAGAACTTCAATGGCACTCGCCTGCCCGCCGCGGTCGGAACGTACCTCTTCGATGTGGTGGCCAAGGAGAATCCGTCCGACGAGCGACTGGTCGCGCTGGCTGACGTTCGTGACGCGACCACTCAGCGGAATGACGCGGGTGAGGTGGTCGGCGTCCCGGCGCTGGAGCGCGCCCTGGCAGCCTGTCTCGACGGGATTCGGCGCGAACAGGCGCAGCGCAAGAGGCGGCTCGACACCAACCGCATCGTGCTTCATGTGTGGCCGTTGCTCGACCTTCCCCCCGACAGCGTGCCCGCCATCGTTCGGCACATCGCACCGTTGACGATCAACGCCGGACTGGACGAAGTCAGTATCCGGGCGCGCATCAAAGACCCCGAGACCTCACAACCCCGGCGAGTGGAGATCCGCTTCTCGTACGCTCCGGGCGCCGGAATCGTCGCGAACGTGACCGAACCCCCAACAGAGCCGTTGCCACCACTCGACGGGTATGCACAGAAGGTCCAGCGCTCACAAGCTCGGGGCTTGGTCTATCCCTATGAGCTGATCCCGCTGCTCATCGGCAGCGAGGGCACCTTCGTTGAATACGACTTCAACGAGGCCGGCGAGTTCGTTGCCGTGGACCGTCCATACGGACGCAACACTGCCGGCCTGATCGTCGGGACGGTTTCGCGACCAACCCCCCGCTACCCCGAGGGTATGACCCGCATCGCGCTATTCGGTGACCCGACGAAAGCGCTGGGCACGGTGGCCGAGGCCGAATGCACCCGCATGGTTGCGGCGCTAGATCTCGCCGAAAAACTCGGCCTGCCGGTCGAGTGGTTCGCATTGTCCTCAGGCGCAACGATTTCCATGGAAAGCGGCACCGAGAACATGGACTGGGTGTCTCGTGGGCTGCGCCGAATCATCACGTTCACCCAGAACGGTGGTGAGATCAACGTCATCGTCGCCGGAATCAACGTGGGCGCCCAGCCCTACTGGAACGCCGAAGCGACGATGCTGATGCACACCAAGGGCATTCTGGTCATGACGCCGGACAGTGCGATGGTGCTGACCGGCAAGCAATCCCTCGATTACTCCGGCGGGGTTTCGGCGGAGGACAACTTCGGCATCGGCGGCTATGACCGCGTGATGGGACCCAACGGGCAGGCGCAGTATTGGGCGCCGAACCTGCAGGCCGCCTGCGACATCCTGTTCGCCCACTACGATCACGCGTATGTAGCTCCCGGGGAACGGTTCCCGCGGCGCGCCGAGACGTCCGACCCGGCGGATCGTGACGTCCGCGACTACCCGCACAGCCATCCCTCCAGTGAGTTCACCACCGTCGGCGACATCTTCTCCGCCACCGTCAACAAAGACCGCAAGAAGCCGTTCGACATTCGGACGGTCATGCATGCGGTGGTCGACCACGACCATCCGGTGCTCGAGCGGTGGCCCGACATGGCCGACGCCGACACAGCCGTGGTGTTCGACGCTCACATCGCCGGAATTCCGTTGTGTGTCATCGGCATCGAATCTCGGGCCATCCCACGTAAGGGGTGGCGTCCCACCGACGGCCCGGACCAGTGGACGTCGGGAACCCTCTTCCCACAGTCCTCGAAGAAGACCGCCCACGCGATCAACGCTGCAAGTGGGAACCGACCCCTGGTGGTGCTGGCAAACCTGTCCGGCTTCGACGGCTCGCCAGAGTCACTCCGGAGGATCCAGTTAGAGTACGGCGCCGAAATCGGCCGAGCCATCGTCAACTTCGACGGACCGATCGTGTTCTGCGTGATCTCTCGCTATCACGGCGGAGCCTTCGTGGTGTTCTCCAACGCGCTCAACGAGAACATGGAAGTGCTCGCCGTCGAGGGATCATTTGCCTCGGTCATTGGCGGGGCGCCCGCAGCGGCAGTGGTTTTCACCCGGGAGGTGAACGCGCGTACCGCAGCGGACCCGGTCGTGCGGGAGCTAGAAACGCAGCTTGCCGCGTCCACCGACGACAAAGCAAGCGCAAGCCTGCGGCTGAAGCTCGCCGCCACACGGGCGGCGGTACGTTCCGACAAGCTCGGTGACGTGGCAGCGGAGTTCGAAGCGGTGCACACCGTAGAACGCGCCCTCCAGGTGGGTTCCGTCCACGCGATCATTCCGGCCGCAGAATTGCGACCGAGAATCGCCGAGGCGGTGGAGCGTGGAATGGCTCGTGCCACCGGCGAGAACCTCGAGTACGAGCCCAGCTGAGCTGTGGAGGCGGCCTATGTCGCGCATCAGTTGCCCCGTACTAGCCGCGAAGGTGGTCGCGGCCGAAGAGGCCGTGACGCACATCCACGACGGCGACAACGTAGGGTTTAGCGGGTTCACCGGCGCCGGCTATCCCAAGGCGGTCCCCGCCGCGCTGGCGGCAACCATGATCCGGGCCCACGACGAGGGGCGGCAGTTTCAGGTCGGGCTGTGGACCGGCGCGTCGACGGCACCCGACGCCGACGGCGTCCTGGCCGCCGCCCACGGGATCTCGACCCGGCTGCCGTACAACTCCGACCCCACGCTGCGCGGCATGATCAACGCCGGCGACGTTCGCTACATCGACGCCCACCTGAGCCACTCCGCGCAGCACATGTGGTTCGGCTTCTACGGCAACCTCGACGTGGCGGTCGTGGAGGTGACCGCGGCCCTGGGGGACGGGCTGCTGGTGCCCAGCTCGTCGGTGGGCAACAACAAGACCTGGCTCGACCAGGCCGAGCGGGTAATCCTCGAGGTCAACCACTGGCAGCCGCGCGAGCTGGAGGGCTTCCATGACATCTACTACGGCACCGCGCTGCCACCGTCCCGCCGCCCGATCATGATCACCGAGGCACTGCAACGCATCGGCGAGCCGTACCTGCACGTCGACAACGACAAGGTCGTCGCCGTGGTCGAGACCCACAGCCCCGACCGCAACGCGCCGTTCAGCCCCCCCGACGACACCTGTCGGGCGATCGCCGGGCACCTGGTGGACTTCCTACGCCACGAGGTCCGCGCCGGACGGATGCCGCCGCAGCTGCTGCCGATCCAGTCCGGCGTCGGCAACGTCGCCAACGCCGTCTTGGCCGGGCTCGACGACAGCGAGTTCACCGACCTGGTCGCGTACACCGAGGTGCTGCAGGACGGCATGCTCGACCTGCTCGACTCCGGGACGCTACGGGCGGCGTCGGCCACGTCGTTCGGGCTGTCCAGCGACGGGGTACGCCGGTTCATGGCCGGCATCGACGGCTACAAGGGCCGCATCCTGCTGCGCAGTCAGGAGATCTCCAACCACCCGGAGCTGGTGCGCCGGCTCGGGGTGCTGGCCATGAACGGCATGATCGAGGCGGACATCTACGGCAACGTGAACTCAACCCACGTCATGGGCAGCGCGATCATGAACGGCATCGGCGGGAGCGGTGACTTCGCGCGCAACTCTTTCTGCAGCTTCTTCCTGTCGCCCTCGACGGCCAAGGGTGGGGCCATCTCGGCGATCGTCCCGATGGTCAGCCACGTCGACCACACCGAACACGACGTAGACGTCGTCGTGACCGAGCGGGGCCTCGCCGACCTGCGCGGGCTGGCTCCCCGCGACCGGGCCCCACGGATTATCGAGGGCTGCGCGCACCCGTCCTTCCGGGATCAGCTGCGCGATTACTTCGACCGTGCCCTCGCGGCTCGGCCGAAAGCCCGCCACACCCCCCACCTGCTCGACGAGGCGCTGTCGTGGCACCAGCGCTACCTTGACACGGGAAGCATGCTCCCCGAGTTGCAGGTTGCCGCCCCATCTATCGGAGCGACGTAATAGCCCGCAGCTCAGCGCCCAGCTGACCGGATCAGGTCGTGCCGGCGGTGGCTAGCGGCCCGCCAAGCCTCGACGGGCCTCTGTCGCCGATACAGGATGCCTGCGGCCCAGCAGGTCGCGCACGAATTCGCCGGCGCCCCACACGATGTGGGGACAGGGCAGCAGCAGGAACACATGGGCATCTCCTGGCTGCCAGTCGTTCCTCGTTGTAGGTGGTCATTTCGACGTCGGCGACGTAGAACAGCCGGGAAAACGTCGAGCCCTCGAATCCCGGTCAAAAAACGGTTCCCAAACCATCGAATGCCGCAACTAAGCGGTGTGGCTGAAAGACTGCCGGGCGCGGCCCCTACCACGGCTGCACCCGATTAACGCCGCGCACAAGAACCGCTCGCACGGCGCCCACCTGGGTGTTGCATGCTGCCGCACACCATCGTCGAACGTCGATCGCCAAGATCTCCCTAGACCTAGGCGATGCGCCATGGGCCGCAGTCCCCTGCTGGAGCGGGCGCGCAAACCAATGGGCCAAACACACCGTGCGGGCCGCCTACGCCGCGCGCTACGAGACGCACGTGCGACCGCTGATGCCGGGCAATCCGGTGAGCCTCAAAGCCGTCATACCGGTAACCCTCAATATTCGATCTCGCCGTATTCGGTCGTGCCGGGCGGATGTCATGGTCCAGAATCGCCAAGTGGCCGATGGGCGATCGTCTTGGTTCGGTGCCTGGGTTAGCGTCGATGTCATCACTCTGCAGAGACACCGTCCTGTTTGCTGGTGCGCCGAATGTCTATAGATCGGGCGATGACGGTGGTGCCAGCGTGGGGTCGCGCTACCTCGCTGGCCGGCCGGTGACGCTCGGCGACTCCGCGATTTGGTCGGTTCGACAGACGGCTGTTTTGGTCACGTAGCGCGCCCAGGGCTGGGCTGCGATCTGCGCGTGGCACTGGGCGGTGTTGTAGCTGTAGCCGAGTAATTCGGCGACCAAAGGCGGCGGCGCCGCCACGACGAGGCTCTGCACGGCGGTATTGCGCGCGCCGAGTAGATCGATACCCAGGCCGCGGAGCCGTTTCATGATCTGCTGCGGGTCGAGATGGCGACCGGGTCGGACACTCGGGAACAGCCACGGGCTGGTTGCCACTCCGCCTGTTGCTCTGAGATTCGGCCGGCTGCGAATGTGGTTGGTCAGCATGTCTGCGAACGGTTGCGGTACCGAGATCGGCTGTTGTCCCAGCGAGATGCGCACGCCGTTTTCCGTGACCGTGATTGCCGACGTCGGGAGAGCCGCGATCTTGGTCAGGCGCTGGCCGAATAGGAGCAGAAGGATTCCGGCGACACGATCGGCCAGCGAATCGCAGTCGCCGTCAAGAAGCTCGCGAAGCCATGCCAGACGCTGCTCCTGGGTGAGTGCGCGGCTGGGAGGAGGCTGCTGGTGAGTGATCTGTGCGGATTTGTTCAACCGGGCTTTCTTGGCCCAGGCGAAGAGGTTTCGGACTTTTGATCTCGTGGTGGGACCGGATGCCAGCCACTCATCGACGTCCTGTTGCCGGCAGGTGGCCAGGGTGCGGCTATGTGCGCTGTGCAGCCAGGTAAGAAACTTGATCGCCTCGGTGATCTCTTGTTTGGCGTATCGCGCGGCGGCATCGGAGCTTTGTCCGGGAACCGATGCTTTGCGTAACCGGCGCAGGTGATGCCACGTGGCGAATTGCTCCACCGTGCCGCGCACGGCCGGCTCGGTCACCGCCTCGAGTTTGGCAGAAAGCCAACGCTCGAATTGGGCCAGCGGTTCGTCGCGGGCAGCCAAGATGCCGGCGTGTTCAAGCAGACTCCGCAGATGGTTGGTCGTTTTATCCGTACCGGCTTCGTCAAGGCCCTGATGGGTCAGCGGGTTTTCGACAACGGCCCACCCGCGGTGATCGCCTTTACCCACCGCCGATTGCAGCTCTTGCACGGTGCTGGACACCACCATCACCGTCGTACGAGTTATGCAGTGTGCGCAGCGAGGAAGCGACGATGGCAACCACGCCGAGCTGATCGTGCGGCTTACCCGGCCAGCTCATGCACACTGCGTAGACCACGAGCAGGGGGTGCGGCCGTGGACGGCTCGGGGCTGTGGCGCAGTAGGCGCATCGGCCCGACCTCGAGCACTCGCCCGGCCGCGTCCGCCGGGTTCGGTGGGAGCGCCTTGCCTTTGGCCACGAAGTCCTCGGCCACTCGCCAGAGGGCCAACCAGGAGGTGACGGTGAGCCGCGCGCCGTACCTGGCGAGGGGTTCCTGAAGCCCCCAGAACTCCTCCAAGCCGTGCTGCAGCTTGTCGAGGCTCGGCCCGATCGGGCCCAAGAGGGGACACGTGCCATCTGGAGCAACGTGGTTGTGTCACCGATTGGCCGCTTTGCGCGCTGGACTGCCTGGTTCATCGGCCTCCACTCCTTCGTTGGCGCGTCAGCAGCGAACGCTGTCGCTCGAGCGATGTCAGGCCGTGGGACGGACGAACGTGAAAGTGCGCAACCTCAAGGCCGTTGGCGTGGACATGCTGCCTGGGTCGGCGGGTCATGCGGACCTCACCCCGCACGAAGTGGCCGTGACTTCGCTTGTCGCCCAAAGATTGTCGGACCGAGAGGCGGCCACCGAGCTGGCCGCGTTGCGGCGTTAAGCGCGTCCGTCGGTCACCGGTGCGGCGGTCTTGGCCACCACGTCGGCGAGCGCCACCGCCGGCGCGAGCTCGATGACCTCAAAACCGGTGCCGGTCACGTCGAACACCCCCAGATCGGTGATCACCCGGCTGACCACCGCCCGGCCGGTCAACGGCAGATCGCAGGCGGTAACCAGTTTTGCGGCCCCGGCCTTGCTGACATGCTCCATAACGACGATGACCCGACCAACCCCGCTGACCAGATCCATCGCCCCGCCCATCCCCTTGACCGTGGCCCCGGGCACCACCCAATTGGCCAAATCACCATTGACCGCCACCTGCATCCCGCCCAGCACGGCCACATCGAGATGACCCCCGCGGACCAACGCGAAACTGGCCGCGGAGTCAAAAAACGATCCCCCCGGCAGCACCGTGACGGTCTGCTTGCCGGCATTGATCAGGTCGGGATCCACCTCGTCCTTATACGGAAACGGGCCCACCCCCAAGATGCCGTTCTCGGCGTGCAAGGTGATATCACAGCGCTCCGGCAAATGGCCCGGGATCAACGTGGGCAACCCGATGCCGAGATTGACATATTCACCCTCACGCAGCTCGGCCGCGGCCCGGGCGGCCATCTGGTCGCGAGTCCAACTCATCGCGCCGCCTCCTGATCTTTCTGCTGTCCCCCGGCCGGGCGGGGCCGTGTGGTGCGCTGCTCGATATCCTTGCGGGCCGCCTGTTTTGGCGTCAGAGCGACAATGCGCTGCACGAAAATGCCGGGCAGATGAACGTCGTCGGGAGCTAGCTCACCGACGTCGACGACCCGTTCGGCCTCCACGAGGGTGATCCGCCCCGACATCGCCGCCGGCGGGTTGAAGTTCCGCGCGCTGGCGTGAAAGCGGCAGTTGCCGGCCCGATCCGCCACAGCGGCGCGAATCAGCGCGTAGTCGGTGACAATGCCCTCCTCCAGCACCATCTCCCGCCCGCCAAACACCCGGGTTTCCTTCGGCGGCGAGGCCAGCGCGACGCTGCCATCGGGGTGAAAACGCCACGGCAAACCTCCCTCGGCGACCATGGTGCCCACCCCCGTCGGGGTGAAAAACGCCCCAATCCCGCTTCCCCCAGCACGCAACCGCTCCGCCAGGGTGCCCTGCGGGGTGAGCTCCACGGTCACCTCGCCGGCCAGATATTGGCGCGCGAACTCCTTGTTCTCACCCACATAGGAGGCGATGAGCCGGCTGATGCGGTGGGCCTCCAAGAGCAAACCCAAACCGGCGCCGTCGACACCGCAATTATTGGACACGATCGTCAGATCACCAGCGCCCTGCCCCAGCAGCGCCTCAATGAGAAACCACGGAATGCCGGCCAGGCCGAACCCCCCGACCGCCAAGCTCGCGCCGTCGGGAATATCGGCGACCGCCTCGGCGGCCGAACCCACCACTTTGTTAAGCGTCACGAGCACTCCAGATGTTCGACAAGGGCAGAAGCGATACGGGCTGCCCGTTCAAGATTGGCCAGATGCGGGGCCCGGCCAATTGCCGACGATTCGCCGTTGGGATAGCCATGGCGCTGTCGGCGGCCAGGTGTTGGTGTGGCGATCGGCGGGGTGCGCTGCGAAAGACTGCGATGAACCGAGGGTGGTGTCGGTTTGCGGGACACGGTGCGGGGTAGGTGGACCGTACGGGGTGCGTTGACCGATGGTCTGGACATGCTTCACTTCCAATGGTGTGGGGAATGCGGGCCGTCCGGCGTGGCTTCGGCGGCGAATGTGACGCGCACGCAGGCGGTGTCACTACCGTTGCCGGTCAGTAGGCGGCACATCGCCTGCGAGCGCTGGTCTTTGGTGGCGTCCGGTAGCCGCGGTTCGGCGGCGTAGCGCAGCCTCGCCTCGACGGTGAACTGGTGGTGCGCCACGTCGTCTTGGGGAATCAGCCCGATCCGGGGGCGCAGCGAGCCAAACTCGGCGTGTAGGTCGTGTCCGTTGAAGCCGACCGCGCCGGTGGTGGGGGCGAGGGCCCCGGCCACCGGTTTGGCCAGCGTGGACCTGCCGGCACCGGACGGGCCGATGATTGCGGTGCGCGACCCGGGACCCGCGCTAAACGACACGTTGCTCACTAGGTCGCACCCGTTGGGCAACGTCAAACCGAGCAGATCTACCTCCAGCCAATCGATTTCGGACAGCGCCGAGTGGCCGTCGACCGGGACGTCTCGGTCATCGGTCACGACAGTCTGCATCGTCTCAATGCCATCGGTGCTATCCGGCCGACCAGAGAGGTAATCCTCAGACAGCCACGGCGAGCACGCCGAGCACATCGAATCGTCCACCACCTCGACCGAATTCGGTTGCTTCATTAGCGACTCGCATCCGCCCGCCGTGGGTGGCGAGGCGGTCATTTCGGTGGCCGATGGCCGAGTTCGACGAGCGCGGTGATGTCTGCGGCGTCCCAGCCATCGTGGGCAACCTGAAGGTAAGCGTCTCGGGCGGCGTGGGTCACCGGCAGCGGGCAGCCGTCGGGTGCTAACCCGATGAAATGGCCGAGATCCTTCGACGCGAGTGGGCTGTTGAACCAGCCGGTGTGACGCGGGTCGAACAGGCCCGTTATCCGGTTGCGGAGCCCGGCCGGCATCAGCGGCGAGTCCCGCAGCATCGCAATCAGCGTTGCCTCGTCGACCCCGGCCATGCGTCCCACCCGCACCGTTTCGGCCACGACGGCGAGCCCGGTCAGCAGCAGCTGGTTGTTGAGCAGCTTGATGACTGCGGCGCGGGCCGGTTCATCGCCGACGTCGATGGGTCCGTCGAACAGCTGCCAGACCGGCGACAATGCTGCCCGCGCGGGTGCCGCCCCGCCGATGATGAAGGTCGCCTCCCCAGAGGTGACGGCCTGGGGTGCGCCGAGGATTGGCGCCGCGACAAACCGGTCACCGTAGGCTCGGTGCAGCGTGGCGAGGGTCTCCGGCGACACGGTGGAAGTATTGGCCACCAGCGTGCGCGACCAGCTCGCGCGTGCGCCACCGCCGGGCGCGGCGAGGTCGAGCACGCCGCGGTCATCGGCCAGACATAAAAAGACGGCATCGGTCTGCGCCTCGAGGTCGTCGGGTGAGCCGAGCTCAGCAGCGCCGCGTGCGAGCAGCGTCGCGGCGCGCCCAGGCGTGCGATTCCACACGCTCACGGCATGCCCCGCATCAAGCAGCCGCTCGCTCAGCGCGCAGCCCATCTTGCCCAATCCGATCACTGCTACTCGCATGGCCGTCCCTCCTCCGCGTCTAGGGGTTGATCCTGCTCATCCGCCCGAAGCGGGCTCTGCTGGTATGGCTCGAAGCCGATGTCCGCGACCGAGAGCACGCCCGCACCGGTGAAGATATGCAAAACCGTGCAGTTTTCGTCACAGAGGTTGCGGACCTCGTGCCAGTTGTTGCGCGGCACGACCAGCAACTGTTCCGGGTGCAGATCCACCGCAGGCCCGGGCACCCCGAAAGACCGCACCGACCCCGACAGCGGAAGCATGAACAAATCCGCATGCGGATGGCGGTGCATGTGATGAACGAAACCCGGCGGGAACGTGATGAGTTCGGCCACGATGTCCGGTGTGCCGGTCAACGCTGCGCTGACCAGGTGCCGATTGACCTGATGCCCGACGATGTCCCACCGGGTGAAAACCTCCTCAGGGGTATCCGCGAAATCGAGCACCTTCACGCCTGGCATCGCGCTCGCCTCACCGCGCCCTTCATCACCCGACGTCATCATGTCCTCCTCGCGAATTTGGGTGTGCTGCTCACAAGGTCGATCGTTATATGTTATAACACTAGCACGCCTTGGGCACGGCTTCGTTGCCGACCCACGCCAACGGCCCTTGTTTAGTCGATGACCGCCTCGAGCGCCCGGCGAGCCAGCATTTCGTTGGCCTCCAGGTGGTCAAGCAGCGCCTGGCTGGCCCGACGCGGGTCGCGGGCCCGGAATTCGGTGATCAGGGTGGAATGCGCTTTGGCGCGTCGTTCGTGCTCGTCGGGTTGGGTGTCCATGCTGCCGAAGGCCAGACGGACGTACCGTTCGGCGGCATGCCACAGCACACCGAGTGTGCGCAGGTCCCAGGCCGTGGCCGCGGGCCGCAGCAGATCGGTGTGGAATTCGTGGTGGGCGTCGTAGATGTCATCCATGGTCGTCTGCGGGTCCGCCGACAGCTCGATAAAGGCGCCGAGCCGCTTGAAATCCTTGTCTTTGAGCAGCAGACACGACCGAGCGGCGATCTCC
>DATKEW010000404.1:0-4942 GCA_035511785.1 Mycobacterium sp.
GTGGACTGCGACCCGAACTCCTCGACCTACGGCGACGTGGTCGGCTGGGCCGAGCTGCCGACGGCGGGCAATGAGCTGCACCACTTCGGGTGGAGCGCATGCTCGAGTGCGCTGTGCCACGACGGGCATGGCGGCCACCACGCCGGCGATCACGGGGAGGCCCTCGAGCGCCGCTACCTGGTGGTTCCCGGCATTCGCTCGTCGAACACTTATATCCTCGACACCAAGCCGGATCCGCGAAGACCGGTGGTGACGCACACAATTGAGGCCACCGAACTGGCAACCAAGGCCGGGTATTCGCGTCCGCATACGGTGCACTGTGGACCGGGCGGCATTTTCATGTCGGCGTTGGGTGGCCCCGACGGCGATGACGGTCCCGGCGGCGTCGCGCTGATCGACCACGACACGTTTGAGGTAATCGGACCGTGGGAGCTGGACCGCGGAGCGCAATTCTTCGCCTATGACGTGTGGTGGCACCTCAACTACGACACGGTGGTGACGTCGGAGTGGGCGTCGCCGTCGATGCTCGAGAACGGGCTCAACCCCGAAGACCTGCTCGGACGCAAGTTCGGACACCACGTGAACTTCTGGAGTATGTCCGAGCGGAAGTTAACCCAGCGCGTCGACCTCGGTGATCAGCACCAGATGGTGCTTGAGCTGCGCCCGGCCCACGACCCGTCCAAGGCGTTCGGCTTCGTGGGAGTTGTGATCAGCGTCGAGGATCTGTCGGCGTCGGTGTGGCTGTGGCACCAGGACGGCGATCGGTGGGCGGTCGACAAGGTGATCACCATCCCGGCCGAGCCCGCCGACGCCGGTGACCTGCCGCCGGTGCTGAAGTCCTTCGGTGCAGTGCCGCCGTTCGTCACCGACATTGATCTGTCGGTCGACGACCGCTGGCTCTACGTCTCCTGCTGGGGCACAGGCGAACTCAAGCAGTACGATGTCAGCGACCCGTTCCACCCGCGCGAGACGGCGTCGGTTCGCCTCGGCGGGGTAGTGCCACGCGAGCCGCACCCGTCCGATCCGGGCAGCCCGCTTCGCGGTGGGCCGCAGATGGTGGAGATCAGCCGTGACGGCAAACGGGTCTATGTCACCAACTCGCTCTACAGGGCGTGGGATGACGTCTTATATCCCGACGGCGTTGGGGCATGGATGGCAAAGTTCGACGCCGACGCCTCCGCGGGCGGTCTTGTCCCCGATCTCCGATTCTTCCCGCACGGCGACGACTTCCGCGGCCACAGCGTCCACCAAACCCGGCTCCAAGGCGGCGACGCGTCCAGCGACTCGTACTGCTTCACCAGCTGAACGTTGCTGAACGTTAGCGCCTCCCGACTTCAGCCAAATTAGCGCGCACTGTCCGGTGAGTTGATCTTGGTGATGGCCTCGCGGAGGTCGTCGGGAATGAGGTCGGCGGCGGTGAGGGTTTGTTGTCCGGCTCGGATCTGTACGGTGCGGTAGCGGCGCGCGTTGCGGACGAATTTCTTGATGCTCCAACCTGTTTGGTGCTCGATCCAGTGGCTGACAGCCAGGGCGGCGAACACGATGTTGAGGTGCGCCTCGATGGACTCGCGCTTGTGGTGGTAGATCGGTCGGGCCTGCAGGTCGTGTTTGGACATCCGGAAGCTCTTCTCGATCCGCCAGAGGTGGTGGTAAGCGTCGATGACGAACTCGGCCGTCGCGTCGGTCAGGTTGGTGGTGTAGCCCTTGTTATGTCGACCTCGGGATAACAAGGGTTATGCCGATGGTGGGGTTATGCCGACCGGCGACGGGTCATGCCTGGTGGGGTCGTGCCGGGGCTGGATTGCTCGGCATAATCACAGACTCGTGGTTTGAGCGCGATGCTGGCCTTCCTTGTATCTGTGAAGGAAGGAGACACCAGCATGAGCAGCAGCGATGGTTCCGGAGGGTGCCAACTCCGGATAGAGTTGGCGCTCAACGATTTTGAGCACTTCCTGTCGGCTGATAAGGGTCTGTCGGTGATTACGAGGGAGTGCTATGTCCGTCATGTCCTGTCGTTCCTGACCGAGGTGGGTGGTGACACGGCCGGTGTGGTCAACCTCGGCGGCGTGTCAGCTCAGCGCGTGCGGTCGTATGTGACCGATCTTGGTGGCCGATACTCGCCACAGTCGTTGAAGCTCATTGCGACGGCGATCAGGTCGTTTCTGGGGTTCGCATGGATCTCGGGCTGGACGGTCCGCGATCTGAGGCCCGCGGTTGGTGCAGTGGTGACCCACCGGTTCGGCCGCCTTCCCAAGGCGTTGCCCGGTGAGGATCTCCGACGGCTGTTGGCGGTTCCGGACCGCCGAACGACGATGGGGTCTCGGGACTACGCCCTACTCGTCGTGTTGTCCCGACTGGGTCTGCGCGCTGGCGAGGTCGCCGGGTTGCGCCTCGACGACTTCAACTGGCGTGCGGCGACGGTCACTCCGAAAGTCAAGGGCGGGCGCAGGTTGTGCCTTCCGATACCTCACGATGTGGGGCAGGCAGTGGTGGCCTACTTGAACCGGCGCCCGGCCGGCGTTGCGGCTCGGGAGGTATTCCTGCAGGTCCGAGGTCGGCCAACGCCGATGACGGGCCGAGCCGTGAGCCAGGTGGTGGCCAGGCACGCAGCCCGGGCGGGGTTGGGGACAGTGCGGGCGCACCGGCTCCGGCACTCAGCTGCCCGCGCCGTTCTGTCCGCCGGCGGGAGCCTGACCGAGGTTGGTGAACTGCTCGGTCACGCCAATGGCCAGGTGACGATGGCCTATGCCTCCTTCGACCTGCAGTCGCTGGCAGTCCTTGCCCGCCCCTGGCCGGTGAAGGTTGATCATGTGTGAGCTATCCACGTTCATCAGCGACTACATGGACTTCCGGGCCGCTCGCGGGTTCCAGCCAAACCGCAAGACCGAACACCTACTCACCCAGTTCGCCAACACTCTTCCTGCCGAACGTGACGATGGCCTGCTGTTTTCCCAGGGCGAAGCGCTGGCGTGGGCACACGCACCCGTCGGAGGACACCCGGCATGGTTGTCCTCCCGGTTGTCTACCGTCAGAGGATTCGCGATCTACCTCGCCGGCTCCGGCCTGCCCGTGGGCGTGCCCGCCGTCCGTCTAGGAGTCAGCGGATCCCGCCGGGCGACGCCATATCTGTACTCGTTCAACGACATCCAGGCTCTGATGACGACAGCTCACCAGTTGTTCACCCCACTGCGTGCGGCAACGATGACGACGCTGATCGGGCTGCTCGCGGTCACGGGAATGCGCATCGGCGAAACCGTGCGGCTCACGGTCGGCGATGTCGATCTGGACCAGGGAGTCGTCCTTATCGCTCACGCGAAGTTCGGGCGTCAACGCATGATCCGGCTCGATCCGAGTTCGTGTGATGCGCTGGCTGGCTATCTCAGCAGCCGGGTCCGGCGCCGCTTCGGCACCGGACCCGAGGGTGCCTTGTTGGTCACGCAGAAAGGCACCGCGCTCAACGAGCACACCGCTCGAGGTGCATTTCACCAGTTGGTGCAACACGCTGGTCTGCCGGCTCGGGCCGGTGCCCGCCCGCGTCTGCACGACTTTCGGCACACGTTCGCGACCCAAACCATGATCGACGCCTACCGCTATGGCCGTGATCCGGCCCGAACGCTGACGTTGCTGTCGGTTTGGCTTGGACACTCCAACCCGGCCGACACGTACTGGTATCTGCAGGCAGCACCGGAGATCGCCGCGGTCGCGGTCCGACGACTCGAACCGGGCAGGCAGTCATGACGGCCCTCCTCGCTCCGATCCTGCAGGAGTTCTTCACCGCGCATCTGGTCACTCAGCGCGCCGTGAGTGCCGCGACGATTCGGGCTTACCGCGACACCTGGAAGCTGTTCTTGGCATACCTGTCCGACAGGGAAAACGTGCCAGCCCACAAGCTCGAAACCAACCACGTCCACGCAACCGAGGTGATCGCATTTCTCGACTACCTCGAAAATGACCGCGCCAATAGCGTTGCCACCAGGAATCTTCGGCTCGCGGCCATCAAAGCGACGATGGCGTTCCAGGCCACCAAGGCACCTGAGCTGCTGGACACCATCGCGCGAATTCACACCATCCCCGTGAAGAAGTATCCGAAACCGGAGGTCACGTTCCTCACTTACGGGGAGACCCAGGCCCTGCTGGACGCGATCACCGCCGACTCCTGGACCGGCAGACGAGATCGGGCCATGTTCACCCTGGCGGTCCAAACCGGGTTGAGGCTCAGCGAGATCACCGAATTGTCCCTCGCCAGCGTCCATCTCGGCGCTGCCCCCCACGTGGCTTGCACCGGCAAGGGACGCAAGAACCGCACTACCCCGTTGACATCAACCACAGCATCCCTGCTCAAGGTGTACTTCCAAGAACGGTCGACCCGACCCGGCCAGGCTCTTTTCCCGAATCCGCACGGTTTCGCGCTATCCGCCGACGCCGTTCAGCGAAGGCTCTCCCTGCACCTGGTCAAGGCCGCGTCGATTTGCCCGAACCTCGCCAACAAGCACGTCACCGTGCATACCCTGCGCCACACCGCCGCGATGCGTTTCCTCGAGGCCGGCATCGACGCCGCGGTCATCGCTTTGTGGCTCGGCCACGAATCACAAGCAACGACAGGCATTTACCTCCACGCCGACATCGCCATCAAACGCAAAGCTCTCGAACGCACCCGCCAGCCCGATACCCGCGCCGGCGAATACCAGCCCGCCGACCCCTTGCTCACATGGCTGAAGAGTCTGTGATTATGCCGAGCAATCCAGCCCCGGCACGGCCCCCACCAGGCACGACCCGTCGCCGGTCGGCATAACCCCACCATCGGCATAACCCTTCCACCCGGCCAGCGCCCGGGTCTTGGCCTCCAAGGCCCGGTTCCGACTTCGTGGCACCGGTGAGCTGGATGTAGCGGTTGCGCTGACCGGGGCATGCCCGTCGACGGCACGTTGGGCTTTGGCGAGCT
>DATKEW010000405.1:0-2984 GCA_035511785.1 Mycobacterium sp.
GGGCACGTGGACATCGTGATCAACAACGCGGGAATCGTGCGCGACGCGCCCTTTGAAGACATGACCGCCGAGCGACTCGAGCCCCTGGTGGACGTGCACTTGAAGGGCGCCTTCTACGTAACCCGGCCGGCCTGGAAAGTCATGCGCGAGCAACGGTATGGCCGGGTGGTCAACACCTGCTCGGCCGCCGGAATCCTTGGCGCCGAACGCATGAGCAATTACGGCGCGGCTAAAACGGGTCTGATCGGCTTCACCCGCGTCTTGGCCGCCGAAGGAGCCGACCACGATATCAAGGTCAATGCCATCGCCCCGATCGCCTACACCCGGATGCTGGCGCACTCCGTCGACGGCGCCGGCCGGCAGGACAACGCGTCGGCACAAGCGGTATTGGATGACCTTGTGGGCCAATACCTTCAGAAGCTCGACCCGGCGCTGGTGGCTCCGGTGGTGGCCTTCCTGACCCACCAGGAGTGTCCGGTTTCCGGGGAGATCTACACCGTCGGCGCCGGACACGTCGCGCGCTTCTTCGTCGGCAGGACAACGGGTTTCTACAGCCCCGAGCTGTCCATCGAGGATGTGCGCGATCATCTCGACCAGATCCGCGACGAGGCCGGCTATACCGTGCCCGGTGGGCCGGCCGACGAGATGAGCGCGCTCTTCGCGACCATCATGGCCAGGTAACCGGCGCCCAACGTGGACGTGTTGGGCCAAAACACCTCCGTGATTTCGCTCGAGAAGTCGACGTTGGACCCAGGGCCCAAGCCGTTCAGCAGCTGAACGCTATGCCGACGCCGTCGGGTGGCGGCACTGCGCGCAGGCAACCGAACGGTGCGACGCCGGCGGCGGCGAAACGTACCGCCGACTGGTGGGCGTAGTTCACGCAGAACAGGCCGGTTTGGTCGGCGCGACAGCGATAGTCGTCGTATGACAACGTGTCCCCGTTGGCCAGCTCGGCTCCGTTGCCGGTGACGAACGGACCGGGATCGCCGCGGGCCGACCCGATCTGCAGGTTCGTGCCGTCGAAGTCGACCCAGCCGCCTTTCCATTCGCCGTAGGCGGTCTCGGGCCGGGGTGGGGGATTGGCCAGGTCGACCAGACAGGCCAGCGCGCTGCCGGTGTGCTTGGAATCCGTCATGCAGACGACTTTGCCGGCCGCGACAGTGAAGGCGACGTCGTTACCCAGCGGGGTGGTGACGCCGTCGCGCGTCGCGGCGTGATAGCGCCCGGGATCAGCGGGGTGACCGGCCTCGATCCAGGCGATGGCGTCCGAGATCGCCGCTCCGGCAGCCGGCGCGGTCGACGGTGCAGGCGGTTTGCTCGCCGAGGGCGTGGCGGCTGTCGTCGAGGAACTCCCCGGCGATGATCCGGTCGTTTGCGTCTGCCCGGAGTGGCCGGTGCCCGCATGGGAGCATCCGGCGACCAGCAACGACAGGGCGACCAGCGCGGCGATCCGCATTCCGTCAGGCTAGCCGCCACACAGCGGATTTAGGCGCTGCGCGCGCCCTACGTACGTAGTGTCGGCTACCGTCGGGTTATGCATGAGCGCACTATCCGCGCACACACCGCCACCGGCACCGTTGAAGGCTTCACCCGCGACGGTGTGAACCGCTGGCGATCCATCCCGTATGCCCGGCCGCCGGTGGGGCGGCTGCGCTTCCGGGCGCCGCAGCCGGCCCAGCCCTGGTCGGGTGTGCGGCACTGTCATGGCTTCACCAACTGTGCGCCCCAGCTGCGTCGCTACACAATGCTGGGCGTCGGCAAGTACCAGCCGATGAGCGAGGACTGCCTCACCCTCAATGTCGTCGCACCCGAAGTTGCCGGCGACGAACCGCTGCCGGTCATGGTCTTCATCCACGGCGGGGGGTACTTCTTGGGCAGCTCGGCGACCCCGCTTTACGACGGTGCCGCGCTGGCGCGCCGCGGTTGCGTCTATGTATCGGTGAACTATCGGCTGGGCGCGCTGGGATGTTTGGACCTGTCTTCGTTGTCATCGAAATCCGAGCCGGAGATCACCCTCGAGAGCAATTTGTATCTGCGCGATCTGGTGCTGGCTTTGCAGTGGGTCCGCGACAACATCGCGGAGTTCGGCGGTTACCCCGGCAATGTCACCATCTTCGGCGAGAGCGCGGGTGCGTGCATAACCGCCACGTTGTTGGCGGTGCCCGCCGCCGAAGGCCTGTTCGCCCGGGCGATCTCGGAAAGCCCGGCGTCGGGCCTGGTGCGGTCCAAAGAGATTGCCGCGGAGTTCGCGAACCGGTTTGCCAACCTACTCGGAACCCGCACCCAGGACGCCGCTAATGCGCTGATGCAGGCATCGGCGGCCCAACTGGTCGACACCCAACACCGGCTGATTGACCAGGGAATGCAAAAAAGGCTGGGGGCCTTCCCAATTGGTCCGGTCATCGGCGACGACTACCTGCCCATGGATCCCGTCGAGGCGATGCGGTGCGGCCGGGCGCATCGGGTCCCGCTCATCGTGGGCACCAACGCCGAAGAGGGCCGGTTGTTCACGCGTTTCCTGGCCATGCTGCCGACCAACGAATCGATGGTCGAAGAGCTGTGATCCGGTAGCGGAATGTAGTGGCTGACTGTGTCTTTCATACCGCTGCAGCGGCCGTGATGTCATCCCACACCGCGAAGCGGTTGGTCATCTGGGTTCGCCATTGGGGTGCACTCATCAGATGACGACGTGGCACAAAGTGCTGTCGGATATGGCTGAACGCAAACAGGAACCGTTGGGCCTGCCCAGGTGAGGCGAAGCGTTTCATCGCCCGTTCCCGGATTCTGGTCGGCTGATGAGAGTTCTCGGCCCGATTGTTGAGGTACTTCGAGCGGCGATGGGTCACCGACGGCAAAACCTCGCGGTGAGCGACCTGATAGCTGGCCAGCTTGTCGGTCACCAGCACGCGCGGCACGTAGCGCAGGCCCTTGAGCAGCTTGCGGAAAAACCGTTTAGCCGCCACTGCGTTACGGCGCGACTGCAC
>DATKEW010000406.1:0-13413 GCA_035511785.1 Mycobacterium sp.
ATTTCACCGACGTCATCGTCCCGGACCTGCGGACCGGCAAGACGGTGCTGATCGTCGCGCATGGCAACTCGCTGCGCGCCCTGGTCAAACACCTCGACCAGCTGTCGGACGAGGAGATCGTCGGGCTGAACATCCCAACCGGCATTCCGCTGCGCTACGACCTGGACGACCGGCTGCGGCCGGTGGTGCCGGGCGGTACCTATCTGGACCCCGAGGCGGCCGCCGCCGGTGCCGCCGCGGTAGCCAGTCAGGGCCGCGGGTAGCTTTTGACCGGCGGCCTCATCCGCGCGGTTGACGCGCCAATCAGGTGGCCAAAAGCCCTGTTTACCAAACATCGCGTGAACGAAAGCCGAACACCTGTAGCTCAGGATGTGACTTGTCCGATTTTGGCCTCGCTCCGCTAGGGCGGCGTTCAGGAAGATTTGTAGGATTTTCCATGTGACTGTGTTCTCGGCGCTGTTGCTGGCCGGGGTCTTGTCCGTGCTGGCGCTGGCCGTAGGTGTTGCGGCCGGGACCCGGCTGTCGCCTCGGGTGCTACAACGACGCCAACGGGTGGCCACCGAATACACGGGAATCACCGTCGCGCAGATGCTGCAACGGATCGTGGCGCTGATGCCGCTGGGCGTCGCCGTGGTGGATTCCCACCGCGACGTCGTCTATCTCAACGATCGCGCCAAGGAGTTGGGACTGGTGCGCGATCGGCAACTCGACGACCAGGCCTGGCAGGCCGCACAGCAGGCGCTGAGCGGCGTCGACGTCGAGTTCGACCTGCAGCCGGGTAAACGCCAGAGCAACGGCCGGTCCGGGCTGTCGGTGCACGGGCAAGCCCGGCTGCTCAGCGAAGAAGACCGCCGGTTCGCCGTAGTTTTCGTCCACGACCAATCCGACTACGCCCGCATGGAAGCGACCAGGCGCGATTTCGTGGCCAATGTCAGCCATGAGCTCAAGACCCCGGTCGGCGCCATGGCTCTACTCGCCGAGGCGCTGCTGGCTTCCGCGGATGACTCCGACACGGTTCGCCGGTTCGCCGAGAAGGTGCTCATCGAGGCCAACCGACTCGGCGACATGGTCGCGGAGCTGATTGAGCTGTCCCGGCTGCAGGGCGCCGAGCGGTTGCCCAACGTCACCGACGTTGAGGTCGATATCGTTGTCTCCGAGGCGATTTCACGCCACAAGGTGGCTGCCGACAATGCGAATATCCAGGTTCGCACCGATGCACCCAGCGGCCTGCGGGTGCTGGGCGACGAAACGCTGCTGGTGACCGCGCTGGCCAACCTGGTGTCCAACGCGATCGCCTATTCACCGCCGGGCTCGCCCGTGTCGATCAGCCGTCGCCGCCGGGGAGACAACATCGAGATCGCGGTCACCGACCGAGGCATCGGCATCGCGCTCGAAGACCAAGAACGGGTCTTCGAGCGGTTCTTTCGGGGTGACAAGGCCCGTTCGCGAGCCACCGGCGGCAGTGGGCTGGGGCTGGCCATCGTCAAACACGTCGCGGCCAACCACAACGGCAGCATCGGCGTGTGGAGCAAGCCGGGAACCGGATCGACGTTCACCCTGTCCATCCCGGCCTATCAGGACAACGACGACCAACCCGAGCAACCACGGGGTCGTGAGGTGCGGCCCCACAGGTCCCAACGAGAGGAAGAGCTAAGTAGATGACCCGCGCTGGCGACCATGCAGAGCGAAGCGATGAGGAGGAGTGGCGCATATGACCAGTGTGCTGATCGTGGAGGACGAGGAGTCGCTCGCCGATCCGCTGGCATTTCTCCTGCGCAAGGAGGGCTTTGAGGCCACGGTAGTGACCGATGGGCAAGCGGCGCTTGCCGAGTTCGAGCGGGCAGGTGCTGACATCGTGCTGCTCGACTTGATGCTGCCGGGCATATCCGGCACAGACGTGTGCAAGCAACTGCGTGCCCGTTCCAGCGTGCCGGTGATCATGGTGACCGCTCGGGACAGCGAGATCGACAAGGTGGTCGGCCTGGAACTGGGCGCGGACGACTACGTGACCAAGCCCTATTCGGCCCGTGAGTTGATCGCCCGGATCCGGGCGGTGCTTCGCCGTGGTGGCGACGACGACTCCGAAATCAGCGACGGAGTGCTGGAATCCGGGCCGGTACGGATGGATGTCGAGCGGCACGTCGTGTCGGTCAACGGTGACACGATCACCTTGCCGCTCAAGGAATTCGACTTACTCGAATACCTGATGCGCAACAGCGGGCGGGTGCTGACCCGCGGACAGCTCATCGATCGGGTCTGGGGCGCGGACTACGTCGGCGACACCAAGACCCTCGACGTCCACGTCAAGCGCCTGCGGTCCAAGATCGAAGCCGACCCGGCCAATCCGGTGCACCTGGTGACGGTGCGGGGATTGGGCTACAAGCTCGAGGGCTAACCGGACGGATCTGCCGGCAGGCCGCGGCAATCAGTGTGCGTTGGGGGCGCCGACTGTGCGCTCAGGGCCGGAATTTCCGCCCCATCCCGCCCAGGACGCACGCTCGACGCCGCGGAAGCGCACTCGAATCAGCGCGCGACGACCACCTCGTCGGCGACGGCCTGCGCCAGCGCCATGATCGACACCTGCGGGTTCACCTCCGGGCAGCTGGGCAGGATCGACGCGTCGGCAACCCAGACTCCGTCGACGCCGCGCAGCCGTCCGGTCGTGTCGACGGGGCACAGCTGCTCGTCGGCGCCTGCGGCCGCGGTGCCCGTCGGATGGAAGGCGGCCAGGTGCAGGCCTCTCGGGTTGCTGCGCTGCAGCGCATTCCGCAGCGCGGGCATCGACGCCACCGTCATCGCGCCGGGCAAACCGGTGAGCACCTCGACGGCGCCCGCCGCGAACAGCAGCCGGCCCATGGCCTCGACCGCGACCACCAGCTTGCCGATGTCGGCTCGGGTGATGTTGTAGCGCACCAGCGTTTGGCCCCGCACCGACAACACCGAGCCGACACCGCGATCGGCGACCATCGCGCCGAACGTGGCGATCTGGGGTGCACGGTTGAGCCAGTTGAGCAGCTCGGCGCCGTAGCCTGGCAAGACCATCGACCCCATGCCGGGCGGCGTGGAGGTCGCCTCGATGAGCACGCCAGCACGCCGAGTCCGGGGACGTTGTTGTACAGCCCGAACGACCCGCCGAAGAAGACGCCGAGCACGGCGGCCTCGGCCAGGTCACGACGACCGCTGGGTACGTTGCGTTCGATAAGCACTCCCGAGGCAACCAGCAGCGGCGGGTCGAGCGCGAAACTCATATTGGCGTCCTCTCGTTGACGGCGGGCGCCTCGGCGCCGCGCAGGCCGACTTCGGCGTGCCCGGTTCCCAGCACCGACCAGTGCCGGTCGTCGATCTCGATGTGAATGTCGGCCTGCTCGGTGTTGGTGCACACCGCGGTCCCGCCGTCGGGGTCGGTGTAACCCAGGCTCACGCAGCGGTCCGGGGGCTGGTCGACGCGGATGAGCACGTTGTGGCCACCGATGCGTCCCTCCAGCTGCCAGTGCCGCAGGCCGAGTGTTGTCCGCATCCGCAGCGACGGGAAAGGGCTTGCGGGCCAATCCTTTCCGCCGATGCGGAAGCGCACGAACGCCATCGGCGCAAGCCTGCGCAGCCCCGGCTTGTGCGACACCGCGGTGACCGCCTCGAGGACGTCGCCGTCGCCGAGGTCGGCGTGAATCCACCCCCAGCGTTTGGCGTTGCCGTGCCCGTAGATGTGGGCGACGCCACCGCGCCAGCCCTCGACGCGGTGAACGGCATCGCCGACGGTCAGCGAGCCGGTGAAATCGGCGGTGGGGGCGATGACCACTTGGGCACCCGGCAGCAACTCGCGCTCCCATGCCGCGCGGGGAAACGTCCACAGCGGGGTACCGCTGTCCTTCCAGCGCAGATCCCATCCGAGCGACCCTGCGCGTCCGGTCAGCTCTTCGGACCCCATTCGCACGCCCGCGGCAGTGAACCAGGCGGTTTCGGTCGCGGGTTGGACGGGCTCGGGGCCAAACCGCTCGGTGCGCGGTGACCCGTCGGGCGGAAACCAGGTCACCCAGCCGTGTGCGTAGGCGGCGCGGTCGTGGGTCGGGGCGACCGTCTCGCCGTGGATCCACAGGCCGGCACGCGTCAGCGGATGCGACAGGGTGGCGTACCAGACTTCCAGGCGCCCGGCCTTGCCTCGCCAGCGCGGGGCCGCGGCCGAGCGCCTTTCGTCGTGCACTGCTCCACCTCCAATACGGGCGGTGTGTCAGGCCGCGGTGTTGGTCCGGTCCACTATATTGGTTGAGCCAATGAACCAGTCAAGCATGCTGCAGCCGCCGGATCGCCGGCGGGTGGACGAACAGATCGCCGCGTCGATCGCCGACGCCATCCTCGACGGCGCCTTCCCGCCCGGCTCGACCTTGCCACCCGAGCGGGAGCTGGCCGAGCAACTCAATGTCAACCGCACATCGCTGCGACAGGGCCTGGCCCGGCTACAGCAGATGGGCCTGATCGAGGCCCGGCACGGCAGCGGCAACGTGGTGCGCGACCCGGAGGGCCTGACCCATCCCGCCGTCGTCGAGGCGCTGGTACGCAGACTGGGCCCGGAGTTTCTGGTCGAGCTGCTGGAGATCCGCGCGGCCCTGGGCCCGTTGATCGGACGGTTGGCGGCGCAAGGAAGCGTGCCCGCGGATGCCGAAGCTTTACGCGCCGCGCTGACCGCGGTGGCCGACGCCGAGAGCGCCGCGGCGCGCCAGGCCGCCGACCTCGCCTACTTCCGGGTGCTCATCCACAGCACCGGCAACCGGGCGTTGGGGTTGCTGTATCGCTGGGTGGAGCACGCCTTCGGCGGCCGCGAGCACGAGCTCACCGGGGCCTACGACGATGCCGACCCCGTGGTGGCCGACCTGCGGGCGATCACCGAGGCCGTGCTGGCGCGCGACGCGGCGGCGGGCGCTGCGGCGGTCGAGGCGTACCTGCAAGCCAGCGCTACGCGAATGGTGTTGTCCTACAACAAGAAACGAGTGAACTGAGCGGGTCACTCAGAGTGCTTGGGTCTGACAGTGCCCGCCGCCATGCGGCGGGCGCGCGGGCGAGACACGTCACGCGGGTTGTTCGATCAGTACGATCGTTCACCAGCGCACACCTAGCCGCTGCGGGAAACGGGAGGCCGTCATTCCATGAATGATGTGACGAAGCAGGCTTTGAGCAAGGTACCGGCAGTCACCCTCGGCTTTTGGGTCATCAAGGTTTTGGCGACAACGCTGGGCGAGACGGGCGGCGACGCCGTGACGATGACCATCTTGCACGCTGATACGCACAAGAATTGGGGTTATCTGGCCGGCGTCGCGCTGTTCGGCGGCGCGCTGGTGGCGCTCGTTATCGCGCAGATCTTCGCCAAGCGCTTCCACCCGGCTCTTTACTGGGCGACGATCGTCGCCTCGACGACATTCGGCACGACGTTAGCCGACTTCGCCGACCGATCGCTGGGGATCGGCTACACGGGTGGATCGCTTCTGCTTTTGTGTTGTCTGTTGACCACCCTGGGGCTCTGGCACTGGTCGGAGGGAACGGTGTCGGTCAATACCGTTTCGACGCCGAAGGTAGAGGCGTTCTACTGGGCCACCATCACGTTTTCGCAGACGCTGGGCACCGCACTCGGAGATTGGCTCGCCGATGACGGCGGGCTGGGCTACGAAGGCGGTGCGCTGGTGTTCAGCGCAGGCCTCGTCGCCGTCGCGGCGCTGTATTTCTGGACAAGCGTGTCGCGTGTCACCCTGTTCTGGGTCGCGTTCATCTTGACCCGGCCTCTCGGCGCCACCGTAGGCGATTTCCTTGATAAGCCCGTCAGCCACGGCGGCTTGAATCTGAGCCGTCCGCTGGCTTCCGCGGTCATTGCGGCCATAATCGTCGCGCTGATCATTCTCTTGCCGCAGCGCCCGGGCCGGCATCCCGTTGAGAAATCGGGGCGTACGGCGGTAGGACCGGAATCGGTCGGCGTCGATGGTCGGCAGCCAAACGACGGCAGCGTTCTACCCGATAGGGACGTCCCGGTGGGGGACGGCTCGGCCTCACGCGACGATGAACCCCGCAGCCGTTCGGCGCCGCCCGACGGGTGACCTATGCCGGCGACTCGCCCGCGGCTACTCGGCGAGCCGAGTCGCCGGGTGCACCGCGATGAGCCCTAACTTGCTGCGGCGCTTGCACATTGCCGCCAGTTCCGCATAGGCCTTGGCGCCCAGCAATTCGGTGAGTTCGTCGGCCAGGCTCTCCCACACCTGTTTGGCGCCGATATGGGTGGCCGGATCGCCGGTGCAATACCAGTGCAAGTCGGCGCCGCCCGAGCCCCAGCCGCGGCGATCGTATTCGGTGAGCGTGGTCTTGAGGATCTCCGTGCCGTCGGGCCGGGTCACCCACTCCTGGCTGCGCCGGATCGGCAACTGCCAGCAGACATCGGGTTTCATCGTCAGCGGCGGTACGCCCAACGCGAGGGCTTTGCTGTGCAGCGCGCAGCCGGCACCGCCGGCAAAGCCGGGCCGGTTCAAGAAAATGCACGCGTCCTTGTGTTTGCGGGTGCGGTATTGGGGTTGGCCATCGTGCTCGTCGAGTTCCAGGTAGCCCTTGCGGCCCAATCCTTTTTCGCGGAATTGCCAGTCGTCGTCGGTGAGTTGTTTCACCGCGTCGTCCAATCGGGCGCGGTCGTCGTCGTCGGACAAGAACGCACCGTGCGAGCAACACCCGTCATCGGGGCGTCCTGCCACCGTGCCACGGCAGGCCGGCGTGCCGAATACACACGTCCAGCGTGATAGCAGCCAGGTGAGATCCGCGGCGATCAGGTGCTCGGGATTATCGGGGTCATAGAACTCCACCCATTCGCGGGCGAAATCCATTTCAACCTCTTGTCCCGGCTCGAGATGCGAATTCGCCACGGATTCAACGTTAGACCACGATTCGTGCTGCCTGACCCGCGGACACGCGGGCCGGCACGGTCATGGGTTGCCAAACCCCACGGCGGGGCGCAAGAGGCCCCGCATCGTCGCAACGACTAGGTTGTTTTTCGTGCGATTGGGCGTGCTCGACGTGGGTAGCAACACAGTCCATCTGCTGGTGGTCGATGCCCACCGCGGTGGACATCCGACACCTATGAGTTCGACCAAGGCCACGCTGCGGCTGTCCGAATCCATCGACAGCTCGGGCAAGATCACCAAGCGCGGGGCCGAGAAGTTGATTTCCACGATCGACGAGTTCGCCAAGATCGCCGACAGCTCGGGCTGCAAGGAGCTGATGGCCTTCGCCACCTCCGCGGTGCGCGACGCCGAGAACTCCGACGACGTGCTGGCCCGGGTGCGCAAGGAGACCGGCGTCGAGCTGGAGGTGCTGCGCGGGGTCGACGAGTCGCGGCTGACCTTCCTGGCGGTGCGCCGCTGGTACGGGTGGAGTGCGGGGCGAATCATCAACCTCGACATCGGCGGCGGCTCCCTGGAACTGTCCAGTGGCGTCGACGAGGAGCCCGAGGTCGCGTTATCGCTGCCGTTGGGCGCCGGACGGCTGAGCCGCGAGTGGCTGCCCGACGACCCGCCCGGGCGGCGCCGGGTGGCGATGCTGCGTGATTGGCTGGACGCCGAGCTGGCGGACGCCAGCGTCAGCGTTCTCGACGCCGGCAGCCCGGACCTGGCCGTGGCAACGTCGAAGACGTTTCGGTCGCTGGCGCGGCTCACCGGCGCGGCACCGTCGGCGGCCGGACCACGGGTGAAGAGGACGCTGACCGCCAACGGCCTCAGGCAACTCATATCTTTCATCTCTAGGATGACGACCGCCGACCGAGCTGAACTGGAAGGAGTGAGCGCCGAGCGGGCCCCGCAGATCGTGGCGGGCGCGCTGGTGGCGGAGGCGAGCATGCGAGCGCTGTCGATAGAAACGGTGGATATCTGCCCGTGGGCATTACGGGAAGGTCTCATCTTGCGCAAACTCGACAGCGAAGCCGACGGAACTGCCCTCGTCGAGACGTCTGTGCGCGATGCTAGAGGCCAGGAGGTTGATCGGAACGCGAACCGATCGAGAGGCGACAAAGCATGACCGGACCGCACCCCGAGAGCGAGAGCCCGGGCACCGGGCCCATCTCGGTGTCCGAATTACTGGCCAGGAATGGCACCATTGGCGCCCCGGCGGTCACCCGGCGGCGGCGCCGCCGGCGTGGCGATAGCGACGCGGTCACCGTCGCCGAGCTGACCGGTGAGCTTCCGGTCATCCAAGACGACGAGGCCGAGCACGAGACCAACGGGACAGTCGAGGTCGCCGAACCGGCCCCCCCGGCGCGTGCCGAACCGGTTGCGGGAGAAGCCGTCGCCGAACCCGTCACCGAAGACCAGCCCAAACCCGCGTACTGGTCCGAACCCGAGCCGCGCTGGCCCAAGTCCGCGCCGCAGCCGCAACGCGTTACCGGGCCGGAGCGCAGCGCCTACCCGCGGCCGCAGCGCCACGGCGACGCGGCCGTCGCCGAGCAATCCGGCGCCGAGGAGATGAGTCCGGATCCGCTGGACCATTACGCCGACATCCCGGTCGACGTGATGGACTCTGAGGTGCGCGAAGCCGAGCTCGCGACCGACGACTCCGCCTACGTGCGTTCCTACCTGCAGGCGTCGGATTCGACACTGTTCGGCGGGCAAACCCTCGCTGATGAGCTGGCCCGGCGGCGTGGCGGTGAGCAGGCTTCCGCGGGCGCGGACTCGCTGACCCCGGAAAAGCTCGACGAGAACCACCGCGATATCGCGCCCGGCCGTGCCGACGAGGCCGAGGATGCCCACGCGGCGCACCCCAGACTCGAGGCCCTGTGGCGCGGCGGCCTGATCGTCTTGCAGTCGATGCTGGCCGTCGTTTTCGGCGCCGGGCTGTTCATCGCCTTCGACCAATTGTGGCGATGGAACAGCCTGGTGGCGCTGGTGCTATCGGTGCTGGTCATCCTGGGCCTGGTGGCCGGCGTGCGGGTGGTTCGCAAAACCGAGGACATCGCCAGCACGCTGATCGCGGTTGCGGTCGGGGCGCTGATCACCCTGGGACCGCTGGCACTATCCCTGCAATCGGGCTAGGTGTCACCCGCAGACAGTGCGCCCAGCAATCAAAGTCGGCCTGTCGACGGCCTCGGTCTACCCGTTGAGGGCCGAGGCCGCGTTCGAGTATGCGGCCAGGCTCGGCTACGACGGGGTCGAGCTGATGGTGTGGAGCGAGTCGGTCAGCCAAGACGTCGATGCGGTCAAAAAGCTGTCGCAGCGCTATCGCATGCCGGTGCTATCGGTGCACGCCCCCTGCCTGCTGATCTCACAGCGGGTGTGGGGCTCCAACCCGATCCTCAAGCTGGAACGCAGCGTGCAGGCCGCCGAGCAATTGGGCGCACAGACCGTCGTCGTGCATCCCCCGTTTCGCTGGCAGCGGCGCTATGCCGAGGGATTCAGCGACCAGGTTGTGGCCCTGGAAGCGTCCAGCGACGTGCTGATCGCGGTGGAAAACATGTTCCCGTTCCGGGCGGACCGGTTCTTCGGGGCCGACCAGTCGCGCCAACGGATGCGCAAGCGCGGCGGCGGCCCGGGCCCTGCCATTTCAGCGTTCGCGCCGTCCTACGACCCGTTGGACGGCAACCATGCGCACTACACGCTGGACCTGTCGCATACCGCGACCGCGGGCACCGACTCACTGGACATGGCACGGCGAATGGGTTCGGGGCTGGTGCATCTGCACCTGTGTGACGGCAGCGGCCTGCCCGCCGACGAGCACCTGGTGCCGGGACACGGAACGCAACCCACCGCCGAGGTGTGCCAGATGCTGGCCGGCAGCCATTTCGCGGGCCATGTCATCCTCGAGGTGTCCACGTCCGGAGCGCGTTCGGCCAACGAGCGCGAAGCCATGCTGGCCGAATCGTTGCAGTTCGCCCGCACGCACCTGATGCGGTGATCTAGGAGAGACCTCCCAGGAGACCATGAACGCGCTATTCACCGACGCAATGACGCTGCGAGAGGTCGACCCAGGCGTATACGAAGGCGAGCTCGATAAGCACTGGACCATCGGGCCCAAGGTGCACGGGGGCGCCATGCTGGCCCTGTGTGCCAACGCGGCCCGCACCTTCTGCGGCGGGCAATCCGGTGGACTTGAACCGGTCTTACAACCGGTCGCGGTGTCGGCGAGCTTCCTGTGGGCGCCGGATCCGGGCGTGATGCAGCTGGTGACATCGATCCGCAAGCGCGGGCACCGGATCAGCGTGGTCGATGTCGAGCTGGTCCAGGGCGACCGCACCGCGGTACACGCGGTGGTCAACCTCGGCCAGCCGGAGCATTTCCCGCCTGACGGCCATGTTGTGCCGCTGCTGTCGGCGAACCCGGTGGTGGACCTGATGGCACCCGAGCCGCCCGACGACATCGCGCCGATCGGGCCCGGTCACCCGTTGGCCGGCCTGGTGCATCTGGGCGAAGGCTGCGATGTGCGACCGGTGCTGTCGACGATGGCGCCCAGCGCCGACGGGCACCCGCCGGTGATCCAGATGTGGGCGCGCCCCCGCGACGTGGCTCCGGATGCGCTGTTCGCGCTGATGTGCGGGGATCTGTCGGCGCCCGTGACGTTCGCCGTGGACCGCACGGGCTGGGCCCCGACCATCCAGCTCACCGCCTTCCTTCGCGGTCTGCCTGCCGACGGCTGGCTGCGAATCATCGCGACCTGCATGGAAATCGGGCACGACTGGTTCGACGAGGACCACATCGTGGTCGACAGCTTGGGCCGCCTCGTGGTGCAAGCCCGTCAACTGGCGATGGTGCCTCCAAAACGGTAGAGCCCCGGTAGCTCGGAGAAGCCGAGCTGTCTGCGATGCTTTCCGGCATGGCGAGAATCGCGATCATCGGTGGCGGCAGTATCGGCGAGGCCTTGCTGTCGGGTCTGCTGCGCGCCGGGCGGCATGTCAAAGACCTGGTGGTGGCCGAACGGGTGCCCGAGCGCGCCGACTACCTGGCGGACACCTATTCGGTGTTGGTGACGTCGGTGACCGATGCGGTGGAGAACGCGACGTTCGTCGTCGTCGCGGTGAAGCCTGCCGACGTCGAAGCAGTGATGGGGGAGTTGGCCCGGGCGGCCGCGGCAGCCGAGAGCGACACCGCTGATCAGGTGTTCGTCACCGTCGCGGCGGGCATCACGATCACGTACGTCGAGTCGAAGCTGCCGGCCGGAACGCCGGTGGTCCGGGCGATGCCGAACGCGGCGGCGTTGGTGGGCGCGGGGGTAACCGCGCTGGCCAAGGGCCGTTTCGTCACTGCCCCACAGCTCGAGGAGGTCTCGGCCCTGTTCGACGCGGTCGGCGGTGTGCTGACCGTTCCGGAGTCCCAGATGGACGCGGTGACCGCGCTGTCCGGATCCGGCCCGGCGTATTTCTTCCTGATGGTCGAGGCCCTGGTGGACGCGGGCGTCGCGGCGGGTCTGAGCCGTCAGGTGGCCACCGACCTGACCGCGCAGACCATGGCGGGGTCTGCGGCAATGCTGCTGGAACGGATGGATCAAGACCGCCGGCCGGGCGAGGGCGAGGCGCTGGGGACCGGGGCCGACGCCACCGCGACGCAATTGCGGGCGACCATCACTTCGCCCGGCGGCACGACAGCCGCTGCGCTGCGGGAACTCGAACGAGGCGGATTACGGGCGGCTGTCGATGCGGCCGTTCAGGCCGCCAAAAGGCGCTCTGAGCAGCTAAGAATTACATCAGAATAATTCAAGAATTTTGAACTGATTGTCCCCCACCAGTACCAGTAACCCCACTAGTCCCGCTATTCTCCTTTCTGTATGCACGTGTGGGTGCCAGCGGAGGGGAAGCCGTTGGCATTGCGCGTGCCTGACAGGATTGGGTTGCGATGACGTCTCCGAACGGGCCATCGGCGCGAGATTCCGCTGCCAAGCGGGACACCGGTTCAGTCGATGGCCAGCAGGCCAGGACACAATTTCTCACCGTCGCCGAGGTGGCGGCCCTGATGCGGGTCTCCAAGATGACGGTTTACCGACTGGTGCACAACGGCGAGCTGCCAGCGGTTCGTGTTGGGCGGTCTTTCCGGGTGCATGCCAAGGCCGTCCACGACATGCTGGAGACTTCGTATTTCGACGCGGGCTAGCTGAAACTTGCCGCGTCACCTGGTTTTTCGATGCGCGGCCGTATCGGCGCCGAGGCGAGTGGGGTGGCTGGTGTGCGGTCACGCGGCTACCGGTTTGGTGTTCTATGCTTCCGGCCGGGTAAAGTGTCCGGGTCCTTTCCAAGCGGGTCACGGGTCAGATAGCGGAGTTCATGGGTTCAGTAATCAAGAAGCGGCGCAAGCGCATGTCGAAGAAGAAGCACCGCAAGCTGCTGCGCCGCACCCGGGTGCAGCGTAGAAAACTTGGCAAGTAAGCCCCGCCCGGCTCAGGCCGGCCCGCACCGACCGTCACGCGGCCGTAACCCCGCTGTCTCTGCTGGCCGTTAGGCTGTTCGGGTGGATTCGCCGAGCGGAGATGGCGCCGGGACAGGCGCCTCCGCAGCCGACACCATGCATTACCCCAAGGTGGTGCTGGTTACCGGTGCATGCCGGTTTCTGGGCGGCTACCTGACCGCGCGACTAGCGCAGAACCCGCTGATCAAAGGGGTGATCGCGGTGGACGCGATCGCGCCGAGCAAGGACATGCTGCGCCGGATGGGTCGCGCCGAGTTCGTTCGTGCCGACATTCGTAATCCGTTCATCGCCAAGGTGATTCGAAACGGCGACGTCGACACGGTGGTGCACGCTGCCGCGGCGTCGTACGCGCCTCGGTCCGGTGGTAGCGCGGCGCTCAAGGAAATCAACGTGATGGGCGCGATGCAGCTCTTTGCGGCCTGTCAGAAGGCTCCTTCGGTCCGCCGCGTTGTGCTGAAGTCGACGTCTGAGGTTTACGGGTCGAGTCCGCACGATCCGGTGATGTTCACCGAGGACAGCAGCAGCCGTCGTCCGTTCCGGGAGGGCTTTCCCAAAGACAGCCTGGACATCGAAGGTTACACGCGCGGACTCGGGCGGCGTCGCCCCGATATCGCGGTGACGATTCTGCGGTTGGCGAACATGATCGGTCCGGCGATGGAGACCACGCTGTCGCGATACCTGGCCGGGCCGCTGGTTCCGACGGTGCTCGGCCGCGACGCACGGCTCCAGCTGCTGCACGAGCAGGACGCGCTCGGCGCGCTGGAGCGCGCCGTGATGGCCGGGAAGGCAGGCACCTTCAACATCGGTGGCGCCGGCGTCATCATGCTCTCGCAGGCGATCCGGCGGGCCGGTCGAATCCCGCTGCCGGTGCCCGGATTCGGGCTGTGGGCACTGGATTCACTGCGGCGAGCCAGCCACTACACCGAGATCAACCGTGAGCAACTCGACTACATGAGCTACGGCCGGGTGATGGACACCACCAGGATGCGGACCGAGCTTGCATACCATCCCA
>DATKEW010000407.1:0-3901 GCA_035511785.1 Mycobacterium sp.
ACGCGGCGTCGCTGCATCAGGCTTGCGCCCATTGTGCAATATTCCCCACTGCTGCCTCCCGTAGGAGTCTGGGCCGTATCTCAGTCCCAGTGTGGCCGGACACCCTCTCAGGCCGGCTACCCGTCGTCGCCTTGGTAGGCCGTCACCCCACCAACAAGCTGATAGGCCGCGGGCCCATCCCACACCGCAAAAGCTTTCCACCATAAGGCATGTGCCTAGAGGTCCTATCCGGTATTAGACCCAGTTTCCCAGGCTTATCCCGAAGTGCAGGGCAGATTACCCACGTGTTACTCACCCGTTCGCCACTCGAGTATCTCCGAAGAGACCTTTCCGTTCGACTTGCATGTGTTAAGCACGCCGCCAGCGTTCGTCCTGAGCCAGGATCAAACTCTCCAAACAAAAACCCCTCGATAACGAGGTGAATTTAAAATCAGAGATACCTGACAAGACGCCAATATCTGGCATCAACAAACGACCATACCCACACACGGGGGGTGCAAAGTATGGTCAAAAAACAACAACAAACAAAAACACCAAACACACTATTGAGTTCTCAAACAACACTCACGCTTATTTTCGCCCGCTTCGGGGCAACCCTACCAGCTTAATATAAGTCCGGCAGAGGAGTCAAGCCCCGGTTTCGGTCAGCTGCAGGTGGTGACCGCGCCTGTTGGGCATTACCTTCGCTACTCTACCCGCTCGATCTCGGCTCCCAAAATGGCCAGGTTCTCCACGAATAACGGGTAGCCGCGGTCGATGTGGAAGACGTCGTGGACCTCGGTGTCGCCGTCGGCGACCAGCCCCGCAAGCACCAAACCGGCGCCGGCCCGGATGTCCGAACACCACACCGGGGCGCTGGAAAGCTGTGGCAGACCCCGTACTACCGCGTGGTGGCCGTCGGTACGGGCATCCGCGCCGAGCCGGATCATCTCTTCGACGAACCGGAAGCGCGCCTCGAACACGTTCTCCGTGACCATCGACGTACCGTCGGCGATCGATGCCAGAGCGATGGCCATCGGCTGCAAATCGGTCGGAAAACCGGGGAACGGCAACGTCGCAACGTTGACTGCCTTCGGACGCTCGTACTGGGTCACGCGGAAGCTGCTGTCAGTCTGAGTGACGGTGGCGCCCGCGTCGTGCAACTTGTGCAGCACCACCTGAAGGTGTGCCGGATCGACACCCGTCACCGTTATGTCTCCACGAGTCATAGCAGCGGCGATGCCCCACGTCGCGGCAACGATGCGGTCCCCGATCACCCGGTGCTCGGTGGGGTGCAGCCGGGGGACGCCGGTGATGGTCATCGTCGGCGAACCCGCACCTTCGACCTGCGCGCCCATCTGGTTCAACATCGTGCACAGATCGACCACGTCGGGTTCCCGCGCCGCATTGTGAATCGTGGTGACACCCTCGGCCACGACAGCGGCCATCAGGATGTTCTCGGTAGCCCCCACCGAGGGAAACTCCAGCTGAATCTCCGCGCCGCGCAGCGTGTCTGCATGCGCAACCACGCATCCGTGCTCGATATTGCAGACCGCCCCCAGCTGGCGCAGGCCCGCCTGATGCATATCCAGTGGACGCGAGCCGATCGCGTCACCACCGGGCAGCGCGACCCTGGCTCGCTTGCATCGGCCAACCAGCGGCCCCAGCACGCAGACCGAGGCCCGGAACTGGCGTACCGCCGCGAAGTCGGCGTCGTACTTGGGTTCGTCGGGTGAGGTGATTCGCGCGATGTCGCCATCGAGTTCGACGGTGGCGCCGAGACCGCGCAACACCTCCGCCATCAGCGGCACGTCGAGGATGTCGGGGCATTTGGTGATGGTGCTGGTGCCTTCGGCCAGCAATGCCGCGGCCATGAGCTTGAGCACGCTGTTCTTGGCGCCTCCTACAGAGACTTCGCCTGACAAGCGGTTGCCGCCGGTCACCACGAATCGCTCGGACACCCGCGTCAGTGTAGTAAAGCGGTTTCGGCTTGTCAGTCAGGCCAAGTCGGTCAGCCGGTACCGTTTTCTCATGGCAATACATCTGACCCGCATCTATACGCGAACCGGCGACGACGGAACCACGGGATTGAGCGACTTCTCGCGAGTCTCGAAAAACGACCCCCGGCTGGTGGCGTACGCGGATTGCGACGAGGCCAACTCCGCGATCGGTGTCGCGATCGCCCTGGGTCAGCCGGACCAGGACATCGCCCGCGTCTTGCGCCAGATCCAGAACGACCTGTTCGACGCCGGCGCCGATCTGTCCACGCCGGTGGTGGAAAATCCCGAATATCCTCCGTTACGGATCACCCAGCCCTACATCGATCGACTCGAACGATGGTGCGACACATACAATGAGCCGTTGCCGGCGCTGAACTCCTTTGTGCTACCGGGTGGTTCGCCGTTGTCAGCGTTGCTGCATGTTGCCCGCACCGTGGTACGTCGGGCCGAGCGGTCGGCGTGGGCCGCGGTCGATTCCCAGCGGGAGGGCGTCAGCGTGCTACCGGCGAAATATCTCAACAGGCTCTCGGATCTGCTTTTCATCCTGTCGCGGGTGGCCAACCCCGGTGGGGATGTGCTCTGGAAACCGGGCGGCGGCGCACCCGGTGCGGATGGCCCGAAAGTTCAGTAGCGCAAGGCAACTCGCCGCGACCGTGCTTAGTCAGACGCTACGACGGCGTGCGCGCGGTGACGGCCGGGACTCCAGCCACGACAAGAACGCGGTCAATGCGCCCTGGTCGAGGGCGATCTCGTAACCGGACCTGCGGTCCTGTGTCGTGTCGCGCAGTTCCAGCACCACGATCTCGTCGGTCATGATGTCGAACTCGTCGCCGCGCGGCGCGCGCCGGGTCACGATCTCCACACCTCGCCGGCTGAGCCGACGATCCGGCCACAGACGCAAGCTGGACAGCCGGTAGAACGCGGCTTCGCCGCCGCGGTAGCGGATCACGCCGTGCCGCCAGCCATGACCTCCGACAGCGGGGATATCCCGCATGATCCCCGCCGTTCCACCCTGGCGCAGTTTCCACAATCGATAACTCAGGGCGAGGACCGCCACCCCCAAAACGACGACGAGCGCGACCATGCCGATCATGGGCGCGCTCATCGGCGGTCAGTCGATCGCGCCGACGGCGCGCAGTCTGGCGCGGCCCCGGGCGGCGATCTTCGGATCGTCGGACTCGGAATCCTGCTTGGCGGCACTCTCGTCGATCTCCGACTCGAACTCGGCGGATTCGGCGAGAATGCTGACGCTCTCCTCGGTCACCGACAAGAAGCCGCCATCCACCGCGACGCGCAGGTCTTTTTCGCCTTCCCGCTCGACACGCACCATCGCGTCGTCGACCAATTGAGCCACCAACGGGATGTGGCGGGGCAGGATGCCGATCTCGCCGACGGTGGTGCGGGTGAACAGGAACGTCGCCTTACCCGACCAGATCTTTCGGTCTACGGCGACGATTTCAACGTTCAATTCGGCCATGACACACCACCTTTCGCTGCCCTTTCAGGCCCTTTTCAAGCCGGCTGGACTACGATCACAGCTTCGCGCCGAGGCTCTCGGCTTTCTTGGCCAGGTCGTCGAGGCCACCGATCAGGAAGAAGGCCTGCTCGGGCACGTGGTCGAAATCGCCCTTGGACAACCGGTCGAATGCCTCGACGGTTTCCTTCAGCGGGACCGTCGAACCCGGCTGGCCGGTGAACTGTTCGGCCGCCATCATGTTCTGCGAGAGGAACCGCTCAATGCGCCGGGCCCGACCGACCAACTGCCTGTCCTCTTCCGACAGCTCGTCGATGCCGAGGATCGCAATGATGTCCTGAAGGTCCTTGTAGCGCTGCAGGATTCGGATGACTTCCTGCGCCACGCGGTAGTGCTCGTCACCGACGACGAGGGGGTCCAGGATGGTCGAGCTCGACGCCAGCGGGTC
>DATKEW010000408.1:0-3482 GCA_035511785.1 Mycobacterium sp.
CCACCAGCGCGACGTGCATTCGCTGGCGCACCTGATCTCGGTCGACGATGAGCGCGCCGAACGCTGCGACCACGAAGAAGGTGAGCAAGCCGTCGAGCAGCGCGGTCCGCGCGGCGACAAAGCTCACGCCATCGCAGATGAGCAGCACGCCAGCGATGGCGCCGACCAATGTCGATCGGCTGATCCGCCGCACGATCCGCACCGCCAGCGTCACCATGACCACGCCGAGCAGCGCGCCGGTGAACCGCCAGCCCACCCCGTTGTAACCGAAGATCGCCTCGCCGATCGCAATCAGTTGCTTGCCGACCGGCGGGTGCACGACCAGACCGAACCCCGGGTTGTCTTCCACCCCACGGTTGTGCAGCACCTGCCAGGCCTGCGGCGCGTAGTGCTTCTCGTCGAAGACGGGCGTGCCGCCATCGGTCGGTGAGCCCAGGTTGAGGAACCGGGTCACCGTGGCCAGCAGTGTGATCACGCCGGTCACAACCCAGCCGCGAATGTGGTCGGTCGGCCCGAAATCCGCGACCGGGACCAGCGGGCCCGGGCTGACGACGGGTACGACGCGCTCCTGGTCGGCGACGTAGGTTTCGCGGGGCGGAGCGGTCATCGGTGTCGATCGTAGGCTGTCCGTCATGACCCGTGGTCGCCTGTTGCTCGGTGCGACCCCGCTGGGCCAGCCGTCGGATGCCTCGCCACGGCTCGTCGACGCGCTCGGCGGCGCCGACGTGGTGGCGGCCGAGGACACCCGGCGGGTGCGAACTCTGGCGAAAACCCTCGGCGTTACCATCACCGGCCGGGTGGTCAGCATGTTCGACCAAGTTGAGGCCGCGCGGGTCCCGGCGCTGGTCGACGAGATCCAAGCCGGTGCGACGGTGCTGGTGGTCAGCGACGCCGGAATGCCGGTGATCAGCGACCCCGGTTACCGGCTGGTCGTGGCGTGTGTCGATGCGGGCGTGGAAGTGCGGTGTTTGCCGGGGCCGTCCGCGGTGACCACCGCGTTGGCCGTGTCCGGTCTGCCGTCGGAGAAGTTCTGCTTCGAGGGCTTCGCCCCGCGCAAGAGCTCGGCGCGCAGAACATGGCTGGCCGGACTGGCCGACGAGCGGCGCACTTTCGTGTTCTTTGAATCGCCGCGCCGGTTGGCGGCGTGCCTGCGCGATGCCGTCGAGGAGCTCGGCGGCGCGCGCGCGGCGGCGGTCTGCCGGGAGCTGACCAAGGTGCACGAGGAAGTGGTGCGCGGATCGCTCGACGAGCTGGCGGCGTGGGCGGCCGACGGCGTGCTCGGCGAGATCACCGTCGTCGTTGCCGGCGCGGTCCCGCAAGCCGACCTGCCGTCTTTGGTTGCGCAAGTGGAGGAGCTCGTCGCGGGGGGTGCTCGCGTCAAGGACGCCTGCGGTGAGGTCGCCGCGGCGCATCCGGGTGCGCGCTCGCGCGAGCTCTACGACGCGGTCTTGCAGTCACGCCGCCAGTGAACTGCTAGCCAACCGATGCCGCGATCGCCCCGCACGGCAGCCCGACGACGGGAGCCGCCTTGTGCAGGCATTCCTCCCATTCGGCGTCGGGATCGGAGTCGGCGGTGATCCCGCCGCCAACGCCCAGCACGGCGTTACCCGCTGCGTCGAACTCAACGGTGCGGATCGCGACATTGAGCTCGCACCCGGCGATCGGTGAGGCCAAACCTATTGTGCCGCAATATATCCCGCGACGATTCTGCTCCCAGCGCGAAATCAATTGGCGGGCACGGTGCTTGGGGGTTCCGGTGACCGAGGCCGGCGGAAAGGTGGCGTCCAACAGTGCCGACGTGGGCAACTCGACGGGAACCCGTGCCGCCACGGTCGACACCAAGTGCCACACGCCCGGCGCACGCCGCACGACCAGCAGCTCGGGCACGGTGACTGTGCCGGTGATCGCCACGCGGCCCAGGTCATTGCGGACCAGGTCCACGATCATGATGTTCTCGGCCACGTCTTTTGCCGAAGCCCGCAGCGCCGACGGCCAGGCATCCAACGGCAGGGTGCCCTTGATCGGGCTGGACGTCACGACCGCACCGTGGCGCCGCAGGAACAGCTCGGGAGACAGGGACGCCACCGCGCCCCACGGTCCGGCAACATAGCCGGCCCGGCCCGGAGAGGTGCGTGTGACGCCGTCGACGAAGAAATCCAGCGGCGCCCCCGCGATCGTTCCGGTGAATTGAGTGCACACGCACGCCTGGTAAACCTCGCCGGCGCGGATCGCGTCCAGGCACGCCAGAACCCCGCCGCGGTGTGCCTCCCGGTCGGGTGCGTCCCAGTCGATCCGGCAATCGCGCCGGGGCGCCGGTGTTGCTGCCAGCGCGGCGGTCAGCCAATCCGGCATCGGCGCTCCGGAAAGGCTTTCGTACCACCACTGCCCGTCCCGGTCGCGGCGCAGCACGCAGTCGGTCCAGCCGCCCGCTGATTCAGGGATGCGGTTCGGCTGCCCATCGGCTCCGGCGTCCGGATAGGACAAGTAGCCGACCCAGCCGCCGCCCACCGCGGCGGAATCGGGCGTCTGCGCGCCCAACTGAACCGCGAACGCGTCGCCGATGTCCACCGGTTGTGCCGACAGACTGGGTGCGATCACGGCCAGCGCACCGAACCATTCGCCGGTCAGCGCAGCGGGCGGCGGCAGATCGAGCCGGCTGGTGGCGTCACCAACGGCGCGCAGCACACGGGGTGCGTCGCCAAGGTCGCCGAGCCGGTCAATCCGCACCGCCCTAGCTTGACAGAACGCCGGATTTTCGCACCCAGGACCTCGGTCGTTCAGCCGCGGCTGATGTCGCGAGCGGTCGCCAGGGCCGCCAGCTTGTCAGGGTTGCGCATCACGTAGAAGTTGGTGATCTTGTCGTCGGCGATCTCCAGGGTGATCACCCCCTCGAGCTGTTCGCCGAGGTAGAGCAACACCGCCGGAGCGCTGTTGCAGGTCACGATCTGCACGTGCAGCGTCGCCCCCGCTCTGCGCATCAGCCCGGCGATGGCCCTGGCCACCCGTTCGGCGCCGACCACCGGCCTGCGCGCCGCCGACACCTTGCCGCCACTGTCGGCCATCCACGTGGCATCCGGGGCGAGCATTGCCATCAGCGCTTCCACATCACCGCTGGCCGCGGTGGCCAAGAATTGAGCGGTGAGCTCCGCGTTGCGTTCCGGGTCCACGGCATCGAATCGCCTTCGCCGCGCCCGCACGTGTTCGCGTGCCCGGTGCGCAACCTGCCGTACGGTCGGCGCCGGTTTGCCCACCGCCGCGGCAATCTCGCCGTAGTCGAAACCGAACACTTCCCGCAGCACGAATACCGCGCGTTCGTCCGGGCTCAGCGTCTCCAGCAACACCAACATCGCGATCGAAACCGATTCCGCCAGAACGACATCGGCCGACGGGTCCCGGTCGTCGGTTAGCAGCGGCTCGGGCAGCCAGGGCCCCACGTACTCCTCGCGGCGACGTGCGTCGGCCCGCAGCGCGTTGAGCGCCTG
>DATKEW010000409.1:0-5106 GCA_035511785.1 Mycobacterium sp.
CGCACCGCCTCGCGTAGTTCGGCGTCCGTCAGCTCGTCGATCCCGGTGGCCGAACGCAGAATCGGCGCGAACAATCGCCAACCAAATTGCAGCGCAAGGGCATTGGCGACCGCCAACCGCGCACTGGTGTCATTGTCGTGCAGTGGCCGCACCCCCTCGAGCAGGGGTGCAATGTTGGGAAAGCGCTTCTGCAACTGGGCGGCCGGATACCCGTCGAGCAGCGTGCGGGCCATGACGCGCATCTGCCGGTCGAGAGCTCGGTCCAAGACGTCGGGGGTTGCGCCGGACTGCAGTAGATCGGTCAGATTTTTGCCCAGCTGATCGAGCACTGCACCGACAAGCTGTTCCTTGGTGCCGAAGTGACGAAACACCAGCCCGTGGTTGACCCTCGAGCGAGCGGCTATGTCGCGGATCGACGTCGCGGCCGGACCCCGCTCGGCGAACAGATCGGTGGCGGCCTCCAAGATCGCCGCCGCCACCTCCTCGCGCCCGGTGGGAATGTTCCGGCGCTCACTTGCCGACTCTGTAGTCATATGTCTACACTAGCTCATGTAGTCAACTGACTACATCGACTTCAGCCAAGGACGAGAGCAATGACAGGACAGATAACCGTCACCAAGCTGGGCAGCCGTATCGGCGCCCGGGTCGACGGGGTGCGCCTCGGGGGCCACCTGCGCCCGGCAGCGGTCGAGAAGATCCACCGGGCACTGTTGGCCCACAGGGTGATCTTCTTCCGCCACCAGCACCACCTCGATGACCAGCAACAGCTCGCGTTCGCCCGCCTTCTGGGCACCCCCGTCGGACACCCGGCCGCCGCGGCGCTCGCCGGCAACGACGCGCAGATCATCACCCCGATCAACTCCGAGTACGGCAAGGCCACCCGCTGGCACACCGACATGACGTTCGCCGCCAACTACCCGGCGGCCTCGATCCTGCGCGCGATCACCCTGCCCAGCTACGGCGGGTCGACGCTGTGGGCTTCCACCGCTGCGGCCTATGCGCACCTGCCCGAACCGCTGAAGTGCCTCGTCGAGAACCTGTGGGCGCTGCACACCAACCGCTACGACTACGTGACCACCGAGGCGGCCCTGTCAATGACCGACGCGCAGCGGGCGTTCCGGCTGGCATTCGAGAAGCCGGACTTCCGGACCGAACATCCCGTGGTGCGGGTGCACCCGGAGACCGGCGAACGCACCCTGCTGGCGGGCGATTTCGTGCGTAGCTTCGTCGGCCTGGACGACCACGAGTCAAGCGTGCTGCTGGAGTTGCTGCAACGGCGAATCACCATGCCCGAGAACACCATTCGCTGGAACTGGGTGCCCGGCGACGTTGCCATCTGGGACAACCGGGCAACCCAGCACCGGGCCATCGACGACTACGACAACCAGCCCCGGCTCATGCACCGGGTCACGTTGACGGGCGATGTGCCCGTCAACGTGCACGGAGAACCCAGCCGGGTGGTCAGCGGCGCACCGCTCGAGGTGATCGCGAGCTGATGCCTCAGCCCGCTGTGCTGACCGGATCGATCGGGAGCCAGCGCAGCGCGCCCGGTGCGTCGAGGGGTACCACCGGGTGCGCTGGCGGGATCGGGGCCAGCCGGCGGTAGGTGGCACCCTGCAGCGGCCGCTCGTCGGCTTCGCCCTTGTTCGGCCACAACGAGGCGGCCCGCTCCGCTTGCGCGGTAATCGACAGCGCCGGGTTGACGCCCAGGTTCGCCGAGATCGCCGCGCCGTCCACCACCAGCAGCGTCGGATAGCCGTAGACCCGGTGATACGGGTCGATGACGCCGCGCTCGGGGCCGTCGCCGATCACCGCGCCGCCGAGGAAGTGGGCGGTCAACGGGATGTTGAACAGCTCGCCCCAGGTGCCACCGGCCACGCCGTCGATCTTGGCGGCGATGCGCCGGGTGACCTCGTTGCCGACGGGAATCCACGACGGGTTCGGCTCGCCGTGTCCCTGCTTGCTGGTGTACCAGCGGATGCCCAGCTTGCCGCGCTTGGTGAAGGTGGTGATCGAGTTGTCCAGGTGCTGCATCACCAGCGCGATCACCGTGCGCTCGCTCCACTGGCGGACATTGATCATCCGAAGTATGTCGCGCGGATCCTCGCGGGCTTGGGTCAACAACTGCTTCCATCGCGGCACATCGGTTCCCTCGGGCCCGGCGCCGTCGGTCATCAGGGTCTGCAGCAGCCCCATCGCGTTGGAGCCCTTGCCGTAGCGGACGGGCTCGATGTGGGTGTCCGACGTCGGATGGATCGACGACGTGATCGCCACCCCGTGGGTCAGATCCAGCTCGGGCAAGACCTCCAGCGTCGCGGCACCGACGATCGACTCGGAGTTGGTGCGGGTCAACACACCCAGACGCTTCGAAAGGCGAGGCAGCCGCCCCTTGTCCCGCATCTTGAACAGCAGATGCTGCGTTCCCCAGGTGCCCGCGGCCAGGATCAGGTAGCTGGTTGTGTAGGTGCGCGTGTCGCGGCGCAGCCAACTTCCGGTGCGGACGGTACGCACCTCCCACAGCCCGTCGGAGCGCTGCTCGAAGCCTTTCACCGTTGTCATCGGAATGACTTGTGCGCCTGCCGATTCAGCGAGGCCAAGGTAGTTCTTCAGCAACGTGTTCTTGGCGCCGTAGCGGCATCCCGTCATGCAGCAGCCGCATTCCAGGCAGCCGGTGCGCGCCGGCCCCGCGCCGCCGAAATACGGGTCCGGCACGGTCTTCCCGGGTGTCTTGGTGCCGTCCGGGCCGAAGAACACCCCGACCGGCGTCGGTACCCAGGTGTCGCCGCACCCCATCTCGTCGGCGACATCCTTGACGAGGCGATCGGCGTCGGTGAACGTCGGGTTCGCCACCACGCCCAGCGTCCGTTGCGCCTGCTCATAGTGCGGCATCAGTTCGCTGCGCCAGTCGGTGATGTGCGACCACTGCTGGTCTTTGAAGAACGGCTCCGGCGGGACGTACAACGTGTTGGCGTAGTTGAGCGAACCGCCGCCCACTCCGGCGCCGGCCAAGATCATCACGTTGCGCAGCGGGTGGATCCGTTGGATGCCGTAGCACCCCAGCCTGGGCGCCCAGAGGAACTTGCGCAGATCCCAGGATGTCTTGGCAAACTCTTCGTCGGAGAAGCGCCGGCCGGCCTCCAACACGCCTACCCGGTAGCCCTTTTCGGTCAACCGCAGCGCGCTGACGCTGCCCCCAAAACCCGACCCGATGATCAGGACGTCGCAATCCGGCATCCGACCAGTATGACCCTACTGATCGGTAACCAGCTAGTGGCTGTCACTCGCTGCCGAGCGTGCGGCCAGCTTCACGCTCGTCGGCTCGACGATCAGCAGCCTACGGTCAGGCCGACTTTCTGGAACTCCTTGAGGTCGCAGTAACCGGCCTTGGCCATCGAGCGGCGCAGACCACCGACCAGGTTCAGGCTGCCGAACGGATCGTCGGACGGGCCGTTGAGCACCTGCTGCAGCGGCGGCCGCTCCCCGACCGCGATCTGCAGCAACGCCCCGCGCGGCAACGACGGGTGCGCCGCCGCGGCCGGCCAGAACCATCCGTCGCCGAGCGCCTCGGCGCTTTCGGCCAGCGGGGTGCCCAGCACCACCGCGTCGGCTCCGCAGGCGATGGCCTTGGCCAGCTCGCCGGACGTGTGGATATCGCCGTCGGCCAGCACATGCACGTAGCGGCCACCGGTCTCGTCGAGGTATTCGCGCCGCGCGGCGGCGGCGTCGGCGATCGCGGTGGCCATCGGCACGCTGATGCCCAGCACCTCGTCGGTGGTGGTCACCCCCCTGGTGGAGCCGTAGCCAACGATGACGCCGGCGGCGCCGGTGCGCATCAGGTGCAGCGCCGTGCGATGGTCCTGCACACCGCCGGCGACCACCGGAACGTCGAGTTCGGCGATGAAGGTCTTCAGGTTGAGCGGCTCGCCGTCGCTGGCGACGCGCTCCGCCGAGACGATGGTGCCGTGAATGACCAGCAGATCGATGCCGGCCGCGAGCAGCACCGGTGTCAGCGCCTGAGCGTTCTGCGGGCTGACCCGCACCGCGGTGGTCACCCCGGCGTCACGGATCCGGGCCACCGCGGCGCCCAGCAGGTCCGGGTTCAGCGGCGCCGCATGCAGCTCCTGCAACAACCGGATCGACGCCGACGGTTCGGGCTCTTTTTCGGCGGCCTCGACAAGCTGCGCGATCTTGGCCTCGACGTCGGCGTGCCGGCCGATCAACCCCTCGCCGTTGAGCACACCCAGGCCGCCGAGCCGGCCGAGCTCGATCGCGAACTCCGGCGACACCAAGGCGTCGGTCGGGTGTGCCACCACCGGGATCTCGAACCGGTAGGCGTCCAGCTGCCACGCCGTCGTCACGTCCTGCGACGAGCGGGTGCGACGCGACGGCACAATGCTGACTTCACTGAGTTCGTAGGTGCGACGGGCAACGCGGCCCATCCCGATCTCGACCATGGCCAGTTCGCTGTTCACCGCGCGTAGTAGTTGGGTGCTTCGACGGTCATCGCGACGTCGTGCGGGTGGCTCTCTTTGAGTCCGGCCGGCGTGATCCGAACGAACTGCGCCTGCTGCAGGGCCTCGATGGTGGGCGCGCCGGTGTAGCCCATCGCGGCCCGCAGACCTCCGGTGAGCTGGTGGATGACCGACGACAGCGGTCCGCGGAACGGCACCCTGCCCTCGATCCCCTCGGGCACCAACTTGTCTTCCGAGAGCGCGTCGTCGGCGAAGTAGCGGTCTTTGGAGAACGACTTCCCCCCGCCCCGGCCCTGCATGGCGCCCAGCGACCCCATGCCCCGGTAGCTCTTGAACTGCTTGCCGTTGACGAAGATCAGCTCGCCGGGCGCCTCGGCGGTGCCGGCCAGCAACGAGCCCAGCATGGCCGTCGACGCGCCGGCGGCCAGCGCCTTGGCGATATCGCCGGAGTACTGCAGTCCGCCGTCGGCGATGACCGGCACGCCCGCCGGCCCGCACGCCGCGACGGCTTCCAGGATCGCCGTGATTTGTGGGGCGCCGACGCCGGCGACCACCCGGGTGGTGCAGATCGACCCCGGCCCCACACCGACCTTCACGGCGTCGGCGCCGGCGTCGACCAGGGCCGCGGCCGCCG
>DATKEW010000410.1:0-10448 GCA_035511785.1 Mycobacterium sp.
TCCCGCTCGGGCCGCCGGCCACGCTGACGCTGGTGGTGACGTGCTTGGTGGCGGTGTTGATCACCGCCACCGCGTCACTGGCGGCGTTGGCGACATAGAGATGTTGGCCGTCAGGGCTGACCGCCACCGCGTCGGGGTTGGCGCCCACGGGGATGGTGGCCGTGATGGCGGGAAGAGGTGTCGTCACGGTCGGGTAACCCCGGTCTGCGGCGACACGTAGCAAACTTTAATGCGCTAGCGCGTAGTTGTCGTCGGCTTCTCGGGGCCCGATCAGGCCAGGTTGGCCAGCAGCAGCGCTTCGGCGACGGCCGCACGTTCCAGCACACCCAGGTGCAGGCTCTCGTTGATGCTGTGCGCTTGCGTCGCGGGATCTTCGACACCGGTGACGAGGATTTTCGCCTGCGGGAATGCGGCCGCGAACTCGGCGATGAACGGGATTGAGCCGCCCATGCCCATATCGACTGGCTCAACACCCCACGCCTGCCGAAACGCCGCCCGTGCGGCGTCATAGACTCCGCCGCTGGCCTCGATGGCGTACGGCTCGCCGATTTCGCCGCGCGTGACACTGACATGTGCGCCCCACGGGGAATGCCGCTGCAGATGAGCGGTCAACGCGTCCAGGTGCGCTGTGGCGTCGCCACCGGGTGCGACCCGCATGCTGATCTTGGCCCGGGCCCGCGGGATCAGCGTGTTCGAGGCGGCAGCAACCGATGTGGTGTCGATGCCGATCACGGTGATCGCCGGCTTGGCCCACAGCCGCTGCGGCACCGAACCCGAGCCGATCTCCGACACCCCGTCCAACAGACCGGAGTCGGCGCGTACCCGCTCGGCCGGGTAATCGATGGGCGCGGCGGTACTTTCGTGCAGCCCGGCCACGGCCACGTTGCCGTCGTCGTCGTGGAGGCTTGCCAGCAGCCGCACCAGCACGCTCAGCGCATCGGGGACCACACCGCCCCACAGACCGGAGTGCAGCCCGTGGTCGAGTGTGGCGACCTCGACCACACAGTCGGCCAAGCCGCGCAGCGATACCGTCAGCGCCGGGGTGTCGACGCTCCAGTTGTCGGAGTCGGCGATGACGATCACGTCGGCGGCCAGCGCATAGCGGTGGGCGGCCAGCAACCGGCCCAGTGAGGGCGATCCGGATTCTTCTTCGCCTTCGACGAAGACCGTCACGCCCACCGGCGGTTGGCCCCCGTGCGCCCGGAATGCCGCCAAATGCGTTGCGACACCGGCCTTGTCATCGGCGCTGCCGCGACCGTAGAGCCGCCCGTCGCGTTCGGTGGGCTCAAAAGGCGGCGACGTCCATTGGCCGCGGTCGCCTTCGGGCTGTACATCGTGGTGGGCGTACAGCAGCACCGTAGGCGCGCCCGGGGGCGCCGGATGCCGCGCGATGACCGCGGGCGCGCCGCCCTCGCTGACGACGTGCACCTCGCCAAAACCCGCCTGCGACAACAGGTCCGCCACCGCCCGCGCGCTGCGGTGCACCTCGTCGCGGCGGCCAGGGTCGGCCCATACCGATTCGATCCGCACCAACTCCTCGAGATCGCGGCGCACCGACGGCAACACGTCGCGGACGCGCTCAACCAGATCACTCATGACCTCGAGGCTAGTCGCGCGCCGACTGCCCGCGAGCGTGCGCAGAATGCCGTCCACTGCGGGCGTGTCGCGGACAAACACGCTCCCCCGCAAGCGGGAGGTGCCCCCAGCTCGCGCTCAGGGAGACTCCAGAATGGCCACCGCGGCCGCGGTATCCCCTTCGTGTGTCAGCGACACATGGATGGTCACATCGGCCAAATGCTTGGCGATCGCGCCGGTCAACCGCACCCGCGGTCGACCCCACATGTCGGTGACCACTTCGATATCGCGGTGGATGTCCTCCCGCAACACGGGCCGCTGGGCGAACCGCGATCCGGACCAGGCCTTGATCACTGCCTCCTTCGCGGCCCAGCGGGCCGCCAGGTGACGTGCCGCCGACGAACTCTTGTCCGAGGCATCGCGACGCTCACCCGGGGTGAAGGTCTCGGAGAACGCCGTTCCCGGCTGGTCCACCTGCTCGGCGAAATCAGGAATGGAGACGAGGTCGATCCCCACTCCGACAATGCCCATGGCTCGCCAGGTTAACGGATGGCCGAAGTCATCCGGCAGAGACCTCATAGGCCTCGTCGTCACCCATCCGGGCGGCCGGATTCAGCAGCATCGCCGCCTCCTGACGCTTCTCCGGTGCGTGGTGATCGAAACGCCGGTCCGGTGGCCGCTCGTACATCGGCGCACCACCGGCGATAGCCGAGGCCAGACGGCGCTGACCGGCCAGCAGGCGTGCATCCGCGCGCCGCTGGTAGTCCTCGCGCTGATCGGCGTCCAGCGAGGCGATGAACGCCTGCGGGTGCACCAGCGCGACCAGTCCGGAGACGTGGCCAAACCCGAGGCTGGTCAGCATCCCGGCCTTGAGCGGGAACTTCCCGCCGAGCCGCAACGTGTCGCGCACCCAGACGAAGTGTGCGGATCCGGCCAGTTCGTCGTCGACGCAATCCAGGCTGCGGTTGGGCGGGATCACCCCGTCGCGCAGCATCTGGCACAGGCCCATCATCTGGAAGACCGCCGCGCCACCCTTGGCGTGCCCGGTAAGGCTCTTTTGCGACACGATGAACAGCGGGGCGCCCTCGGAGCGGCCCAGCGAGTCCGCGAGCCGCTCGTGCAACTCGGTCTCGTTGGGGTCGTTGGCCAGCGTCGAGGTGTCGTGCTTGGAGATCACCGCGACGTCGTCGGCGCCCACACCCAGCTTGGCCAGAGCACGCGCCAGCGGTGAATCCTTGCCGCCGCGGCCCGCGCCCAGCGCACCCAGGCCCGGGGCCGGGATGGAGGTGTGGACGCCGTCGCCGAATGACTGCGCGAAGGCCACGACGGCTAGCACCGGCAGGCCCATCTTGAGGGCCAGATCACCGCGGGCCAGCAGGATGGTGCCGCCACCTTGCGCTTCGACGAAGCCCAGCCGGCGCCGATCATTGGGCCGGGAGAACTTGGAGTCGTGGATGCCGCGGCCGCGCATCATGCTGGTGTCGGCGGTGGCCGCCATGTCGCCGAAGCCGATGATGCCCTCCAGCGTCAGGTCGTCGATGCCGCCGGCGACCACCAGCTCGGCCTTGCCCAGCCGGATCTTGTCGACGCCCTCCTCGACCGAGACCGCGGCCGTCGCGCAGGCGGCAACCGGGTGGATCATGGCGCCATAGCTGCCGATGTAGGACTGAACCACGTGCGCGGCTACGATATTCGGCAACACTTCCTGGAAGATGTCATTGGGCTTGTTACGGCCCAACAGGTTGCCGTGGTACATCGTCTGCATCGACGTGCCGCCACCCATGCCGGTGCCCATGGTGTTGGCCACTAGGCTCGGGTGCACATAGCGCATCACCTCGGTCGGGCTGAAACCGGCGGACAGGAACGCGTCGACGGTCGCGACGATGTTCCAGACCGCCAGCCGGTCAATCGAACTGGCCATGTCCGGGCTGATGCCCCACACCGTGGGGTCGAACCCGGTCGGGACCTGGCCGCCAACGACCCGCGACAGCTTCGTCTTTCGCGGCACCCGAATCTCGGTGCCGGCCTTGCGGATGACCTGCCAGTCGCTCGAGTCGGGCACCGGCCGGATGACCGTGTGCTCCGGGTCGAATTCGGCGAACGCGCGCGCGTCGGCCTCCGACGACACCACGAAGGCGAAGTCCTTGTCCAAGAACACCGACACCAACAACGGGGACGCGTGATCGGGGTCGATCGCGCCGTCGTCGACGAATTCCCGGATGCCGCACCGCTCCACCACAGTGTCGTGGTAGCGCTCAACCAGTTCCGCCTCGTCGATCAGGTCGCCGGATTCGGTGTCGTACCAACCCGGTTGCGGGTCGTCTTCCCAGCGGATCAAACCGGTGGTCCAGGCCAACTCGAGTACGCCGGCCGCGGACAGTTCGTTGTCGACCTCCATCTCGAACCGGGTGCGCGACGAACCGTACGGGCCGAGTTCGGCACCGCCGACGATCACCACCAGATCCGCCGGGTCGACGTCGAGGTCATCCCACTCCGGAGGTGGCGCCGGACTGAATCCGCGCGGCGGCGACGGCAGCGCCGCAATGGTGCCCTCGGTCTGGAGCGATTCCGCCTCCTCACCCGACGTGGCCTGCTCGCGCGCTTTGGCGGCCAGCTCGGCCATATCCAGGTAGGCGTCACCGAGCCCGCCGGTCAGGTCCGCCTTGATCGGCGCACCGGCCGCGGCCACCTTGGATTCCACATCGCACAGATCGAGCAGCATGGCGGCCATCTCGTCGGTGGAGTAGGTGGTGACACCGGCTTCCTCGACAGCGTCGACGATGGCATCGTTGTGGCCCATCAACCCGGTGCCACGAGTCCAGCCAATCAGCGCGTGCGCCAGGCTGACTCGCGCCGCCCACGACGACTCGGCGTGCCAGCGACTCACCAGGGCGTCCAGCGCCGACTTGGCTTCGCCGTAGGCGCCGTCACCGCCGAACATTCCGCGGTTGGGCGAACCGGGCAACACTACGTGCAGCCGCGAGGCGATGTCACGCTCGGCGCCGATCTTCGACAGCCCGCCGATCAGCCGCTGCACGGCCCACAGCAGTACCTTCATCTCCATCTCGGAGCGCGAACCGGCCTCCGACAGGTCGCCGACCACGCGCGGCGCCGCGAACGGGAACAGCAGCGTCGGGGTCTGCGCGTCCTTGATGTGAATCGACTGCGGCCCAAGGCTTTCGGTCTGCTCGGAACCGACCCACTCGACCAGCGCGTCGATGTCGGAGTAGGAAGCCATGTTGGCCGCGACCACCCACAGTGCAGCACCGTACCGAGCGTGGTCGCGGTACAGCCCGCGGTAGAACGCCAGCCGTTCCTCGTCGAGCTTCGATGTCGTTGCGATGACCGTAGCACCGCCGTCGAGCAGTCGCGCGACCACCGACGCCGCGATCGAACCCTTCGAAGCCCCTGTCACCACCGCGATTTCGCTGCTGTGGGGACCTGGATCGGGGTTCTCGGCGCCGGCGGCGATCCGGCCGTACAACGACGCGTGAATCTGACGGCCCGCGGCCAGCGACTTGCCCTGCCAAAAGGTCGCCTGAGTGGCCACGACGTGGCCGGCGCCCTCGAACCTCTCCGACAGACTCAACCACTGGGCGTCAATGTCGCCCTCGTCGGCCAGCCACAGCCTGACCAGGTCCTCGCGAGCGCTGGCCCACCGGTCGTCGAACACGACCGCCTTCTTGGCGTCGAACACCGGCGCCACCAAACGCGGCCAGTCCGGACCCAATTCGGCGGTGACCAAGTCGATGAGTTCCGCATCGGTGGCCGCCGGCAATGCACTCACCGGGTCGTCCAGACCCAGTTGGCCCAGCACCAGGCGGGCCGCCGAGGCGAGCACCCCGTCGCGACCGGTGATCTGATCGGTGAATTCGCTCAGCGCGGCCGCGTCGATGGTCGCGCCGCCACCGCCGCCGACGGACGGCAGCGCCACCGAAATGCCGCGGCGTGCGGCGACCGAAGCGACCGCGGCGTCGATGACTTTGTCGACCGAGCCGGCGTCGGCCAACGCGCCCTCGTGCAGGTGGCCCATCGCGCCGCCACGAACACTGGTGCCCTCGCGGGTTCCCAGCGCGACTTCGACCGTGACGTGCTTGGCCCAGCCATCACCGAGCTCCCAGGTTTTCGTGACCCGCTCGGCGATGGCGGCGGGCCGCTTGCCGGAGGGACCGAGAACCGTCCGCAGCTGATCATTGATCGCGTCCGAAAGCACTGGGCCATAAGGCTTATACGTGCGCGCCAGCTTGGTGACCTGTGAACGCAGCCCGGCCAGGTCGGCCTCGGCGGCACCGTCGATGGCGCCCAGGTTCAACTCCGAACCCAGGTCCACCAGCAGCTGGTTGCGTCGCGACGATGCGCCGTCGGTGATGGACTCGATGGAGTCCAGCTCCTCGATCTGATCGATGCGCATCTTGGCCGACATCGCGATCAGCGCCAAGGTCGCGTCCGCGGCATCGAACACGATGTCGTCGGGGCGAGCCGCACCCGAGGGCGCGGCAGGCGCGGGCGCGGGCGCGACCTCCACAGTGGCGGAGCCTTCCGGCGACGCGGACTCGGCGGCCGGCGTCGGCTCGTCTTCGGGCTCCGGTTCGGGATCGGTGTCGGTAGCGAACAGCACCGCGGCGTCGCGCTCGGCGTTGAGCACTTCCACTGTGCTGTGGGCATATTCGGGCAGCTTGAGGGTGTTGGTAGCCAGCCCCGCAACGGTCGGCGACGTCTTCACGCCGATCTCCACGAACCGTTCCACACCCAGGCCACCTGCGGCCTGTTCGATGAACAGCAGGTCCTGTGTTTCGATCCAACGCACCGGGCTGGCGAACTGCCAGGCCAGCAGCTCGATGAAGACCGTGCGCGCCATCTCACCCGGCCGCTCGCGACGCCAAGTGTCGTAGTCGGCGAGGATCTCGTCGAGTGGCTCGGCGGGCACCAGATCACGGATCTCCTGGATGAAATCGCGGTCCAGAGTGAACGGCCGCGGCACCAGGTTCGGGATGTATCGCCCGATGATGAGGTCGGGATCCGCGTCGCGCGGCATGACCCGCTCCAGCGAACGGCGGAAATCGGCCACACCAACCCGCAACACCCGCGAGTGGAACGGCACGTCGATGCCGGGCACCAGGATGAACGAGCGCCGGCCGCCGCTGAGCTCGCGGCGACGCTCCACTTCGGCTTCCAGCGCTTCCAGACCGCGCACCGTGCCGGCGATCGCATACTGCGAGCCGCGCAGGTTGAAGTTCACGATCTCAAGAAACTCACCGGTATTCGCCGCAATATCGGCGACGAACGCGGGAACCTCATCATCGGGCAGGTCGATCTGCGAGGGCCGGATGGCCGCAAGCCGGTAGTTGGAGCGACCCAACTCGTCGCGCGGCACGATGTCGTGCATCTTCGACCCACGGTGAAACACCATCTCCAGCATGGCTTCCAGCTCATAGATGCCCGTCACGCAGGCCAGCGCGGTGTACTCGCCGACGGAGTGGCCGCACGCGATGGCGCCTTCGACGAAGGCACCTTGCTCGCGCATCTCGGCGACCTGTGCAGCGGCCACCGTCGCCATCGCGACCTGGGTGAACTGCGTCAGGTAGAGAACACCGTCGGGGTGGTGGTAATGCACACCCATGGCGATGATGCTGGTCGGATTGTCGCGCACCACGTGCAGCACCGAGAAGCCCAGTGTGTCGCGGGTGAACTTGTCGGCGCTGTCCCATACCTTGCGGGCCGCTTTGGACCGGGCCCGGACATCCATGCCCATGCCCTTGTGCTGGATGCCCTGGCCGGGGAAAGCGTAGACCGTCTTTGGGGAGTCCAGCCGGGCGGTAGCCGACATCACCAGATCCGATCCGACGCGCGCGGCCACTTCCAAAACCTCTGCGCCCTGGTCGATTCCGACGCGGTCGACACGGAAGTCGACATTGTCGCCTGGGCGCACCATGCCCAGGAATCGCGCGGTCCAGCCGATCAGCCGGGCCGGTGGGCGGGCTTGTCCGTCGGTGGCCGTCACCGCGTGCTGCGCGGCGGCCGACAGCCACATGCCGTGCACGATGGGCGTTTCCAGGCCGGCCAGCAGAGCGGCCGCCCGGTCGGTGTGAATCGGGTTGTGGTCACCGGACACCACCGCGAACGGACGCATGTCGACCGGTGCGGTGAGCGTGACATCGCGGCGGCGGCGGCGCGGAGTGTCGGTCGCGTTCTCGGATATCGCGCCACCGGCCCGGACCGGGTCGGTGAGTTCGGCGGCACCGGTACGCCCGAGGATCGCGAACCGCTCGGTGAGGGTGGCGATCGTCGCACCGTCGGCGTCGGCTGAGCCTCTTATGGTCACCGAGACCGGGACAACACGGCCCATCTCCGTGTCGGTCGCCGACGAAGCCGTTGCGGTGATTGTCAATTGGGCCGGGACTCCCGGCAGCTTGCCCACCACGTGGGCGGCGTGATCCAGGTGCACCAGGCTCAGCAGCCCCTCGACCACCGGGACACCAGCGTCGGTGATCGCGGAGCCGATGGCCGCGAAAACCGCGGGCCAGCAAAGACCTACGAGAGCGTCGGGCACGGTGGTGAGACTGGGCGCCAGCGGCGCACCGAAGGTGGCCGTGACCCCGGTGTGGTCGGCGACCCGCTCGGGATCCCAGTCGACCGTCACGGTGGCTGTCCCGTCGGTGACCCGAGGCAGGAACTCCGGCCCGTCGGCGCCCGCGGCAATCGCGAGGACCGCCCGCATGGCGGTGGTGGCGTCTTCGGTGGAGACCACCGGGATACCGCCGTCAACGGTGTTGGCGTGCAAGGTGAACGGAATATCCACCCAGACACCGGACACCGGCACGCTCAGCACGACTTGCTCGGTGCCGGCCCCATCTTCGGACTTGACCTGCAGCCGGGCGCCCGTGGATGAGTGTGTGGCGCAGCGGCTTTCGGGTCCGTCGTGCACCAGCCAGTCGGCCGGATCGGCGATTCGATGAACGGGGTTGGCGGTGGTGCGTCCGGCCCACAGCACATCGCGGGCGTCGAGAACGACGGCCAGCGGTCCGCTCACGTCGGCGCGGCCCAGCCGGCGCGACCTGACGGCTTTCGGCTCCGCCCCGGCGCCCAGCACCTCGTCGATGGCGGCCTGCTCGAAGCGGTCCAGCAATTCGCCGACGGGTTCGTCCATCCGGGTGATGCCGGCGACCGACGCGGTGCCGGGGATGATGCACACCTGGTCGGCCTCGTAGCGAGCGTCGTGCGCCTGCCACAGCGAGTCACTGCGCCACCAGCGCCGGACGTCCTTATCGATGACCGGCACGAAGTTGACCGGCTTGCCCAGCGTCTTGCACAGCGTGACGAAGAACGGCACGTCGGCCGGATGCAGTTGCACGGTTTCGGCGTCTGGGTAGTGCGCGAGCAGGGTGGCGATCGCCTCGTTGGGATTCTCCAACAGCCGTGCGCCTTGCTCGTCCGAGCCGTCGAACAGCGTCTCGATCCGGCCGTGGTCCAGCGGGTGCAACCGCGCCTCGGCCCGCTGCAGCATCTGCTCGAACCGGTCCCGCCAGGTGTCGGCCAGCCACGGGCTGCCCGGCGCGGCGGTGTCGGCGGTCGAGTCGCCCTCGCCGATGGTCAGCTCCACGTAGCGCTGCAACCACCGCAGGTAGGTCATCTCTGAGACGTCGCCGAAGTACGGCTTGGCGGTGTTGGCCATCGCCGCGATGATCTCGTCGCGGCGCGCCGCGACGGCCTCCGCGTCGCCGGCGACCTCGTCGAGCAGCCGACCGCAACGCGAGGCGGTGTTGTCGATCTCGTGGATGTCCGCACCCAGCTGACTGCGGCTGGAAGCCATGCCGCCCTGGGCTTTTCCGGCGCTGATCCACTGGTCGGTGCCTTGGGTTTCGACCAGCATGCGCTTGACCGACGGCGACGTGGTGGATTCCTTGGTCGCCATGGCCGCGGTGCCGACCAGGATGCCGTCGATCGGCATCAACGGGAAGCCGTAGGACTCGGCCCAGCGCCCGGACAGATATTCGGCCGCCCGCTCGGGGGTGCCGATGCCACCGCCCACGCAGACGGTGATGTTGGGGCGCGACCGCAATTCCGAGTAGGTCGCCAGCAGCAGGTCGTCGAGGTCTTCCCAGGAATGGTGGCCGCCGGCGCGCCCGCCCTCGACGTGCATGATCACCGGCTTGGTGGGCACCTCGGTCGCGATGCGGATGACCGAGCGGATCTGCTCGATGGTGCCCGGCTTGAATACGACGTGGCTGATGCCGACGTCGTTGAGCTCGTCGATCAGCTCGACGGCTTCCTCGAGATCCGGGATGCCTGCGCTGATCACCAGACCGTCGATCGCGGCACCCGACTGGCGGGCCTTCTGCACCAGACGCTTGCCACCCACCTGGAGCTTCCACAGGTAAGGGTCGAGGAACAGCGCGTTGAACTGATAGGTGCGGCCGGGCTCGAGCAGCCCGGACAGCTCGTCGATCCGGTCGGCGAAGATTTCTTCGGTGACCTGCCCGCCGCCGGCCAGCTCGGCCCAGTGGCCCGCGTTGGCCGCAGCGGCGACGATCTCCGCGTCGACGGTGGTCGGGGTCATGCCGGCCAGCAGGATCGGTGACCGCCCGGTCAGCCGGGTGAACTTCGTCGACAGCTTGACCCTGCCGTCGGGAAGGCTGACGACGGTCGGGGCGTAGCTCGACCAGGCCCGGGCCACCTCGGGGGTGGCGCCGACGGTGAAGAGATTGCGCTGACCGCCGCGGGTTGCCGCCGGGACGATGCCGACGCCGAGGCCGCGGATCACCGGCGCGGTCAGCCGGGTCAGGATGTCGCCGGGACCCAGGTCGAGAATCCAGCGCGCACCGGCCTGGTGAACCTGGGTGATCTCGTCCACCCAGTCGACTCCACGCACCAAG
>DATKEW010000411.1:0-4053 GCA_035511785.1 Mycobacterium sp.
CCGCTTGAGCGTGATGACGGGGTCTGTGCCGGTCTTGTCGCGGGCCTGTTCGAGCGCACCATAAACAATGCGCTCAGCCAGCGATTTCTTCCCCTTCAGCAGAACCTTGTTCACCAGCTGCGTGACCAGCTGCGAACCGTAGACAGGGTCGTTGACCAGCGGACGCTTGGGCGCGGGCCCCTTGCGCGGCATTAGCTCTTCTCCTTCTTGGCGCCGTAACGGCTGCGAGCCTGCTTGCGGTTCTTGACGCCCTGGGTGTCGAGCGAGCCGCGGATGATCTTGTACCGGACACCGGGTAGGTCTTTGACTCGGCCACCACGCACCAGCACCATCGAGTGCTCCTGCAGGTTGTGGCCCTCGCCGGGGATGTAGGCCGTGACCTCGACCTGACTCGTCAGCTTGACGCGCGCGACCTTCCGAAGAGCCGAGTTCGGCTTCTTCGGGGTGGTGGTGTACACGCGGGTGCATACGCCACGGCGCTGCGGGCTGCCCTTCAGGGCCGCGGTCTTGACCTTCGCGATCTTGTCGCGGCGACCCTTTCGGACCAGCTGCTGAATGGTTGGCATCTACCGGCTTTCTGTGCTCGACTCTTTTAGCGGTTTTTCAAGTCTCTGTACTGCGATTACGCCCCGCCTTGGAATAATCTCCGTACCCCGCGGCCGGGTGTGTCGCATGCGCTCAGCATCGGATTCAGCCGTTGCATCGTGGACATGCGAATTAGCCCGGCATCCACTTCCTTACGTCAGGCGCCGTAAGCCGCCAGGCACGAGCAACCACAATACCCGCCGCTGGTCTGGCAGGTCAAAGCGGCTTAAGTGGACCCCTGAGTGGACTGAGCACCGTCGTGTGCGGCGCGCCGGTCCAAGCCCGTAGCAAGCCGCAGCACCATCTCGGAGAACAGCGCATCCGTGTCGATATCGTCCATCACACCTGTCATTTCCAGCAACACGAAGCCATGCAGTGCAGACCAGAATTCGAGCGCCGCGTAGAAGGCCTCTTCGCCGTCGAGACCGTAGGAGGCCAACACCGCGATCACGGGTGCGGCCGCGTCCCTGGTGGCGGCGGTGTACTCGGGGTCATCACCGCCCAGCGGCATCCGGGTGAACGCCGAGTACCGGCCCGGGTGGTGATGGGCGTAGCTGCGGTAGGCACTGGCCATGACCAACACCGCGTCGTCGCGGGCGCGACCCTCGCCGACGCGGTTCAGCATGGTGATGATGTCGTCGATAACCCGGATCCGCACCGCGCGACGCAGGTCCTCCAGGCTGTCCACGTGGTTGTACAGCGACGGTCCCTTGGTGCCCAGCTGCGTCGCCAGCGCGTTGATCGTCAGCGAGTCCCAGCCCTCCCGGTCCAAGAAGGTCAGTGCGCCATCAACGATCCCGTCGCGGCTCAGCTTGGCAGGACGGGAGGCGGCTTTCGCCGGGCGCTGGCGGCCAGCCGGCGACGGCTGTCCCGGCTGAGCTGCCATGGCGATCGCCCTTCGATTGCGATGACCGGGTTGAGTCACCGTCGCTTCGTTGACTTAGCGGTTAACGAATGACTCTAGTTGACTGGGTTGCGGATGCACGTAGGCTCATTCGAGCAGCTTCACCCGTTTCGAGGGGGCCCGCACTGAACTGGACAGCCGTCGCCGGGTCGCTGGCTAGCTGCGCAATCACCGTCGCCGTGACACCAGCCGGCGCAGCGCCGGCCGCGCACGCGAAGAACGGCGACACGCATGTCATCGGCGAGGGCATCGAGCAGACGCTCGACCGCAACGACGCCACCCTGATCGTCAACGGCGCGAGGAATACCCTCAACGCATTGGGAAACTGTTGGGCCGTGACGGTAATGGGTTCGTCGAATACCGTGATCGCCCACTCGGTCACGCACGACATCACCGTGTACGGCTACGACCAGACCGTGTTCTACCACAACGGGGCGCGGATCATCCGGGACCGCGGCCGCGAACTGGGCATGACCAACCGGCTTCAGCAGGTGCCCGGCTGAGGCGCCGCGACTGCAGCAGCCATTCAAAGAGCGAGGGGGATCGACGACAATGCGCCACATCGCTGACCGCTCATCCAGACTGGCCACCTTCGCCGCGGCGCCGGCGCTCGCAGCCTTAGTGCTGGCCGGCTGCAGTTCGACGGCCAACCCGCCCGGAGGCGCCACCACGACAACGAAAGGCAGCGCAACCACGACGACGAGCGCCGGAGCCGCGCCGACGACGGGGACAAGCGCAAGCACCACCGCATCGGTGGAGATCGGCAACACGATCAACTACGGATCGATGGGGACCACGTCCACCCTTGACTGCGCCGACGGCAAATCGCTGAACGTGGCCGGCTCGCACAACACGCTGACCGTCACCGGCCATTGCGCGGCGGTGACCATCGGCGGCACAGGCAACAACATCACCATCGACAAAATCGACAACAAGCTCAGGGTGGTGGGGATGAACAACACCATCACCTATAAAGACGGTGACCCGAAGGTGGACAAGATCGGGTCGAGCAACACCATCAACAAGGGCAGCTGACTCCGGACGGCCGCCCTAGTTGTTCGCGGGCGCCCCGTGGCGGCCGGCGCCCCCGGCGAATCGGCCGGCTCCCTCCAGCGCCTCTCCGGCAACCCGGGAAATGCTGGCGAACTCCAGATCGAGCGCCGCGGATTCGGGCAGCCCCCACTGCTGCAGCGCCGACAGCCGATCCGATCGCAGGCACTGCTGGGGTAGGGCGGCCAATTCGGCCGCCAACTCCTCGGCCGCCTGTCGCGCTTGGCCTTTGGGCACAACCCGATTGGCCAAGCCGATCGCGAGCGCTTCGTCCGCCGCCACACCACGGCCGGTGAGGATCATGTCCATCGCTCGGCTGTGCCCGATCAGCCGCGGTAGCCGCACGGTGCCCCCGTCGATGAGCGGTACTCCCCAGCGACGACAGAACACGCCGAACACGGCATCCTCCTCGGCCACCCGCAGGTCACACCACAACGCCAACTCCAGACCCCCGGCGACGGCGTAGCCGCTGACCGCGGCGACCACCGGTTTGGACAGCACCATTCGCGACGGGCCCATCGGGCCGGGACCGGTCCGGTGCACGGCGTTGGCCTCCGGTGTACCGAAAGCCTTCAAATCAGCTCCCGCGCAAAAGGTTCCGCCATCGCCCCATAACACGGCCACCGACGCCGAATCGTCGTTGTCGAATTGCTCGAACGCCGCGCACAGCGCCGTGGCCGTCGGACCGTTGACAGCGTTCCGCGCCGCCGGCCGGTTGAGGATCACCGTGGTTACCGGGCCATTGCGCTCCACACGCACGGGATCACTCATCTCGCCTCCAGGAGTTGGGTTGGTTCGCGCCGTTCGAGTAGCTCGGCGGCGAAGTCGTGGTAGGCCGCGCGCAGCCGGGTCCCCGGCCAGTCGGCCGGCAATAGTTCGTCGGGCAGCACCGGATCGGTGAGCAGGTGCCGCACCACCGACGCGGCAACCACGAACCGGCCGGGAATGTCAGAGGCGGTGGCCATCTCGTCGAGCAGCCGGCGACCGGCTTGTGCCCAGGCGGGCAAATCCCACAGCTGGGCGGCCAACTCGGCGGGGGCATCATCGCGTGCCAACAATATGCGCACCCGGGCGTCGACCTCCGGATCCAGGTCCAGCTCCAGGTTGTCTGGCCGCATCCAAACGCCTTCGCGCAATTCGCCAAAGCGCTTGTTGTGCATGGCGGTTCGCAGCGCTGCCCTGGTACGCGCGTCGCTGCCCACACTGGTCACGATGAGCACGACCCAGTCTCCGCGCCAGCCCCGGACGCGTGGGTCGATGGCGTCGTCCTGGCGACGCTGGCGGGCCAGCAAGCGATTGGAGAGCCGGTAGCCGTCAGCGGAGCGGATCAAGTCGCCGGCACTGACCATGCGGGTCAGCGCGACCCGCAACGTCGTCTCCTTGATGCCGAAATCGGCTGTCAGCCTGATCAATTCGCCGGCGCTGGCGCAGGCCGGGTGGGCGCCGAGCAGCACGCTGAGCACCACCGACCGCGCCGTCATGTTGGGCATGGTTACACCTGCCTAGACCTGGGA
>DATKEW010000412.1:0-4731 GCA_035511785.1 Mycobacterium sp.
TCGCGGCGCATCCTGGCCTCGGCCTCCAAGATCGCGTCCCGCTCCACCTGCCGGTTGACCAGGTCGTCGGCGGCCAGCCGCAACCGGGCGTCACGCAGATCGGCCTGGATGGTCGCCGCGCGACGGGCCACCTCGGCCTGACGGCCCAGCGGTTTAAGCTGGCGTCGCAGTTCGGTGGTCAGGTCGGTGAGCCGGGCCAGGTTTGCCGACATCGCCTCGAGTTTGCGGAGGGCTTTTTCCTTGCGCTTGCGATGCTTGAGCACGCCGGCGGCTTCCTCGATGAACGCGCGGCGGTCTTCGGGTCGCGACTGCAGGATCTCGTCGAGCTTGCCCTGCCCGACGATCACGTGCATCTCACGACCGATGCCGGAGTCGCTCAGCAGCTCCTGAACATCCATCAAACGGCAACTGCTGCCGTTGATTTCGTATTCACTGGCGCCGTCGCGGAACATCCTGCGGGTGATCGATACCTCGGAGTACTCGATCGGCAGCGCGTTGTCGGAGTTGTCGATGGTGACGGTGACTTCGGCGCGGCCCAGCGGAGCCCTCGACGAGGTGCCGGCGAAGATGACGTCTTCCATCTTTCCGCCGCGCAGCGTCTTTGCTCCCTGCTCCCCCATCACCCACGCCAGGGCATCGACCACATTGGATTTGCCGGAGCCGTTGGGCCCCACGACGGCGGTGATGCCCGGCTCGAAACGCAGAGTCGTCGGCGAAGCGAAGGACTTGAAGCCCTTCAGCGTCAGACTCTTGAGGTACACGGGGTGCCAGAGTACCGCTCGGTTCGCCGGCTACCGCTCAACGAAACCGTCGAACTGCCCTGCCACCTGCGACCAGTCGGCGACGACCTTGTCGACGCGCCCCGGCCTGGAAGACCACGAAGCGCCGCCTTCCAGCAGCTGCAACAGCGTCTCTCCGGCCTCCCGCGGTCCCTGGGCCACCACCAGAACCCGGCCGTCGGGCTGGTTGGCCGCGTACCCGGTCAGGCCCAGCTCCAGCGCCCGGGCGCGGGTCCACCAGCGGAAACCGACCCCCTGGACCGTCCCGTGCACCCAGGCGGTGAGCCGGACGTCAGGATCCGGCATCGGCGACCTCGAAGTTGACTTCTGTGCCGGATTTCAGCGTGCGCCCGACGGTGCAGACCAGGTCGATGGCCCGGTTGACCACCAGCCGCAGGCGCTTTTTCTCGGCGTCGGACAGTCCCGACAGGTCCAGGTCGAGGGTCTCCTCGAGCAGCGGATAGCGTTCTTGTTCACGGTCGGCGGCGCCGGACACCCTGACCACCGCTTTGTAGTCGTCGCCGAGCCGGCGGGCCAGCGGCTCGTCGCTGGACATCCCGCCGCACGCCGCCAGTGCGATCTTGAGCAGCTCGCCCGGGGTGAACACGCCTTCGACGTCCTCCGAGCCGACAAGCACCTGCGCACCCCGTGAGCTGTACCCCGTGTAGCGCCGCGATCCGGTCCGTTCCACCCACAGTTCGGTCATGGCCTATTTCTACCGGGCGGTCCTTGCGCCGAGATCGACGGCACCGCCATGACCGTCGACTGTGCGTCCAGGGTGGCGCCGCTCGGCGTGTCGTCACCGCAGGCGCACACTGAAAGCCCTGAATGCACACCCAAGCGGCCCACGCGACGTTACCGGCGGGGCCGCGGCTGACATTTCGGGCAGTAGAACGACGAACGGTTCACAAACCTTTCCCGGCGCATCACCGCGCCGCACCGCCGGCAGCTTTCGCCTTCGCGGCCATAGGCGTCCAGGGATCGGTCGAAGTAACCCGACTCGCCGTTGACATTGACGTAGAGCGAATCAAACGAGGTCCCGCCCTTGTCCAGCGCGTCGCGCATCACATCGGCGGCGGCCGCCAAGACGGCGGACAGCTGGCGCCGGCTCAGCGTGGCGGCGATTCTTGCGCCGTGCACCTTGGCCCGCCACAGCGCTTCATCGGCATAAATGTTGCCGATCCCCGACACCACCTGCTGATCCAGGAGCTGACGCTTGAGCTCGGAATGCTTGTGCCGCAACACTTTCACCACGGCGTCGGCGTCGAACCGGGGATCCAGCGGGTCACGCGCCAGGTGGGCGACGGGGACCGGCACCACGCTGCCGTCCACGGTGACCAGGTCGGCAAGCAGCCACCCGCCGAAGGTCCGCTGGTCGGCGAAGCTCAACACGGTCCCGTCGTCGAGCAGCGCGGAGATCCGAACGTGATCGGCGCGTGGGACCGTCCCCAGCAGCATCTGCCCGCTCATGCCGAGGTGAACGACCAGCGCCGTGTCTGATCCCGACCTCGACCCCGGAGGCTCGGTGTCGAGCTTGGTTTCTAAGGTGAGCCACAGGTACTTGCCGCGCCGGTCGGTTCCGGTGATCCGCGTGCCGAGCAGCCGGGCGGTGAGATCGGCGGGCCCGGCCTCGTGGCGGCGCACGGCGCGGGGATGGTGGATCCGCACCGCCGTGATCGTCTTGCCCACGAGATGGGCCTGCAAGCCGCGGCGCACCACCTCGACTTCGGGGAGTTCGGGCATCTAGTGATGATCGCAAGCGCGGCGAAGCCGGGCGCCGCGGGTCATCACCATCGATCTAGGCGGACGTTTTCCCCGCGGTGCCCAGCACTTCCAGTACTTTCCAGGTCGCGGCCGCGGCCTTTTGCTCGGCCTCCTTCTTCGAGCGGCCCACACCCGACCCGTATTCGGTGTCCATCACGACGACCACCGCGGTGAATTCCTTGTCGTGATCCGGGCCGGTAGAGGTGACCACGTAGGACGGCGCGCCCATGCCGCGCGCCGCGGTCAGCTCCTGCAGGCTCGTCTTCCAGTCCAGCCCGGCGCCCAGCGTGGGCGCGGCGTCCAGCAGCGCGCCGAACAGCCGCAGGATCACCGCGCGCGCCACCTCGATTCCGTGCTGCAGGTAGATCGCGCCCAGCAGCGATTCCATGCCGTCGGCCAGGATGCTCGACTTGTCGGCTCCGCCGGTGTTCGCCTCGCCGCGCCCGAGTAACAGGTAAACACCAAGACCCTCTTCGGAGAGATTCCGCGCCACGTCGGCCAGCGCCTGCGTGTTGACCACGCTGGCCCGCAGTTTGGCCAGGTCCCCCTCCGAACGGTCGGGATGACGGTGATAGAGCTCGTCGGTGATGGTCAGGCCCAGGACGGCGTCGCCGAGGAACTCCAGTCGCTCGTTCGTCGGTAGCCCACCGTGCTCATAGGCGTAGCTGCGGTGGGTCAACGCCAGCGAGAGCAGCTCATCGGGCAGGTCGACTCGCAGCGCATCGAGCAGAACTTGCCGCGACGTCACTGCTCACCCCGCGACGTATCCGGCGCGGGGTCCAGCATCCCGGCCAACTTGGCCCACCGCGGGTCGATGCGGTCATGGTGATGGCCCGGCTCAGCGGCCAGTGGAACACCGCATTCAGGGCACAATCCTGGGCAATCCGGCCTGCACGCCGGCGCGAACGGAAGGTCCAGGCCGACGGCATCGATGATGGACTGCTCGAGGTCGATCGTGTCGTCGACGATGTGACCGACCTCGTCTTCCTCAGTGGTCGCCTCGGTCGTGCTGTCCGGGTATGCAAAGAGTTCGGTCAACCCGACCTGCACGCGCCCATTGACCTCGGTCAGGCAACGGGCACACTCACCGACAGTCGGCCCGGCCACCGTCCCGGTGACCAGCACGCCTTCCGACACCGATTCGACCCGCAGATCCAGTTCCAGCGGGGCACCGGGCTCGATCGCGATCATGTCCAGCCCGATGCGCGACGGGCTCGGCACGGTGTCACGCAGGGTAACCATCGCGCCCGGACGTCGCCCGAGCCGTGTGATGTCGACCGCCATCGGCGAGGTCGAATGTTGCTGTGCCGTGGTGCTGTTCTGCCGCGCCATAGAAGAAATCCTACGGCGCACGCCGCGTAGCGCCAGGGCGCAACCGCCCGGCTGACGACAGCCGTGGGCTAGCGCGTCGCGTAGTCGTGCGTACCGGCCGCGGTGCGGAGTTGGTGACGACCGCGGCCCACGGAACGCAGCGTGCCGTTGAGGAACTCCTCGAACTCGGCGAGCTTGTTGTCGACGTAGATATCGCACTCACCGCGCAGCCGGTCGGCCTCGGCGTGCGCCGTGTCGATGAGGCGCGTGGATTCCGCGTTGGCCGCCGCCACCACCTCGTTCTGCGACACCAGGCGCTGCTGTTCCTTGATGCCCTCTTGCACGGCCTTCTCGTAGGAGATATTGCCGTTTTCGATCAGCCGGCCGACTTCGGCCTGGGCACGGCCGACGCTGGCCTCATATTCGCGTTTTGCCGCGGTGGCGATGCGAATCGACTCCTCGCGAGCCTCGCCGATCATCCGCTCGCTGTGCTGGCGCGCCTCGCTCACCATGCGATCTGCCTGGGCTTTTGCGTCAGAAAGGATCCGGTCGGCCTCCGCGCGGGCGTGGTTGAGCATCGACTCCGACTCGGTGGTCGCCGAGGACACCATGGATTCGGCGTGGGTCTTGGCGTCGTGCAGCATCGAATCACGCGCGTCGAGCACATCCTGGGCGTCATCCAACTCGCCGGGGATCGCATCCTTGATGTCGTCGATCAGTTCAAGCACGTCACCGCGAGGCACCACACAGCCGGCCGTCATCGGCACGCCACGGGCTTCTTCGACAATGGCGCCCAATTCGTCCAGCGCTTCAAAGACTCGGTACACGGCCATGCCCTCCTGGCGTTGTTGTTGTTACCAGTGTGCCTGGTGTTACG
>DATKEW010000413.1:0-4347 GCA_035511785.1 Mycobacterium sp.
TGGAAGCCATCTCGCTTCCGCTGAGTTTCGTTGTGCTGGTATGGGTTTTCGGCGGAGTGCTCGCGGCGGCGCTGCCATTGGCGGTCGGCACGTTTGCGATCCTCGGCTCGATGGCGGTGATGCGCGCGATCACGTTCGCCACCGAGGTGTCGGTCTTCGCGTTGAACCTGATCCTCGCACTGGGACTCGCGTTAGCAATCGACTACACCCTGCTGATCGTCAGCCGGTTCCGTGACGAGCTCGCCGGCGGCGCAGGACGTGACGAGGCACTGGTCCGCACGATGGCCACCACGGGGCGGACGGTGCTGTTTTCGGCGATTACGGTCGCACTGTCGATGGCGGCGATGGCGTTGTTCCCGATGTACTTTCTGACCTCGTTCGCCATCGCTGGCGTCGCGGTGGTCGCCTTCACGGCGGTCGCGTCATTGGTCGTGACGCCCGCGGCGATCGTGCTGCTCGGCGAGCGGCTTGACGCACTGGACGTGCGCCGCTTCGCGCGCCGTGTCCTGGGTCGGCCCGAGCCGGTACGACCCCCGGTCCAGGAGACGTTCTGGTACCGCTGGACGAAAGTCGCTATGCGCCGCGCGATTCCGATCGGGTTGGCGATCATCGCGCTGCTGCTTGCTCTGGGCGCGCCGTTCCTTGGTATCAAATGGGGCTACCAAGACGACCGGGTGCTGCCGGGCTCCGCCTCGGCGCGCCAGGTCGGTGACGAGCTGCGCACCGGTTTTGCGTTCAACTCCTTGACAAATGTGGTCGTGGTGATTCCTGAGATGGCCGGGGTAACGACGGCTGAACTGGCCCGCTATGCCGCGCAGCTGTCGCTGGTAGCGGATGTGTCGTCGGTCTCGTCACCCGGCGGCACGTTTGTCAGCGGCCAACAATCTGGGCCTCCTTCAGCCGCAACGGGTTTGAAAGATGGCAGCGCGTTCTTGACCGTCGGCTCCACTGCGCCGATGCACTCGCAGGCATCGCAAGCTCAGCTGGATCGGCTGCATGCTGTCCCAACTCCCGGCGGCCGAGATGTCCAGCTGACGGGGTGGGCACAAATCAACCGCGACAGTGCAGCGGCAGTGAACTCCCGGCTCCCGCTGGTGCTGGCGGTCATCGCCGTGATCACCTTCCTACTGCTGTTCTTGCTGACCGGCAGCATTGTCCTACCGCTGAAGGCGCTGCTGCTCAACGTGATGTCGTTGACCGCCACATTCGGTGCGCTGGTCTGGATTTTCCAGGACGGCCACCTCGGCGGGTTTGGCACCACGGCCACCGGCACGCTGGTGGCAACTGTCCCAGTGGTGTTGTTCTGCCTCACATTCGGCCTGTCGATGGACTACGAGGTGTTCTTAATCTCGCGGATCCGGGAGTCCTGGCTGGCATCCGGGAAGACCCGGGCCGACAACGACGAAAGCGTCGCCCTGGGCTTGGCCCGCACTGGACCGGTTGTTACAGCCGCGGCGCTGTTGATGGCGGTTACCTTCGCCTCGCTGATCTCCGCCGATGTCTCGGTCACGCGGATGTTCGGCGTCGGAGTCCCGCTGGCGGTGTTGATGGACGCAACTCTGGTCCGGATGCTGTTGATGCCGGCACTCATGCGTTTGCTTGGTCGGGTGAATTGGTGGGCGCCGGCACCGCTGGTGCGGCTGCAACAACGTTTCGGCACCAGCGAACCTCACGGCCTGCCGAAAACGTCATGGTCGGAAATCCGCACAGCCGACGAGGCTGCAGTGGACACCGGTTTCGGCGACCGAGTGCGCGCCCAGGTACCCGTGGCGTGACCATTAGCAAATCCTCCACTTTTCCCGAAGGCAAAGGGTTTGGACTCGTCAAACGATCGTGCATCTGGCGGGCGCACCCGCGTCGGTAGCCATTGAGGCAGCGGCGTTCAGGCGTGGCGGTCAAAAACGCGAGCGCACCCGGGTTCACGTTCCGCCCCGGTGCTGATCCAGTAGCAGTTTGTGGGCCAGTTTTAGTGCGCTGCCGGCGTAGGGCTGGTCGGATGCCGAACGTTCGATTTCGCGGATTCGCGGAAAGGCCCACCACATCGGTGACCATCACGACTCGGGCAACACGGGGCCACCGCCGCTGACGTAATACCGGCGATCCACCGAAAAGGGCCGCTCATCAGCGGCCCTTCTGGTGGAGCTGCCGGCAATTGAACCCGCTACCGAAATGTCGGTGACCTGCGGAAACGCTGAAAATGACGACGCGAAAGTACGCGAAACGACCTGCGGATACGCGAAAAGGTGTTGACGGCGTCAACATCCCGAATCCATATCACAGAGCCGTTGACATGAATCTGCCGCGCGAGAGATCAACTTGAGGAAGGGGTCCCTGGGTCGAGGCCCCAAGACTACGGCGGCTGACTTGCCTTCAGGGCGTGGTATCCCCGATCGGTCAGTCCGGTCGGTCGAGTACCAGGGCGTCGCCGTACTGGTGGGTGAGAAGGATTGCGTCACTAGTGGTCTGGGGTTGTGAACTGTTTTCACCGCGCCATTGCGCGTGACTGTCGACTAAGGGTCAAACGTGACGACGTCCGAAGGCGATGCCGACCAACAGGAGCGTGGTGTCGATGATCCCGAGCCGGGTGGGCAGGAACCCCACCTACCAGTACTAGTCGATTGTGGCGTCTTGCGAGTTGTCCGGTGTAGCGCACTTGCACGTGCTCGCCGACGTGCGCCGGAGGCAGGGTATTGCTGGCAGGGCTCGTGAACCGGATCGTCGCCGCTGGGCGTTGCAAATACGACGAACGCAACCGTCAGGCCGGGTTGCGGGCAGTGCCCGTCCTACTGATACCGCCAGACGCCCACCTGACCGGCGACCCCTTTGAGGGCCGCCAGCTCTCGCGGGCGGACGAGGCTCAGCCCCCCGATCACCTCCTCCGCACCCGGCGCGTCGCGCACCGGATCGGTGCAGACGATCTGGCGCGATTCGGCGATTGCCTGGACGCGTGCGGCGATGTTCACCGTCTGACCGAAGTAGTCCAGGCGCTCGTTCAGGTCCACCGCGATGCAGGGGCCGGCGTGGAGGCCAATCTTGAGCTCCAGATGGCCAACCTTGCCGATCTCGCGGTTCATCACCATGGCTGCTTCGAGCGCCGGCGCCGGCGTGGAGAAGCTCGCCATCACCGCGTCCCCGATGGTCTTCACTACTGCGCCGCTGTGCATGGCGACCACGTCGCGCAACAGGCCGAAGTGCTCGCCTACGAGGCCGTAGGCGCGCATGTCGCCCATGCGCGAGTAAAGCTCGGTTGAGCCCTTGAGATCGGTAAAGAGGACGGTCAGGTTCTTTAGCCCTAGGCCGCCCTGCGCGGGAATGCTCTCGGCGCGGAAGAGGTCTCGGAACGTCTGGGTCGTCACCAGTTCCTTGGCGGTGAAGAAGCGGTGGAACTCCCGCAGCGGGGCGTCCTTCGCGCACGTCCCGGCGAGCTCCTCCGCCGATGGGCGTGGGTCGATGAACGCACCGAAGACCACCGGCCGGCCGAGCCGGTTCTGGAGGGTCATACGCACGCTGCCGGCCGCGAGCTGCTCGCCTTCCTGGATCAGTTGGCCGCCCGCGAGCACCTCGAAACTCGACACCGAGCCGCCCGCGCCCTCATCGACCGTGAAGCGCCGCACCGCGTGGTGCTCTGGCAGCGCCAGCACGTAGCGCCCCGGCGCGAGCGTCATCTCGGTCTCCACCTTCGCGCCCGCCGGAGCGGTACCGAACCAGAGGGGGTTCTCCAGGGAGCGGTCGAACTTCGTGGTGTGGGCGATGCTGGACGAGAAGAAAAGTGCGAAGCTGTCTCGGAGGAAGTCGAGCTTCTCCGGAGTGTGGTAGCGAATCGCTCGCGCCGAGGGGGCAACAGTGAACGCGACCTCGACGTTGTCGTCAATCACCGGCGGGATGGGGATCTCGCAGATGGCGCAGATGCGCTCCTCATTGAGCGCGCGCAAGGCGTGGTCGGTGCTGACGAACGACCCGCAGATCGGGCAGAGGACGCCCCAACTGAACTCGACGACGCCCGCGTGCGCGGCGTGGAGGAACAGGTCCACCGCCACTCGCTCCGGCGTGCCAGTCTCCTTCGCGTAGAGGTAGGGGTTCATCCGGAAGAGCTTCTCGTCGGGCGCCTCGGCAAGGTAGCGCGCAAGGCTGCCGACGATTGCGTCGTCGAAGCGGCCGGCGTTCTTCACGGCCGCAAGGCGGCTCTCGAGGGTGGCGGTGGACATAGCACCTCCTGCTCTAGCGCCGGCTGGGACGCCTGAATGAGCATCTCATCAACGACGCGGCATACCCACGCTGCATCGCCCAAATTGGCGAGCTACAGCGATTGGTAACTATGAACTGGGACCTATTTATTCCGCGGTCGTG
>DATKEW010000414.1:0-3302 GCA_035511785.1 Mycobacterium sp.
GCGGCCACGGTCGTCGAGCTGGGCACGCACTCCGCGGGCGGCAGTGGGACCGGGCTCATCCCAGGGGCGGCTCCCAGCGTCCCGGCCGCGAACATGCCGCCCGGCAGCGTCGAACAGGTTGCCGCCAAGGTGGTGCCCAGCGTCGTCATGCTCGAGACCGATATGGGTCGTGCCTCGGAGGAGGGCTCCGGCATCGTCTTGTCGGCCGATGGGCTGATCCTGACCAACAACCACGTCGTCGCGGCCGCGTCCAAACCCGGGGGTCCCCCGGGCGCGCCGGGTGGCCCGGGCGGGCCGGGCGGACCGGCTGGTCCGCCGCCAAAGACGACGGTCACCTTCTCCGACGGCCGCACCGCACCGTTTACGGTGGTCGGCGCGGATCCCACCAGTGATATCGCCGTGATTCGGGTGCAGGGTGTGTCCGGGCTCACGCCTATATCACTGGGCTCCTCGTCGGATCTCCGTGTCGGCCAGCCGGTCGTGGCGATCGGGTCGCCGCTGGGTTTGTCGGGCACGGTGACCACCGGAATCATCAGCGCGATGAACCGACCGGTATCCACCACGGGCGAATCGGGCAACCAAAACACGGTGCTGGACGCGATTCAGACCGATGCCGCGATCAACCCGGGTAACTCCGGCGGTGCGCTGGTCAACATGAGCGGCCAGCTGGTGGGCGTCAACTCGGCGATCGCCACCCTGGGTGCGGATTCGCCCGACGCCCAGAGCGGATCGATCGGCCTGGGCTTCGCGATTCCGGTCGATCAGGCCAAGCGCATCGCCGATGAGCTGATCAGCACCGGCAAGGCCACCCACGCCTCGCTCGGCGTGCAGGTGACCAGTGACAAGAGCACCCCGGGCGCCAAGGTCGTCGATGTCGTGCAGGGCGGTGCCGCCGCAACTGCCGGCGTGCCCAAAGGTGTGGTGGTCACCAAGGTCGACGACCGCCCAATCAACAGTGCCGACGCATTGGTTGCCGCCGTGCGGTCCAAAGCGCCCGGCGACAAGGTATCGCTGACCTTCCAGGATCCCGGTGGTGGTAACCGCACCGTGCAGGTCACCCTTGGCAAGGCGGATCAGTGATGAGAGTCGAGGAGCCGTTGTCAGAACTCGGATATACGGTTGCACCCATGGAAACGGGTGCGGAGTTGGTAGTCGGCCGGGCTCTGGTCGTGGTGGTCGACGATCGCACCGCCCACGGGGACGAGGACCACAGCGGGCCGCTGGTCACCGAGCTGCTGACCGAGGCGGGATTCGTCGTCGACGGCGTGGTGGCGGTCGCGGCCGATGAGGTCGAGATCCGCAACGCGCTGAACACCGCCGTGATCGGTGGGGTGGACCTGGTGGTCTCGGTCGGCGGGACGGGCGTCACGCCGCGCGACGTCACGCCGGAAGCCACCCGCGACATTCTGGATCGGGAAATTCTGGGCATCGCAGAGGCCATCCGCGCCTCGGGACTCTCCGCGGGAATCATTGACGCCGGATTGTCACGCGGTCTGGCCGGTGTGTCCGGAAGTACGTTGGTGGTCAACCTCTCCGGTTCCCGGTACGCGGTGCGCGACGGAATGGCGACGCTGAATCCGCTCGCCGCGCAGATCATCGGGCAGCTGTCGAGCCTGGAGATCTAACCGCCCGACAATCCGCAGGTCACTGTGATTCGGCGTCCGCGCGGGGTCCGTGGGCCGGCGGCGGTGTCGTCGCGACTCCGCCGTGTTTGCCGGACGAGCTCCCGTTGGTCTGGGCGAGAAGGTCGCGGATTTCGGTGAGCAGCACGACCTGGGCGTCGTCGGCCTGCTCGACCTCACCGCGCTTGCGCAGGGTGTTGTAGGGCAGCACGACGAAGAAGTACACGACGGACGCGATCAGGAAAAAGTTGATAGCGGCCGACAGCAGGATGTTCAGGTCGATGGTCTGGCCGCCGCCGATGCTGATCTTCAAGGCGCCTACATCGGACTGCTGCTTGACGCCGATCCGGTTGATCAGCGGCGTGATGATGCTGTCGGTGAACTTGGTGACCAGTGCAGTGAATGCCGTACCGATGACCACCGCGACTGCCAGGTCGACGATATTGCCCCGCGAGAGAAACTCCTTGAACCCTTTGAACATGGGAGGTCCTTTCCTGGACTGGACAGAGTTTGCTGCAGGTCGCGCGGCGAGCAGCGGCCAGACACTCAGTGCAGGGTGAGAGTTACCGCTTGACCCAGCGCCGAGCCTGCCACCGTGTTCGCCACGCGAGCCGGCAGCGCAACCAACACTACGCGGTCGCTGTCCGCAGCCTGGACCTTCTGCTTGGCCGAAACAAGCACGACGACGGCGTCAGTTGCTACCACTTTGGTTACGGCCGCAGTCCCCGTCGGCCCGTCGGTGGCCGGCGCGGCCAGCACGTCAACGACGTCGCCGACGCGCACGAGGTCGATCAGGGCGCTGTCCGCCAGGTGCAGCGGCACAATGCGAGCGCCGGGCCCGGCCGTCGACTCGGCCAGCCGGCTGCCCAGTATCCGGACGTCGGTGAGCACCTCGCCGCGCCGCGTCGGGCCGGCCAGCGTCGCACCGACCACGGCTCCGAGGCTGGCTTGTGACCCGTCGGGAACCGTTGTCGCCAAACGCTTTTCGACCCGGAGATCATCGGCAGCCAATGCGATGCCGGGAGTGAGGTCGCGCGCGGCCACCACGACCTCGACGCGATCATCGTCCGGATTCGAACGCAGCGTCGCGACGCCGGCCAGCACCACGAGCCCGCCTGCGGCGACTCGACGGGCCAGCACCGTCCGAGTCCAGTCCGGCCGCAACGACGCCGATAAACGGCGCAACGGCGTTGGATTCAGCGATGATTCGCCCACGCCGCAACGGTAAGCGCCGCGCCGCAGGCGCAGTGGCGTTGGAGAAACCCCGCTGTGGATAACCCGCTAGGCCGAGGCGCCCGCGGTGGATGGCGTGGAGCTCTTGCTCGACTTCTCGCTCGAACCGTTCTTCTCGCTCGACGCCGGGCTTGACCCGCTTTTCTCGCTCGACGCCGAGCTCGACCCCGAGTCGCTTGACGATGACCCGTTGGTCGAACTCATCGCCTTGCCGGCCTCGCGGCTGTCGGTGCGGTAGAAGCCGCTGCCCTTGAACACGATGCCAACCGAATTGAAGAGCTTGCGCAGTCGCCCGGAGCACTTTTCGCACGTCGTCAACGTGTCGTCGGTGAAGGCCTGCACAATGTCGAAGCGGTTGCCGCACTCGGTGCATTCGTAGCTGTAGGTCGGCACTGAAAACCTCCGTGAATGTAAGCCTTTTAGCACTCTACATGCTCAAGTGCTAGA
>DATKEW010000415.1:0-8938 GCA_035511785.1 Mycobacterium sp.
GAGCGGCGGGTCCGCGAGGGGCTGCTCCAGATCGGCCGCACGCTGGGCATTCCGCCGCTGGCCACCAACGACTGCCACTACGTCACCCGCGACGCCGCCCATAACCACGAGGCGCTGTTGTGCGTGCAGACCGGCAAGACGCTCTCGGATCCCAATCGGTTCAAGTTCGACGGCGACGGCTATTACCTGAAGTCGGCCGCCGAGATGCGCCAGATCTGGGACGACGAGGTTCCCGGCGCCTGCGACTCCACGTTGCTCATCGCCGAGCGGGTGCAGTCCTACGCCGACGTGTGGGCACCGCGCGACCGGATGCCGGTCTTCCCGGTGCCCGAGGGACACGACCAGGCGTCGTGGTTGCGTCACGAGGTGGACGCGGGGCTGAGCCGGCGGTTTCCCGCCGGCCCGCCGGATGGCTCGGGTGTTTACGCAGCACGTGCCGCGTACGAGATCGATGTCATCTGCGACAAGGGTTTCCCGTCCTACTTTCTGATCGTCGCCGACCTGATCAACTACGCGCGGTCGGTGGGCATCCGGGTGGGCCCCGGCCGCGGCTCGGCCGCCGGATCGCTGGTCGCCTACGCCCTGGGCGTCACCGACATCGACCCGATTCCGCACGGGTTGCTCTTCGAGCGGTTCCTCAACCCCGAACGCACCTCGATGCCCGACATCGATATCGACTTCGACGACCGGCGCCGCGGTGAGATGGTGCGCTACGCCGCCGACAAATGGGGCCAGGACCGCGTCGCTCAGGTCATCACCTTCGGCACCATCAAAACCAAAGCGGCGCTGAAGGATTCGGCGCGGATCCACTACGGCCAGCCCGGGTTCGCCATCGCCGACCGGATCACCAAGGCGCTGCCGCCGGCGATCATGGCCAAGGACATTCCGCTGTCGGGCATCACCGACCCGAGCCACGAGCGGTACAAGGAAGCCGCCGAGGTCCGCGGCCTGATCGAAACCGATCCGGACGTCCGCACCATCTACCAGACCGCCCGCGGCCTCGAGGGTCTGATCCGCAACGCCGGCGTGCACGCCTGCGCGGTGATTATGAGCAGCGAACCGCTGACCGATGCCATCCCGCTGTGGAAGCGCCCGCAGGACGGGGCCATCATCACCGGCTGGGATTACCCGTCGTGCGAAGCCATCGGCCTGCTGAAGATGGACTTCCTGGGTCTGCGCAACCTGACGATCATCGGCGACGCCATCGAGAACATCAAGGCCAACAAGGGAATTGACCTCGACCTGGAATCCGTGCCGCTCGACGACAAGGCCACCTACGAGCTGCTGGGCCGCGGCGACACCCTGGGTGTGTTCCAGCTCGACGGCGGGCCGATGCGCGACCTGCTGCGCCGCATGCAACCGACCGGGTTCGAAGACGTCGTCGCCGTGATTGCGCTCTACCGTCCGGGACCGATGGGCCAGAACGCGCACAACGACTACGCCGACCGCAAGAACGGCCGTCAGGGGATCCGGCCCATTCATCTGGAGCTGGCCGAACCGCTCGAGGAGATTTTGGCCGAGACCTACGGCCTGATCGTCTACCAAGAGCAGATCATGCGCATCGCGCAGAAGGTGGCCGGATACTCGCTGGCCCGAGCGGACATTCTGCGCAAGGCGATGGGTAAGAAGAAGCGCGAGGTGCTCGACAAGGAGTACGAAGGCTTCGCGGAAGGGATGCAGTCCAACGGGTTCTCGGCGGGCGCCATCAAGGCGCTGTGGGACACCATCCTTCCGTTCGCCGACTACGCATTCAACAAGTCGCACGCCGCCGGCTACGGCATGGTCTCCTATTGGACCGCTTACCTCAAGGCCAACTACCCCGCCGAGTACATGGCCGGTCTGCTGACCTCGGTGGGCGATGACAAGGACAAGGCGGCCGTCTATCTGGCCGACTGCCGCAAGCTGGGCATCACGGTGTTGCCGCCGGACGTCAACGAGTCCGGCCTGAACTTCGCTTCGGTGGGCCCCGACATCCGCTACGGGTTGGGTGCGGTGCGCAACGTCGGCGCCAACGTCGTGACTTCGTTGATCAATACCCGTGCCGACAAAGGCAAGTTCACCGACTTCTCGGACTACCTGAACAAGATCGATATTTCGGCGTGCAACAAGAAGGTCACCGAATCGCTGATCAAGGCGGGCGCGTTCGATTCGCTGGGACATGCCCGCAAAGGGCTTTTCCTGGTGCACACCGACGCCGTCGACTCGGTGCTGGGCACCAAGAAGGCCGAGGCGATGGGGCAGTTCGACCTGTTCGGCGGCAGCGACGCGGGCACCGACGCGGTGTTCACCATCAAGGTGCCCGACGACGAGTGGGAGGACAAGCACAAGCTGGCCCTGGAACGCGAGATGTTGGGCCTGTACGTGTCGGGGCATCCGCTCAACCGGGTTGCGCACCTGCTTACCGCCCAGGTCGACACCGCCATCCCGGCGATCCTTGACGGCGATATCCCCAACGAAACCCAGGTGCGGGTGGGCGGCATCCTGGCTTCGGTGAACCGGCGGGTCAACAAAAACGGAATGCCTTGGGCGTCAGCGCAATTGGAAGACCTCACCGGCGGCATCGAGGTGATGTTCTTCCCGCAGGCGTATTCCGCCTACGGTGCCGAGATCGTCGATGATGCGGTTGTAGTGGTCAATGCCAAGGTGGCGATCCGCGACGACCGGATCGCGCTGATCGCCAACGACCTGGTGGTGCCCGACTTCTCCACCGCCCAGCCGGACCGACCACTGGCGGTGAGCCTACCCACCCGGCAGTGCACCTTCGACAAGGTGAACGCGCTCAAACAGGTGTTGGCCCGCCACCCGGGAACCTCGCAGGTGCATCTGCGCCTGGTCAGCGGGGACCGGATCACCACGCTGGAGCTGGACGCCTCGCTGCGGGTGACACTCTCACCGGCCTTGATGGGCGACCTCAAGGAACTACTCGGTCCAGGGTGTTTGGGCGGTTAGCGGTTCGCCGCCGCTGAGTGTTCAACTACGGCTTCGGCTGTGCGTCGAGGGCGGGATCTCGACGGATTTTCCGCCGTCAGCGTACACCGGACGCCGTAGACGCACACTACCCGCCTGAGCCGGCCAGCGCAGGCGCCGGCGCCGGATGTTTGTAAATGACACCGCCTTTCATGACGAAGTCGACGCAGCCCGTGACCTCGATGTCGGTGAAGGGATCGCCGGGCATGGCGATCAGATCGGCGATCTTGCCTTCGGCGATCACGCCCAATTCGTCTAGGCGGAGTAGTTCGGCCGCGACACTGGTAGCCGCCCGCAGGGCGCGCAACGGGGGGATACCGGTGGACACCATCATCGGAAACTCGCGCCAATTGTCGTGGTGCGGAAACATTCCTGCGTCGGTTCCGAATGCGATCCGGACCTTGCTCGCGGCCAGGCGCTCGGCCGCGTCCAACAAAGCGCCGCGGTACTTCTGGAATTTGCGGCGCGCGGAATCCGAAACGGTGGCCCAGTAGGGGTCGTTTTCATCGCGCCGGGCGCTGGACAGGATCACATACTGGGTGGGCGCCAGGAACACCCCGGCGTCCTCCATCATCCGCAATGTCTCCGCCGACGCCAGGTTTCCGTGTTCGATACTGCGGACGCCGGCGCGAACAGCGCGCTGGATGCCTTCGTCGCCGTAACCGTGTGGAGTGACCGGGACGTCGAGGTCGGCGGCCGTTGCCACAAGGACGTCCATCTCCTGCTGGCTGTACGTGGCGTGGCCCGGATCGTCCGACGGCGAGGCGAAGCCGCCGGTCGCCGCGAACTTGATCCAGTCGGCGCCGGCGCGGATCTCCCGCCTGACCGTGGTGCGGATCTCGTCGTCCCCGTCGGCGGCCGCCAATTCCAGCGGCCGCGACGGGCCTTGATATTGGTCGGCGACCATCCCGCTGAAATCGCCGTGGCCGCCGCGCGCGGTAATCATGTGCGGTGCCACCACCATCCGCGGACCTTCGATGCTGCCGGCCGCCACCGCATCACGCATGTCGATCGTCGGGTAGTCGGGGTCCCCGCAGGCCAAATCGCGCACCGTGGTGAATCCGTTCATCAGCAAGGCCCGCAGCACCGGCAGCGACTTGAGCACCTTCGCGACGCTGGAGTGGGCGGCCATGTCCGGCCCGACCTGCGGCGTCAACGTCACGTGGGTATGGCAGTCCATGAACCCCGGTGTCACGGTGTGTCCGCACAGGTCGACCACCTGTGCGTCCGGCGGCGCCTCGATCGCCTCCGCCAACCGCTGGATACGGCCGTCCACGACCAGCACCTGTTGCGGCGCCGCCCGGCCGGAGATCCCGTCCCACACGGACGCACCCGTGATCAGCGTCGTTGCCATCGTCACAACCTACTGTGTGGGCGGTCAGAATCGGTAGCGCAGGATCCTGGCCTTGCGGGCGGACGCATCGAACTTGCCGGATACCTTGGTAGCCAACCGAATCCAGCCCGGAAACAACTCAACCTCGGGAGCGTGTGCCAGGCTGGACTCCTCGACCAGCGTCAGCCGTGGATTCCACCTCTGCGGCACCCGCGCGTCTTTGAACCCCGGATAGCCCCACTGGGCGCCGACGGTGCTGAACATCTGCTGCGGGGCCAGCTTCACCGCGAGCCGGCTGAACCAGCCGATGCGTCCGTAGTCGTTGAAGGCCAGCTCCCCGGACATGAAGTGCTCGGTGATGCGACGGAATACGCCGACGATCACCCGCTCGGACAGAAACGCGAACAGCCCGTCGGCGATCACCATGGCGGGCCGGCCGGTCGGGATGGTGTTGGGCCAGTTGTTGTCGGCCACCGATGCGGTGATCGAGTGCGCCCGGTCGTGGCTCGGCATCAGCCGGTTGCGCAATGCGATGACTCCGGGCAGGTCGACGCTGTACCAATCGACCGCGGCGGGTGGGCTGACCCGAAACAGGCCCGTGTCCAGACCGGCGCCGAGGTCCACCACGACGGCGTTGGGATGCTCGGCGGTGAACGCCCGCACCCGGTCGTCGAGCATCTTGGCGCGCAGCGCCGTCTGGCACACCACGCTCTTGGGTACGCCGAGCGCGGCGAAGTCGTAGTCGATCCTGCTGACGATGTCGTCGGCAAGCGTGTCACCCAGAATGGGCCGTGGACCTTGGCCGTGCCGTGGCCATCGGCTGTCAAGCGCTCGCGCGTACTGGGTCAGCAACGCCGTCTGCTCCAGCGGAGAGAGGTCACTGACATCAACGCGTAGATCGGACCGCATTATCCGAAAGTACGCGGTGCCCCCGATCGGGGATGCCGCAATTCCGGAGAAATCAATCAACGTATTCCGTGCCCCTGATCGCGGACGTACGCTCACCGATGTGACGTGGGCAGTGCGCCGCTGGTGAGAAGGCGGTCCCGCCACCCGACGACACCCTAAGGAGAACGGAAATGACCACACCCGAGCGTCCGGCCACCTTGTGCGAGGCGTTTCAGCGCACCGCGTCGATCGATCCGGACGCCATCGCGCTGCGGACGCCCGGCGGCACCCAGACGTTGACGTGGCGAGAGTTTGCCACGCAGGTGCGGAAGGTCGCCGCGGGCCTGGCGGGTTTGGGGGTCCGTCGGGGCGACACTGTTTCGCTGATGATGGCCAACCGGATCGAGTTCTACCCGCTCGAGGTGGGTGCCCAACACGTCGGTGCCACTTCGTTTTCGGTGTACAACACGCTGCCCGCCGAGCAGCTGACCTACCTGTTCGAAAACGCCGGCACCAAGGTCGTCATCTGCGAGGAGCAGTACGTGGACCGCATCCGCGCCAGCGGCGCGCCCATCGAGCACATCGTGTGCATCGACGGGTCGCCGGCCGGCACGATCTCGGTCGACGACCTGTATGCCGCCGCCGCAGAGGATTTCGACTTCGAGTCGACATGGCGGGCAGTGCAACCCGACGACGTCGTCACGCTCATCTACACATCCGGGACCACCGGAAACCCCAAGGGTGTGGAGATGACCCATACCAACCTGCTGTTCGAGGGTTACGGGCTCGAAGCCGTGCTCGGAGTCCAGTTCGGTGACCGGATTACGTCGTTTTTGCCGTCGGCGCACATCGCCGACCGGATGACCGCCCTGTACACCCAGGAGATGTTCGGTACTCAGGTCACCGTGGTGACCGACGGTCGCGCGATCGCCGCGGCGCTGCCCGACGTGCGGCCCACCGTGTGGGGCGCGGTGCCGCGGGTGTGGGAAAAGCTCAAGGCCGCAATCGAATTCACCGTCGGCCACGAGACGGACGAAGCCAAGCGGCAGGCAATGGAGTGGGCGATGTCGGTCGCCGCAAAACGCGGCGGCGCCTTGCTCGCCGGCGAGCCGATGTCCGACGAAGTCGCCGCCGAGTGGGCCAAGGCCGACGAGTTGGTGCTGTCGCAGCTACGGGAGCGGCTCGGCTTCGGAGAGCTTCGGTGGGCGCTCTCGGGAGCCGCGCCCATCCCCAAGGAGACGCTGGCCTTCTTCGGCGGCATCGGCATCCCGATCTCCGAGATTTGGGGAATGTCCGAGCTGAGCTGCGTCGCCACCGCCATCCATCCCCGCGACGCGCGGCTTGGCACCGTCGGCAAACTTCTTCCCGGGCTGGAGGGCAAGATCGCCGATGACGGCGAGTATCTGGTCCGCGGTCCACTGGTGATGAAGGGCTACCGCAAGGAACCTGCCAAGACCGCGGAAGCGATCGACGCCGACGGCTGGCTCCACACCGGCGACATCATCGACGCCGACCCGGACGGCTACCTGCGGATTGTCGACCGCAAGAAGGAGTTGATCATCAACGCGGCCGGAAAGAACATGTCGCCGGCCAACATTGAGAACGCCATCCTGGCCGCGTGCCCAATGGTCGGCGTGATGATCACGATCGGGGACGGGCGACCGTACAACGCCGCGCTCATGGTCTTCGACGCCGAATCGGTCGGCCCGTACGCGGCCCGGCACGGCCTTTCCGACGCCTCGCCCGCGGCGCTGGCGGCCCACCCAGAGGTCATCGCCCGGATCGCCGCCGGTGTGGCCGAGGGCAACGCCAAACTGTCACGCGTGGAACAGATTAAGCGCTTCCGGGTTTTGCCGGCGTTGTGGGAGCCCGGTGGTGACGAGATCACGTTGACGATGAAGCTCAAGCGCAAACCGATCATGGCGAAATACGCCGCCGAGATCGAGGAACTGTACGCGCGCGAACTGAGTCCGGAGGTCCACGAGCCTTCCGAAGCCGCAACGGTGCGGCCGGCGTGAGCGGGGGACCGGCGGGGACCGCGCGTGAGATCGGTCGGGTAGGGGCGCGAAAGCTGTTGCAGCGGGCCGGAATTGTCGAAGAATCGACGGCCCCGCTGCCGACCGACCCGGCCGAGGTCGTCCAGCTGCTGGCGGCGCCGTGGTATGACGAGCGGCTCACCCGGTTGGCCGAGGAGCTCGGGCGCGACCCGGACAGCGTGCGCGCCGAGGCTGCGGGTTACCTGCGCGAAATGGCGCCCTCGCTGGACGAGCGGGCGGTGAGGGCCTGGCGCAGCTTCAGTCGCTGGCTGATGCGGGCCTACGACGTGCTGGTCGACGAGGACCAGATCGCCCAGCTGCGCAGGCTGGATCGCAAAGCGACGCTGGCGTTCGCCTTTTCGCATCGCTCCTATCTGGACGGCACGCTGTTGCCGGAGGTGATCCAGGCCAACCGGCTCTCGCCCGCGCTGACCTTCGGCGGCGCGAACCTGAACTTCTTCCCGCTGGGCGCGTGGGCCAAACGCACCGGGACGATCTTCATCCGGCGGCAGACCAAAGACATCCCGGTCTATAGGTTCGTGCTGCGCGCCTACACGGCGCAGCTGGTGCAAAACCATGCCAACCTCACCTGGTCGATCGAGGGCGGCCGGACCCGGACCGGCAAGCTGCGGCCCCCGGTGTACGGGATCCTGCGCTACGTCAGCGACGCCGTCGACGAAATCGACGGTCCCGAGGTCTATTTGGTGCCGACCTCCATCGTGTACGACCAGCTGCACGAGGTGGAAGCCATGACCACGGAGGCCTACGGTGCGGCGAAACGGCCGGAGGACTTCCGCTTCCTGATCCGGCTCGCGCGTCAGCAAGGCGAACGGCTCGGCCGCGCCTACCTGGATTTCGGTGAACCGCTGCCGCTGCGCAAGCGCCTCGAGGAGTTGCGCGCCGAGGAATCCGGGACCGGAACCGAAATCGAACGCATCGCGCTGGACGTCGAGCACCGGATCAACCGCGCTACCCCGGTCACGCCGACGGCGGTGGTCAGCCTCGCGCTGCTGGGCGCGGACCGGTCGTTGTCGATCAGCGAGGTGCTGGCCACCGTGCGACCGCTGGCGAGCTACATCGCGGCGCGGAACTGGACCGTGGCCGGCGCCGCGGACCTGACCAATCGCTCGACGATCCGCTCTACCTTGCATGAGCTCGTCGCGTCGGGCGTGGTCAGTGTCTACGACGCCGGCACCGAACCGGTCTGGGGCATCGGGGCCGACCAGCACCTGGTCGCGGCGTTCTACCGCAACACCGCCATCCACATTCTGGTCGATCGCGCCATCGCCGAAACCGCGTTGCTGGCCGCTTCAGAAATTTCGGTCGACGGCTCGGTTTTGCCGGCCACCGTGCGCGACGAGGCGCTGAGCCTTCGCGAGTTGCTGAAGTTCGAGTTCCTTTTCTCCGCACGCGCGCAGTTTGAGAAGGATCTCGCCGACGAAGTACGCCTGATCGGGCCAGTGGAAGACACCACCAAGGCCACCAGCGCGGACCAGGTGCGGCGGCTGCTCGAGAAGGCGGACCTGCTGCTGGCCCATCTGGTGCTGCGCCCGTTCCTGGACGCCTACCACATCGTCGCCGCCCGGCTCGCCGCTTACGAGGACGAATCGTTCGACGAGCAGCCATTCCTCACCGAGTGCCTCGAGGTGGGCAAGCAGTGGGAGCTGCAGCGCCGAATCGCCAGCGCCGAGTCGAGGTCGATGGAACTGTTCAA
>DATKEW010000416.1:0-2761 GCA_035511785.1 Mycobacterium sp.
AAATTGCGGCGGAGATCAGATCCAGCCACTTCAACCAGCCCGTCAAGGTGGTCGACGCAGCTGGATATCGAGCCGCCGTCGCCAGCGGCGAGTCCCGTTTTCTCACACCACTGAACACTCTGAAATACGGTCTACTCGTCATAGCCTTCGTATCGGTGACCTCGACCCTGCTACTTCTCGGAATTCGGCGGCGACGCGAGATAGCCCTAATACAAGCGCTTGGCGCTACCCCACCCAAGGTCTTCGCCGTAACAACCATCGAAGCCGTCGTCGCGAGCGCAGCGGGCGCCTTACTGGGCGGAGTGCTGTCCATAGCGATCCTCGACGCCGTTCGACACGCTGCGGTCGTCGACGTGGGTTCCGTGACTCCGTTGATATTCCCATTGTCAGACGCGACGAGATATGCCGCGCTCGCCATGATGGCGGCGATATTCGCAGCGATCGTCCCCGCCTGGAAAAACACCAAGGCTGCGCCGGCGACAGAGCTTCGCGACGAGTAACCCGTAACCCAGTGCGTCTCGGTAACCCTAAAGTTGAAGAGCCAGGGTACGCATCAGAAGCGGTTCGGGTGTCATAGCGTCCCCGCCATCCGATCACCGTCGGCTGCGAAACCCCTACCCGCGAAGCGATTTCGGTGTTCGACACCCCGTCAGCGGCCAGCACCACGATCCGTGCCAGCTGAGCCAACCCGCAGGCGCCGACGACGCCCGCCTCAGCGCTATCCCAGATCACCCAAATGGCCTTAGACACGCCGCCTATCCAAAGTCAGCCGCCTGCCTTGGGCCCGTCGCCTCGGCCCTGGGCGTCAAGCACCGCTTGACGTATCCGAGCGAGGCCTGCCACTCGGGCGAGTCTGCCGACGAGGACTGGCGCGACGCCGCTGATCGCAGCGCCCAGCCGCTCCCCGCCGGCAGCCACTACTACCTCGGGCCGATCCCGCTCCACCGCCCGAACCACGGCCCGAGCGACATCCTGTGGGGAGCTCGTACCGGCATACCACGGCAGGGCGACTCCGGTCCGGGCGAACATGCCCGCATCGCGGACCCCTGCAGGAAAGACCGTCGAGACACCGATGCCTGTTCCGTGGAGCTCCTGTCGCAGCGCCAGCCCTAGCCCGCGTAGCCCCCACTTCGTGGCCGTATAGATGCTGCTGTTGATGGGTGTCGCGACAAGTCCGGCCACCGAGCCGATGAAGACGATGTGACCCGCTCCGCGCTGTTTCATCGGGGCCAGGGCGGCGCGCGCAAGTGCAGCGGGCGCAAGGAGGTTGATCCGCATCGCTTCCTCCAGCGCCTCATCGCTCGTATCCGCCAAGTCCTGCGAGACATCGAGGCCGGCGCAGGCAACGAGAATATCCACAGGGTCGGCGTGGTCGAGCAACTCGCGCACCTCTGCCAGGTTGGTCAAGTCGGCGGCAAAGCCCCGCGCCAGCGGACCCAGCTCGGCGACCAAGCGGGCGAGCTTCGCTTCACGTCGGCCCGTGACGGTGAGAGCACAACCCCGTGCTGCCAACTCACGAGCGATCGCGCCCCCGATGCCTCCAGTAGCGCCGGTAAGCAGGACGCTTCGACCTTCGAGTCGCATCCTCAAAACCCCTATCGGCTCGGGCCGACTGGCGATACACCTCGGCACGAGAACCCTGTCAGCGGACGGCCATCGCGGCGGCGAGCGCCTCCGGTAACTGACGCCAGCATGGGCATCAGAAGCGGTAGGTGGCGCAGCCGACCTGGACGCCTGAGCCGACACTCACGATCAACCCGATGTCGCCCGACCTCACCAGCTTGTGCCGCCAGGCGTGCTGCAGCCCGTACGCCACGGAGGAGGAGAAAAGGTCGGTGTCGGCGGGGAGGTCGACGAATCGCGAGCTCGGGATGCGCAGGCGCGCAGCGAGTTCGGTGCGGTCGGCGCTGCACAGGAACGGGGGGAATACGGCAGCTATCTCGGATGAGTCGAGCTCTTCGAGCTTCAATAATTCCTCTACGGCTGGGGGGATGCAGTCCAGGTAATGGGCTGACAGGTTCGGATCGCGGTCGATCTGTAGCCAGCTCTGTCCGTCTCGGTGCTGGAAATACGTTGCGAGCGCCCCGCTGTACTCCGGATGGTGGTGGAAGACGAACTGGCCGAAGCCCGTTGCGCCGTCGGCCGGACCAAGAATCACAGCCGACCCGGTCTCGACGAGGCCGTATAACGGGTGGTCGCCCTCGGTGGTGTTGTTTTCTATTTCGGCAGCCACGACCATCGCATGCTCGGCCTTTCCCGCGCCGATCATCTGGACGCCGACCTGGCACGCGTTGAGGAATCCGACCGCGCCGTTGAGCACGTCGAAGGCGATTGTCTTGCGCACATCCGGGGATTCGATGTCGTCATTGACCCCGAGCTCGCCGGCGACGAGCGCTGCGATGGCCGGTTCGGAAATGAAGTCGTCCCGGTACACCCCGGAATAGATCATCAGGCCAAGCTCCGCCCGGTCGAGTCCACTGTGGTCGAGGCACGCCGTGGCGGCCTGGACCGCCAGGTCGACCACACGCCGCGGCGCGGACTGCCCGGCAGGGGCGGTGCCGACTCCTTCGATCCGAACCCGGGGCGCCGCTGGTGGCTCTGGCGATGGTTCGCCGACCGGGAGGCTGCGCCCGCGGTGGCCATTGGACCCCCGGCGCAGCCGGTCGGGCAGGTCGTCGAATGTGTACAGCGCGGCGCCGACCGTCTGTCCCGAACCGCTGATGCCGAAAACGACGTTGTCTCCGGACCTGATCCGGTTCCC
>DATKEW010000417.1:0-2948 GCA_035511785.1 Mycobacterium sp.
GGGATGGCGACATGCACACTGACCCATCTCACAGAGCTATGGTCCAGCCGCAACCTGATCGGCACCTTGACCGGACGGGAAGCTATGCAGCAAGTTGTGATCCGCGTCGGCGAAGCCCCCGCGCTTGGCGAGGTACCTCCCATGACGCCGCGCCGGCCACTTCACGATGTTCTGGCGTTTCCCGACGCTTGAGCTCCGCTCCATCATCGGTCGACCCGGCATGCGCGTCGTCGGTCCGGCGCTCGCGGGCGACCAGTCGCCGAGCCTGCCCGCGTTGATGCCCTGGGTAAGGCTCAAAGCGTAGACGCCACCAGGCCGGTCAGGTAGACGAGGCGCTGGGAGTAACCCAACTCGTTGTCGTACCAGCCGACGATAATCACCAGATCACCACCGACTTTGGTGAGCCCCGAGTCAAAGATGCACGACGCCGGGTCAGTCACGATGTCGGAGGAGACGATGGGGTCCTCGGTGTAGGTGAGGAAGCCCTTCAGCTCACCCTCGGCGGCGCTCGCGAACGCGGCGTTGACTGCCTCGACGGTGGCCGGCTCGCGGACGACGGCGGTGAGATCGGTGGCTGAACCGGTGGGCACCGGCACCCCCAGCGCGTACGCGTCGAGCCGGCCCTCGGGCTGGGGCAACACCACACTGATCACGCGGGCGGCCCCGGTGGACGTGGGCACCACGTTGATCGCCGCGACGCGGGCCCGACGAAGGTCGCGGTGTGGACCGTCCTGCAGGTTCTGATCCGCGATGTACGCGTGGATGGTGGTCATGAGGCACGTGCTTGGGGCGCCCCAGGTTCGAGCGCTCGCCGCGAGCATGGACGAGTAGCGTTGCGCGAGTGCACCGCATCGAGCTTCGCGCAATCGCCATAACCATCGCGTCGCTGGCCGCCCACGACGCCGGCCACAGGCCGCCGAACTTCGACGTGCTGATCATCGCACCCTGATGGACCACGCAAGCAGCGCGCGAGCGGTCCGCAATCTGGCGGTGGATTTCTACCGGGTCTCCGGCGTAGTCCTGATTGTGGTCGGCCACTGGCTGGCGGGATCGGTGACCTATCACCACGGACATTTCGGCCGGCAGAACCCGCTCGTCGACTTGCCTTGGACTCAGTGGCTGACCTGGCCTTTCCAGGCGGTTCCGACATTCTTTCTGGCGGCCGGCTACGCCGGCGCGGTGTCGTGGACGCATCGGCGCGATGCCGACGGCGTACCCCGCCCGACCTGGCTGCGTCGTCGGCTGGCCCGAGTGCTCGGGCCGACAGCGATGTACGCCGCGCTGGTGTCGCTAATTGTCGTGGCAGCGGACGCCAACCACGTGGCCGGTTCCGTGCTGGAATACGCGGGTTGGGCCGTGGCCATGCATTTGTGGTTTCTTGCCGTGTACCTAATGGTGGTTTCACTGACACCGATTGCGATTGCCGCACAACGTCGTTGGGGTCTGTGGGTACCGGCAGCGCTCGCCGTGGCAGTCGCGGTGGTGGACGCCATCTCGATCGGCGGTCACGTACCCTACCTGGGCTGGGTGAACTATCTGCTGTGCTGGGGGGCGCTTTACCAACTCGGAATCGCTTGGCACGCTGGGCTATTGGCCACACGCAGAGCTGCGCTGCTCGCCGCCGGATCGGCGGTCGCGCTGGCGCTACTGATTTGGCTGAAATTTTATCCGGTGAGCATGATCGGCGTTCGCGGCCAGACCGTCGACAATACGACGCCGCCTACCGTGGCGCTGCTGGCGTTTGGATGCGCACAGACCGGCATAGCGATGACACTCGCGCCCGCGCTCAACCGCGCGCTGCGCGCCGGCCTTGTCCGGCGGGTGCTTTCCATCGCCAATAACAACGTGATGGCGCTGTACCTGTGGCACATGATTCCGGTCGTGATCGTCGCGGTCGTCGGCTACCCGGCCGGACTATTGCCGCAACCGACCGAAGGTACGGCGGACTGGTGGCTGGCACGGCTGGAATGGGTGGTCATCCTCAGCGTCGTGACAGCGGTCGAGCTGATGCTGCTGTGGTGGGGACGACGCCTTTTCGCCGCTCCGCTTCCGACGTTCGGCACACCGCTTCCCGACCGGTGGGGCGAGCCGGTCATGCTGGCCGGCGCCGCCATGGCGTCGTACGGCCTGGCGTTCGTCTCCGCAGAAGGGTTCGCTCCCAACGGGCACTTTCCCTGGCTGATCGCGCTGATCTTCGCCGTTGGAGTGGTTATAGTGGCGCTGCGTCCCACGAAGGTCAGCCGGCGGTCGCTTGATCCTGCACCTACGACCGGTGAACCCAGCACGTTCTGACGAGAACGGCTTTTGGCCGGCGCGGTTCTCGCCGTTGCGCGCCAGATAGCGCACACTTCCGCTTCGCCGGTGGAGTGACCGATGTGCACGGCGTCCTACAAATCGCCCTCGAGTGACAGTCTCTTTGCTGAGGCGACTTACGACCTTTTTGATAGGGGCCGTAATCCCCCTCGTCAGGGGCGGTATTTGGAGAAAGACTGTTCACTAGGTTCGGGGTTTTTTTGGCGCCCGGACGACACCTCGCTAAGGGAGTACACAAATGTCAACCACCCTAACGGTCCACAACAACCAGGTCCCTCAGCAGCGCGCGCAGGATGCCGAGCTATTAAAGGAGTCGGGTGTGCACAAGCTCGTCGTCGCGGACCGCGACGGCAACTGCTTAGCGTTCGTATTGGCCTGGGACAGCTTCGACTATGACGCTGCGACCGACACCTATGTGTGCGTTGCCGACAGCGATGGCAGAGAACTCATGACCGTGTACACCGCGGGTGAAATCAGGTCAGCACCCGATGCGAATATGTATGTCGTAACCGCACCGGACGCTCCGGCAGCTGATGGTCACCGAGCGGCTAGTTGAGCAGAGCGAGCAAACGTTCTCTGAGATTCCGATCGGGCGCGTCACGGCTTAGGCGGCGCGGGCTGGCGGCAAAACTCGT
>DATKEW010000418.1:0-5036 GCA_035511785.1 Mycobacterium sp.
CCAGGATGATCTGTGTTGCTTCGTCGAGCTTGCGCAGGCGCTCGATTGCGGTGCCGAACTCGTATCCGTACTGCAGGTAGTCGGGTTCCCACCATCCGGCGCCGATGCCGAAGACGAGGCGACCATGCGAGATGACGTCCACGGTGGATGCGATCTTTGCGGCGAGGGCAGGGTTGCGGTAGCTGTTGGCGGTGACCAGGTGACCGAGCCTGACCCGAGAGGTTTCGCGGGCCAGTCCGGTGATCAGCGACCATGCCTCGAACAGTGTTTCGTGTGAGGGTGGGATGGTGGTCAGGTGGTCGGGCGCGAATAGTGTTTCATAGCCGGCGTCGTCGGCGAGTTTGGCGACCTCTACCAGCCGCTCATAGGCGGTGACGGGGTTGGGGATGCGCGCGAACTCCTGAGCGAAACCGGACGGCAGAAAAATGCTGAACTTCACGATGCACCGGTCCTTCCAGGCATGAGTTGAGATGGTCTACGGGGTATTGGCGGCGCCGTCGACGCCCATATTCGTTCAGATACGAGGACTGGCCCGATTTCATCGCTGAGCTGATCAGAGACCCGGGCCTTGCGTCCGCCGGTTTGTCTCACCGATCGCCACGCGCCGCCTGTTCGTGATCGCCCGCCGCGAATTGCGCTTCAACGCCTAACGCGCGGTGCTGCACTGAACAGGCACCGACCGCCGGTGCCGTCTCACAAAGCGACAACGGACAAATGCGCCGTTGCAACGTCTGCACGCCGGACGCGGTCAATACCCCGGCGGTCATCGGACTTATAGCAGCAGTCGTCGGAACTGCGGTTGGTCTTGCGTGGCGAGCGTTGATCGGACAGCTTTTCCGCACGGTCGAGCGACGGGTCTCGAGCTAGACCGATGGCGTCTAGGCAGGCTCCGCCCGGGAGATGAATGAAGGGGTCAGTCGGGGCGTTGCTCGATAGGAGTCGGTGGTTTGCACTGCTGAGACGAGGCAACCGCAAAGAGTCTGGCTCCCTTGGGTGATCAAGGCGCCGGGATTATTCCGCTTCGATCTGGTGGGCGAATTGCCTTAGGGCACAATGATTTAGCCAGTGTTGCGATCCCCGTCGTCGCCCTGCTGAACGCTGCTGCTGATGGATCGCGCCAGGTGGGGATGAACCCCGGGGATGAGTTCCGCGGTGGCGGCCACCCGTTGCAGAAGCTGCCGAAGGGTGGTCCGTTCCTCGGGGGACAACGGCGAGGTGATGTCGTCCTCGAGGGCGCGGCCCCGGGCATCCAGGTCGGGTAACAGCTTGCGCGCCTTGGCGGTCAACGTCACCGCGAACGCTCGTCGATCCTCGGGATGCGACCTGCGTTCGGCGAGTCCCTGGCGTTCGAGGCTGTCGATGACGGCGACCATTGCGTTGCGGTGGATGCCCAGCCGGGCCGACAGCTGGCGCTGGGATTGGCCGTCTTCGGTGGCGAGGGCCATCAGCACGGCGTATGTCCGGGGATCCACCCCGGTGGGGGTGAGCGCCCGGTCAAACTCGGCGGCGACGTAGGACCCCAGTTGGGACAGCAGGAACGGAATGCGCTTGTCGAGGGAGGCGATCCCGGCCGGCTGGTGATCCATGTCACGAATTCTAGCACGAGCCAGGATTATCATAGATGATGACAATCATAGGTCAGTGATCATATTGGAGGAAGTCATGAATCTTGTTGTGTTTGGAGCGAACGGCAAGACCGGTCGTCTCGTCACCGCGCTGGCGTTGGCCGCGGGGCACCAGGTCACCGCGGTGACCCGTCGCCCGCGCGAGTTTCCGATTGCCGGGCGGGGATTGACCGTGGCGGGCGCCGACGCGCGTGACGCGGCCGCGGTCGCGCCGATCGTGGAAGACGCCGACGCGGTGGTGTCGGTGCTGGGCGTGTCGTTCACTCGGGAGCCGGTGGACACGTACTCGGTCGGTACCCGGGCCATCGTGGATGCGATGAGCAGCGCCGGGGTGCGGCGGCTGGTGGCCGTCAGCTCCACGGCGGCGTACCCGACCCGGCGCACCAAGGCACCCCTCTCGCTTCGGCTCATTGAGCCGATCCTCACTCGCACGATCGGTAAGACGGTCTACGACGACATGCGGCGGATGGAAACCATCGTTCGGGCCAGCCAGCTGGACTGGACCATCGTGCGCCCGTCGGGTCTGTTCGACCTCGACGAACGAACCAACTATCTGTCTGGGGACGTCGACCCGGTCGGCGCGTTCACCGCTCGGATCGACCTGGCCGATTATCTGGTGGCGCTGGCTGCTGACTCGTCGACGGAGGGCGAGACGGTCATCGTCTCGACCACCGAGGCCACCCCTACTCTGTGGCAGATGATCCGCCAGGAAGCGGGTTCGGACCACCCCGCCGCATCCGGCTACACCCTGTCCGATGCCGAGAGTGCCTGACTGCCAAGAGCATCACTAGGAGACAACGATGACGACATCGTCTTTCACCCGCCCCATGCGCACCGGTTCCACCAATGTCGGGCGTTCGCCGTGCCCAATCCCGGGGCCGGTTGAGGCGACGGCCACCGCCGCCGCGGTGGTTTGCAGCGGGTTGTTCGCCGGCATGCTCGTCGCCGTGGCCGTCCTGGAAAGCAGCATGCGCGGGCTTGCAGCGCCGGTTTACACGCAGGTGCGTCGCATCGAGCTCGACCGGCTCGGCGGGCTGGCGACCATCCTGCTGCTGCCCGCGATCATCGCCACCGCGGCGCTGGCATGGTCCACGATCAGGCGGCGCGGCTCGGGCAGGTGGCTGACGCTGACGGCGCTGTTGTTGCTGCTGACGGCGTTTGCGATCAGCGTGGCGATCAACGTTCCGATCAACACCGCGCAACAAGGCTGGCCGGTGGCGGCACCGCCGAGCGACTGGTCGAGCGTGCGGGACCGCTGGCAGCTGGCGCACGTTGCCCGCACGAGCACCGCCGCACTGGCGTTTGTACTGCTGGCCGCGGTGACCACCAGCCGAAAAAGCCTACAAGGCAACGCCACTCAGGCTCAACCGACGAGAGGGACAACACCATGACCACAATTCTCGTCACGGGTGAACCGGCAATGTCGGGCGTCCGCTGGTCACCGATATCGTCGACGCCGGCGTCACCGTCCGCGCGGTCACGCGTCGCCCCGGCAGCGCAGGGTTTCCCGCCGCCGTGCAGCTGGTGACCGCGGCCGCCGATGGGCTTGAGGCAATTCCCTTGGACTTGGGTCGGTTTGATAACCGCGCCGCTTCTGAAGAATGCCGCAGCGCCACCGGTCCCGGGGCGGTGTGCGCGGTGGGCACCTCGCCCCGGGGCGGAGTGTCTATCGATTGATTTGCGCGATGGCGGCGACAATCTCTGGTTTGTCCGATTGCAGACTTTGTTGCCATCCAACGTTTTCCAGCGGGTAGTGGTTGATCAAAACGAGCACCTCCTCGGTGTTGGCGATGCCGTCGTAGGCCGCCGCGATCGCGGACTCGATTTTTCGCACCAACTTGCGCTTGACGTCCAGGTTCGCCAATTCTGGGGCCTCCAGCGAGCACACCGGCCGTACCGGTTCGGCCTGGATGTGCCCGTCCTGGGACACGTTTTCGGCCGGATACTCGCGCAACCAGCCGCGGGTATCGGGAATGGGCCAGGCTTCGTCGAGCGCCTCGGTGATCTGCTTCATCATCTTTTGCTTGGCGTCTTGGCGCGCCCCTGAGGGTGCGTCGATGGTGAACACGGGCATGGGGTTCATCTCCTTGGGTTGTGGTGGTCGCCACATCACTCCGACAGTACTACTAGATACTAGGAGAAAACAAGTACAAAGTTGGATTAACCGATTTCCACTGGTAGGCTGGGTGCTATGGCAGGCAAACGCAAGTACGACCAGGGCTGTGCGGTGGCTCACGCGCTCGATCTGATCGGCGAGCGCTGGGCGTTGTTGGTGGTTCGAGACCTCGTGCTGGGCCCCAAGCGGTTCACCGATTTGCTGGCCGGCTTGCCTGGCGCCAGCCCCGATGTGCTCACCCAGCGGCTGCGCGAGCTCACCGACGCAGGGGTGCTGCGCCGCCGGCGACTCAGCCCACCCGCGGCGACCTGGGTGTACGAGCTAACCCCATGGGGGGCCGAGCTGTCGCCGATTGTGGTGGGATTGGCCCAGTGGGCCAGCCGCTCGCCAGGGATGCGCTACGACGCCCCGCTCGGCACGGATTCCCTCATACTTTCGCTCAAAGCGCTGTTTGACGGCTCGGCGGCCGCCGACCTCGACGCCACCATCGCACTGCATCTCGGTGATGAGCGATTCCAGATCCGCATCGCCGACGGCGAGCTGGCAGTCGCTCGCGGTGAGATCGAGGATCCCGACGCCACGCTCGAAACCGATCAGACCACCCTGCTCTCGTTGCTGCGCACCGACCGCCCACTCGACGAGGCGCTCGCCAACGGCAACCTCCGGCTAGCCGGGAACCGCGGGGTCATCGAAACCTTCCGGCGCCTTTTCCCGCTCCCCCCGCCGATACCGACCGCCGAGCTCACGTCTTGAGACGAATGTTGGCTTTGCTCTGCGACCCGGTAACCGGTGGGTTCTCCGAATCCTGGACATCGGCCTGATAGGCATGGCCGCCACCACCGACGACTTCAACCCGCAGTCCGACCCGCCGACAAGCCGATCGCTACCGCAACCTCGAGCGGTTCAACGCGCGGTTTCCCCGCCTGACACTTGCCGTAGCTCTTGTGGCCTCCCGCCGGTTCAAGTGCATAAGAAGCATTAGCGCCTCGAAGTTCTGGTGCGTCAACGGCCGAGGCCGATGAATCTGCAAAGGGTTAGATGCGGGGGGACGCGACCTGTCAGCACCCCGGCAACGGTGTTCAACCGCAGTGGAATGCGACGATCCGTACTCCCCGGGGAGTCGGGCGGTTGTTCGATGCGCTTATGTTGTGGGCGTGGTGGCTCGTGCCGTGCTGGTTACCCCATTGTCGGGGCCGCTGGCCAGATTCGGGAAAGCGGGGGCGAGCGCCCTTGCTCTCTGGGCCGACCGTTCCAGAGTACGTCTGGAGGTCGTCGACGCTTACCCGTCCGCGGCG
>DATKEW010000419.1:0-4037 GCA_035511785.1 Mycobacterium sp.
TTACTGCCACACCATGGGCAAAAGGAGCAAATTGATGTCTACCGATACCAGCCAAGTGGACGTGCGGGGTCCGCGATTCGCCGCGTGGATCACCACCATGGTTCTGGTGCTCACGTTGGTTGTCTCGGCGTTCAACGCACCCGCCGCCGCGGTGATCCTGGGCGCCCAGGCCGTCATCTTCGCGATCGGCGCAGTCCGTGGCCCCCGCAGCAGCCCTTATGGGTGGCTGTTCGCCAAGCTCGTGGCACCGCGCAGCGCCCCGGCCAGTGAACGCGAACCAGTGCCGCCGCTGGAATTCGCCCTGTTGGTCGGGCTGGTTTTCGCGGTCATTGGGGTCGTCGGCTTCGCCGCCGCGGTCCCGCTGCTCGGCGTAGTCGCCACCGCGTTCGCGTTGTTCGCCTCCTTGCTCAACGCCGCCGTCGGCATCTGCCTTGGCTGCCAGCTTTACCCGTTCGTCGCCCGATTTCGTCACGCGCCAACAGCGTAATCGTCGAATCTTTAAGCAGCCAAACGGATTTCCTAGGTGCGCGCCCGCACCCAACTGGGCGGTCAGCCGCAGTAGCGTCGAAGTAACGCCGGCAACGTCCAGTATGAGCTGCTTCGGCCCTGGTGAACCTGGCCGGTAGGGGCGCCAACAGACAGGCTGCCGGTACTGCTGCTCGGCGAGCCGCTGAGAAGGAATGGTGCCTGAATTACTTGCTGTAGCGAGCAGCTCACCAGCAGACGCAGCCGGGTGCTGTGCTGAGTGCCGGCGCGTAACTTTTGTTACGGATGTCGCGGGTCGACTTCGGCGAATGAGTGGATCCAGCGGTGTGGAGGCCGTGGGGAATTCGGCTCACCGGTCCGGGCCACCCCGAGCACCGACCAGCCCGCGGAGACCGCAGCGTCGAGTTCATCGGGATGGTCGGACAGCAAGAGGATCTGCCCGGCGGGCACGCTGATCACCTCGGCAATCCTCCTGTAGGAAGCGCCCTCTCGCTTGGCCCCGGCAGCGGTCAGATCGAACCAGCCGCTGATCAAAGACGCCAGCTCGCCGCCGCGGGCGTGCGCGAACCAATCCTGTTGATTGCGCACCGAACCCGACGAGAAGACGTAGAGCGAGATACCGATATCGTGCCAGGCGGCCAATGCCGGCCGTACGTCGCCGAAGAACTCCCCGTGCAACGCGCCACGGCGAAAACCCTCTGCACAAATTAGGCCTTGAGCGGTCTTGAGAGGTTCGGCCTTCACATCGGCATTCAGCCATCCACAAAGGATTTCGGCTACCTCGGCCGTGTCAGCGTCGGGTCTTCCGGCCAGTTCCCGGGTGCCGGTGATCACCGAATCGGCAGCGCCACTGCGGTTGTCAGCCAGCCACCGCAGAAGACGCTGCCGGGTATAACCGTACAGACCCTCACGCACCGAACTGGTCGGGCTGGTGGTGCCCTCGATGTCGATGACGATCGCGGCGATCACGCGGCGATTAGCTGATCGAGCGTCGGGAAGCGTTCGCCAATCGGGTCGCCGGTGAAGTCGCCGATCCAGCCGTCTTGCTCCTCGAAGAACCGGATCGCCACGAAATCGGGGCGCACACCCATGTCGAACCAATGCCGAGTGCCCGACGGCACCGACAGCAGGTCGCCGCCCTCGCACACCACCGCCACGACTTCCGGTTCCAGATGCAGGTAGAAACAGCCTCGGCCGACGACGAAGAAACGCACCTCGTCCTCGGCGTGCCGGTGCTCGGACAGGAACTTCTCGCGGGCCGCCTTGGCTGTGTTGGGCCAACGCGGATCGTTGTCGTCGGGCTGCAGCCGGGCCACGTCGATGTACTTGTAGCGGCCATCAGCATTGAGGTCGGCGACGAGGTCGTGGTAGTTGGCCAGAATGTCGGTGTTCGGTGTGGCCGCACCAAGACCGGGCATCGTGGGCCAGCGGTCGAAGACGATGCCACGCTTGGTGAGTTCGACGCCGATCAGTTCCGCATCGTCGGTGCGCAGCCGCACGTCGGCGGCATCGCCGTCGGCCATCACCTGCACCAGCGTCATTCCGGTTCCGCCCGATCAGTGTGTAGCCCGATCTCGCGGCGACCGCTGAGCGTCACCAGCTCGCACATCGCCTCGAGGCACTCCGCGCGATCGCGGGCCTGCGCGAGGCTCGCGCCCCAGGCGGTGATGCCGTGGCCGGCGATGAATAGCACCGGCGTGGCGTCCGGGTGCTCGGTCAGTTGACGCTCGATGTCGGCGCCGATGCGCGCAACGTCAGAGTGATTGGCAAAGACCGGAATGTCAATGGTTTCCGTGGCCCCCAGTCCCTTGATCAGCTCGTAGCCGCTGAACCGCAGCACCTTCGGCGCGCCGATCGACTGGGCGGTCGCATGCGGCGGATGGACGTGCACCACGGCGTGGGCGCCAGTGGCCCGGTAGACGGCAGTGTGGATGGTGGTCTCTGCCGACGGACGGCGGGTGCCCGACACCGGCTGGGAGTCAGCGATAGTCACCGTCACCAGGTCGTGCGCGGTGAGCTCACCCTTGGACAGCCCGCTACCGGTGATCACCGCGGCGTCGCCAGTGCGCACCGAGATATTGCCCGCTGTGCCCGCCATCCAACCGCGCGCATACAGGCCGCGGGCGATGTCGACAACCTGCTGCCCGACAAGGGTGTTCGGAGGGGACGCATTCGGACTGGGCCCGGCATCTTGATCTGGTGCGGTGGCGTGGGAGACCACGCCGTTCTCGGTGACGACCGCGGTGATTAGTTCCGGTGGGGTGACGTCGAAGGCAGGGTTGAAGACAGCGGTGCCCTCAGGGGCGGTGGCGACGCCACCGACATGGGTGATTTCGTCCGCGCCCCGCTCTTCCACGACGATCTCACGTCCAGTCGGGGTAGCCAGGTCGCGGGTCGACTCGGGAGCGACCACGATGAACGGGATGCCGTGCCGGCGAGCTGCCACGGCCAGTCCGTAGGTGCCGATCTTATTGGCGACCGAACCGTCGGCGGCGACACGGTCGGCGCCGACGATCACGCAGTCCACCCCCCCGGTGGCCATCGCCCATGCCGCGGCCGAATCGATCGTCAGCCGGTGCGGGATGCCGGCCTCGGCCAGCTCCCATGCGGTCAGCCGGGCCCCCTGTAGCAGCGGGCGGGTCTCGTCGACCACGACGTTCTCGATCTGCCCGCGTGCATGCAGCACCCGCAGTGCGCCGATCGCGGTACCGAACGCGGTCGTGGCCAGTCGCCCAGTGTTGCAGTGGGTCAGAACGCGCAGCGGCCGATCGGGGCATAGCCGCTGAATCAGATCCGCCGCGTGGATAGCAGCGGCGCGGTTGACCTGGGCGTCCTCGGCCAACATCTGCAAGGCCTCCTCTAGCACGGCCTGCGGACCCTCGGGCAGCCTGGCCAGCGCCCGATGTACACCCCAGGCCAGATTCACCGCGGTGGGACGAGCGGAGGCGATCCGGGCGGCCTCCAGTCTGACCTTCTCAGCATCGCGCGGATAGCCGAATGCCGCCAACACAACACCGAACGCCCCCGCTATCCCTATCGCGGGTGCGCCCCGAATCGCCAGGGTCTTGATCGCCTCGACAACATCGTCGACCGTCGTGATCCGCAACTGGCGCAGCTGATGCGGCAGGGCGCGTTGATCGATGGCGATCAACGCGTCACCGTCCCAGGACATCGAGCTCACCGCGGAGGACTCGGATCCCGACACAACTGCCACCACACGACTAATTGAACCCGCAAACCCTGTTCCGGCCCAGGTTTTGGCTCGGCCAGACCGGATAGCGACGAGCGCCTTGGAGGCGCTGGCGCCCTTCAAGTGCTCTTCAAGGTGCGTTCACCGAAATCAGCGTTACGGTGATTTCACGCGCCAAGTCACGGACGGGGGTTGTGATGAGCGATCCCTGCACACCGCGGATCCCAGCTGCGATGTCCTCGCCGAGTCTCAACCGTGGGGTCGGCTTTCAGGCACAGCCGCCCAGATCCCGACAGCAGCCCATGTAGGGATCGAAAGTCCCAGCGCCACAAGCACATTAATCAGCGCGGTCAATGGTCGC
>DATKEW010000420.1:0-15457 GCA_035511785.1 Mycobacterium sp.
GCTCGAGCTGTCGAGCACCTTGCGCAACAACGCGATACGGCCTTCGGCCGGGGCCGCGTAGTCGCCCAGCAGGATGGCAAGTCGTGGTTGCGCGTCGACAACGCGGGAAAACCGGAACAACTGGTCTTCGACTTCGTCGACTTGATCCTCGCGTTCGGCGACTTCCAACAACGCTTGCCGGGACACGTGTTCGATCGCATCGACAAGATCCGAGTTGGCCGACCAACGCTCCGAGACCGCTGCGCGTAGCACGTCGAGAGTGGGATCGGCGACTTTTCCGGATACCAGCCGCTCGATCAAGCGGACCCGGGGCGCCGCGTCTTCAGCGGGCATGGTGAGATAGCGGGTGACGACGATCTCGCGGTCCAGCATTTTGGCTACCGATACCAGCTCAGCGGAGACGGTGGACAGTGCTTGATTGTCAAGGCTCTTGGCGATGGTGCTGAACCGATCCGACAGATCTGCCAGCGCGTGCCGACTGGCCGAGCGCATCTTCGCCATTAGGGGATACTCGACATCGGCGGGCGCCGGCGCCATGGCATCGAGTTCGTCCAGGAAGCGATCGACCGTTGCCGACTGCTGCGCCGAGTCGGCAACGTAGTTGCGCACCAATTCCCCTGCCTGGCGTACAGATTCGTGGCCAAGCTCGAGGCGAAGCTGACGGGTCAGCTGTGCCCGCAGCAGTTCGACCTGGCGGGCGCCCTGTCCTTTGATGCGTTCCGCGTCGATCTCGGCCTGGGCCTGCAATTGCTCTGTAATGCGTTCTGCGTCTGTCTGAGCCTCTTCGACGACTCGTTTCGCCTCCACCTTGACGTCTTCTATCGCCTTGCTGTGGGCCTGACTCGCCTCAGCCAGCCGATCGGCGGCAGCGGCTGCATCTTCCAACTGTTGGCGCACCGTGTTCTGTCGAGCGGTCATTAAATTGCGAACGGGCGGCGCCACATAACGCACCACCAGCCATACGATGACCGCGAACCCCACCAACTGCGCAATGAAAGTCAACATTGGTGGTTACTTCGTCGCAGCGACGGTGGTGACGTCGACGCCGAGGATTCGACTGGCCAGGGTCGCCGCCATGGAACCGACATTGGCTCGTAGATCCAGCTCCACGGCATCCCTCTCCCGCTTCAATTGCTCGCCGGCCACCTGCAACGTCGACATCACCTCTTGCTCGGCACCGGCGCGCGCGTCGTCAACGCCCTTACGACCTTCTGCCCGGGCGTTGTCGCGGAAGGACGACGCCTGCACGCGGGCTTCCTTCATGGCCTTCTCGTAATCGGCCTGGGCGGCTTCGAACTGCTCGGCCGACTTCTTGCTGTCGGCGGCGGTCTTGGCGACCATCGCGTCGCGTTCGCGCAACACCCGCAGGATCGGCGGTACGACGAAAGTGCCGATGACGCCGAGCACGATAAGGAAGATGGCCAGCACGAAGAAAAAGGTGCCGTTAGGGACGAGGAAGTTGCTGGTCTTGCCTCCCTCTGCTGCCTGGCTGACGGCCAGGACAATAGGGTTCACTTCACGCCTTCCAACCCATGACAGCGAATTACGAGATGGGAGTGGCGAAGACGAACAACGCCATGAACGCCAGGTTGATGAAGTAGGCCGCCTCAACCAGACCGACGGTGATGAAGAACGGTGTGAACAACCGGCCCTGCGCCTCGGGTTGTCGGGCGATACCCGAAACCAGTGCATTACCCGCAATACCATCACCGATACCGGCACCGATCGCGCCGCCGGCCATGATCAGGCCGCCACCGATGAGTGCACCCTGAGCGATCACGGGATCCATTCTTTATCCTCCTTTGTCTGGTAGCGGTCTACCAGGTTTCTGTAGTGGTGCATAGGTCGGGCGAGTTCGTGGCCGTGCTAAGCATGTTCCTCGTCCAGCTCCATCGCCTGGCTGAAGTACAAGACCGTCAGTATGGAGAATATGAAGGCCTGAATCGCTCCGACGAACAAATCGAACGATTTCCAAATAGCGTTGGGCGCCCACAAAATCCACGGCGGGAAGAGCGCGATCAGGGTGACCAGGATGCCACCGGCAAAGATGTTCCCGAAAAGTCGGAGGGACAACGAGATCGGCTTGGCGAGTTCTTCGACCAGGTTGATCGGCGCCAGGAACGCCACATGACCCTTGAGCACCTTGATCGGGTATCCGATGATACCGCGGCGCCAGATCCCCGCCCCGTGATAGCTGACGAATACGAAAAGAGCCAGCGCCAGCACGTAATTGATATCCCCCGCCGCCGGCGTAAGTAACTCGGTGGTGTGCCCGTGCTCGGTGTATTGCAGCGGAAGGACAGACAGCCAGTTGGAGCTCAGGATGAACACGAAGATGGTGACCGCCAGCGGCAGCACGAACGGCGCGATCCGCATGCCGATGGCGCTCTCGATCTGGTTGCGCATCTGTATGGTGATCGCCTCCCAGAACAACTGGACTCCACTGGGTACGTCGGTCGACGTGACCTTGGCGCGCAAGAAGAAGGCCAGGGCGATCACGATCACCGCGGCGATGGCGGTCGACAGCACCGTGTCGGTGTTGACGGTCATCCCCAGCCAGGTAGCCGTCGTGTGCTCACCGACCTCGATTTGGGATTCGGCAAGGATCGTCTCAGTCATCGCTGGTGCTCCTTTCTTCCGTCCCTTCCCGTCCCTCCAGGCCCGAGGTTGCAGCCGGCTCCCCGGTGCGGAGCTTCTTCCAGACCGGCAGTGCGGTCGACGCCACCAATAGCACCTGGAAGAGCGCCAACCCAAACACCACACCCAAGCCGGCAGGCCGGAAAACGTAGGCGATGACCAGCCCGAGGATGGTGATAATCGCCAGCCGGGACGCCGAGTTCAGAGCCATCGACCTTTTCAGCGGATGTTCCCGGGCGGTAATCGCCTCCACCGAACGACGCACCAAGATAGCGTTGAGCAAACCCAGCAGTAACCCGATGCCGAAAAACACTCCAATCATCAGGTGACCGGACAAACCGGCGACGAGTATCGCCACCGCAGTAATCGCAACGCTGATGACAAAGAGCCGAACCGGACGGAAAGCGACAGAGGGAAACACCAACGGCGCGTCCTGCGCTGGTGTCGTCACTGCAGCACCTCAATCCCGGGTAGTGGGGTGGAAATCTGCCGACCGACCGATCGGTGGCCCGCCGAGCGTATCGCAGTCGTAGCGCTGGAAACACCCATAGGGTCGCTCCCTTTGTCGGTCGTGAATCGGCACGGTCGGATAAGCGTCCGACGCACCGGCTGGCCGGCCACCCGCGAGGTTGATTTCGGGGTTCTAGCTGCACCGTACCACAAGGTAGAGGCCGCTACTACTCCTCGTCGTAGTAGTCGTCGCGGCGGCGCAACAGCGGGATCGCCGTCGCGACGCCGGCGACCACAATTGCGCCCAGCATTACCGCGGCGGTATCGCGGGGGTTGAAAAAGATCGTGCTGGCGGCGCCGAACGCGACAATGCCGACCCAGAGATAAATCAGCAGTACCACCCGGCGATGCGAATGACCGATTTGCAGCAACCGGTGGTGCAGGTGCATCTTGTCGGGACTGAACGCGCTGCGGCCGGCGCGGGTGCGGCGCACGACCGCCAGCAGAAGATCGAGCATCGGCACAAACATGACCGCCACCACCAGCAAAAACGGTGACAGCAAAGCAAACACATCGCGAGCGCCATAGGCGTTCTGCGAGATTGGGCCGGCAGCAGTCGTGGAGGCAGCGGCAAGCATCAAGCCGATCAACATCGAGCCGGAATCGCCCATGAAGATCTTTGCCCGGTGGAAGTTGTGCGGCAAAAACCCCAGACAGGCCCCCGCCAGCACCACCGAAATCACGGCAGGCGGATAGAACAGCACGTCACCGCCGTGGTCGCGCAGCAGACCAACCGAGAACATGCAGATCGCCAGCGCGGTGATGAGTCCCAGCCCGGCAGCAAGTCCGTCGAGTCCATCGACGAAGTTCATCGCGTTGACGATCGCTACGGTCAGCGCCAGGGTGAGCAGGATCGACGAGGCCTGGTCCAGCACGATGGTGCCGACGCCCCCAATCGGGATGTATAGGACGCTCCAGGCAACCCCCATGGTGACCAGCACGCTGGCCGCGGTGATCTGACCGGCGAACTTCGTCAAAGCGTCCAGGCCCCAGCGATCGTCGATCAGCCCGATACCCATGATCACCGCACCCGCCACCAGCACCGCGGGCATTCCCGCGGAATAGACGAACCCGCGGGTAAGCGCCGGGAGCTGGGACGCCAGGAAGACAGCCGAGACAACGCCGAGAAACATCGCCAGTCCGCCCATCCGCGGGGTGGGCGTCACGTGCACGTCGCGTTCCCGCGGATAGGCGACCGCTCCTAATCGGGTGGCCAGCACCCGCACCGGTCCCGTTGCGAAGTAGGTGATGATCGCTGCGGTCAGTCCGACCAGTGCAAGCTCGCGCAGCGGGACACCGGCGCCGCGATCAGACAGAGCGAGTAAACCACCGGCAAGGCTGGCTAGTCCGCTGGCTGGGTCGCTGGACACCTCGAGACCCTACTGCACCAACCTGAGACAGGAACAACCGCGCCGACCTAGGCGATCAAACTTCCCGGGTCCGTTCCGAGCACTTCGGCAATCCGCTCGACGCTCACCGGACCCGCTCGCAAAATGCGTGGAGCTGCTCCGGTCAGGTCGACGATTGTGGAGGCGGCCTGCTGCTCAGCCGGGCCGGCGTCGAGATAGACGCCGACGAGATCGCCGAGTTGGTCGCGCGCCTGACCGGCGTCCACCGCGGGTGGGCGTCCGGAGACGTTGGCGCTGGACACCGCCATCGGCCCGACCTCGCGCAACAGCTCGATGGCGACGGGGTGCAGCGGCATCCGCAGCATCACAGTGCCGCGGGCATCGCCGAGATCCCATTGCAACGAAGGGGCCTGTGTCACCACCAAACTCAGCGCGCCCGGCCAGAACGCGCGGATCAGCTCGCGGGCGCCGTCAGGCATCGTGTAGACCAGGCCCTCGATGGTGTGCCAGGACCCGACCAGCACGCCCACCGGCATGTCACGGCCACGTCCCTTTGCCGACAGCAGCGCGGCCACCGCGGTGCTGTCAAAGGCGTCGGCGCCGATGCCGTACACGGTGTCGGTCGGCATGACAACCAGTCGGCCGCCCTTCAGCGCCGCGACCGCCGAGGCGATTCCGAGTGAACGCTGGTCGGGATCGGCACAGTTGAACACCTCAGCCATGGGCGACGCTCCTCCTGCGGGCCGTCACGAACCTTGGCCTGCCGGCCAGATCTTGCCGGCCCTTGACGTCGTCGAAAACTCCTGTGCTCTCCACCAATTCGACAGTCCGCGACGACGTGGTGTCATCGTGCTCGACGGCGAAAAGGCCGCCGGCACGCAGCCAGCGCCCAGCGAGGCGCACAACGGCGTCTATCACCGCCATCCCGTCCGGGCCGCCGAACACCGCGTGAGGCGGATCATGTTGGGCCACTTCAGGTTCCAGAACAACGTTGTCGGGAACGTAGGGCGGGTTCGCTACCACCAGGTCGACCCGCCCGTCCAGCTCGGGAAGCAGGTCCGGCATGGTGACGTCGGCGCGGACGAGCTCGATTGCGGTGCCCTCGGTGTTGCGGCGCGCGTATTCGAGCGCCCTGCGGGAGTCGTCGATCCCGATGACCCGGGCGGCAGGCCGGTGTTGAGCCAGCGCCACCGCCAACGCGCCCGATCCGGTGCATAAATCGACAATCACCGGTTGCGCTTCGAGTCGCTGCGCGGTGGCCCACGCCAACATGGCCTCGGTCTCCGGTCGCGGTATGAACACGCCGGGGCCGACGTGCAGCACAACCGGTCCGAACGCCGCCGTCCCGATGAGATGCTGTAATGGCACCCGCCGCGAACGCGCCGCGACGACGTCACGGTAGCGCCGGAAGAACTCATCATCGATCGATTCGATCAAGGTCAGCCGACCGCGCTCGGTACCCGCCAGATGAGCGGCCAACTGTTCGGCATCGAAACGCGCAGAATCGATTCCCGCTTCGGCGAGTAGCGCCGCAGCGGAATCGATTGCGCGCCGCAGGACCGTCATGCCTGTTGCAGCCGCGACTGCTTGTCGGCGGCGCTCAGCGCGTCGAACAACGCGTCCAGGTCACCGTCGAGAACCTGGTCGAGATTGTGTGCCTTGAAACCGATGCGGTGGTCGGTGATCCGGTTCTCCGGGAAGTTGTAGGTGCGGATCCGTTCACTGCGATCCACCGTGCGGATCTGGCTGGCCCGATCCGCCGATGCGTCGGCCAGCGCCTGTTCCTCGGCGATCGCCTGCAGGCGAGCCGCCAGCACCTGCAACGCTCGGGTTTTGTTCTGCAGCTGCGATCGTTCATTTTGACAGGTGACAACGATCCCGGTGGGCAGGTGCGTGATCCGCACCGCGGAGTCGGTGGTGTTGACGCCCTGCCCGCCCTTGCCGGACGAGCGGTACACGTCGATGCGCAGATCCGACTCGTCGATCTGCACCTCTCCGACCTCCTCGGGCTCGGGATAGACCAGCACACCCGCCGCCGAAGTGTGTACGCGGCCTTGGGATTCCGTCACCGGGACGCGCTGCACCCGGTGCACACCGCCCTCGAACTTCATTCGCGACCAGACCCCGTCGGCCGTGCCGCCCTTGCTCGCGATGGCCAGCGTCGCATCTTTGTAGCCGCCGAGGTCGGACGTGGTCTCGTCCAGCACCGTCACGCTCCAGCCATGGCGCTCGGCGTAACGGATGTACATCCTGGCCAGGTCGGCGGCGAACAGGGCCGATTCTTCGCCGCCCTCACCGGATTTGACCTCGAGCACGATGTCGTCGGCGTCATGCGGGTCGCGCGGTGCCAGCATGTCGGTGAGCTGGGTGTCCAGTTCGGCGACCCGCGATTCCAGCTCGGTGACCTCGTCGGCGAACGACTCGTCGTCGGCGGCCAGTTCGCGTGCGGTCTCCAGATCGTCGCGCGCGGACACCAGCTTGCGGTACGTGGCGACGATCGGGGCCAAGCGGGCGAACCGGCGGCCGGCTCTGCGGGCCTCGGCGGGATTGCTGTGCAGCTCGGGATCTGCCAGCTGATGCTCGAGCGCGGCGTGTTCGGCGAGCAGTACGTCGATCGTTTGTACCGGCTGCGTCATGTCACCTCCTACCGCAAACACGAACCGACGCCCGGCCTGTGCAGGTTCAGCACAGTTCGGGCGTCGGTATGCCAGCTATTTGTCAGCCTTCTCCGGCGCGGCCGCCTCCGCAGCTCCGCCCTTGCGCTTGCCGTAGCGCTTTTCGAAGCGGGCCACCCGGCCGCCGCTGTCCAGGATCTTCTGCTTGCCGGTGTAGAACGGGTGGCATTGCGAGCAAACCTCGACGACGATGCGGCCCCCCGGCTTGGTGCTGCGCGTCTGGAAGGTGTTGCCGCATCCACAGAGCACCGTGGTCTCCTCGTAGGCGGGATGAATGTCAGATTTCATGCTGTCCTCTTCGATCGTTTGTCGCCCGTGCCCCCGTATTGGATGCTGCAGTCGGGCGTGAACTTCGAACCTGAGGCGGTTCTGGGCTAATCGAAAGTCGATTATGCCAGGTCAACCGCCATCTGCCCAAACACCGAGATGCGCCCGCGCATTCCCGGCGACATGGCGGCATCAGGCCGTCGAGGGCCGCGGACGTGATGCATCGGCATCGACACGGCGATCGAGGGGTGCGTAAACCCTGGTTTGCCCGCTGCGCGTCCAGAGCACACCGCCTTCGGGTGTTGCGCCGCGGGCGGCCAGCTCCCGCTTGAGGATCTTGTTGGTGGCCGTCGTCGGCAGTCGATCGGTGAGCCAGACATGCCGGGGCCACGCCTTGGGCGATAGGTCGGGCTGCTCGGCCAGGAACTGGCCGAACTCCTCGGGCGTCAAGTCGGCGCCGTCGCTCAATACGATCGCAGCCATCAGCTGGTCGCCGACATGTTCGTCGGGCACCGCGTACACCGCCGCGTGGCTGACCGGCTTCAATCGCTGCAAGATCCGCTCGATGGGCGCCGTGGTCATGTTCTCTCCGTCGACGCGCAACCAGTCGCCGCTGCGTCCGGCGAAGTAGATCCACCCATCGGCGTCCCGGTAGGCGAGGTCGTCGGACCAGTAAATGCCGTGCCGAAGGCGCGCATCGGTGGCTTCCGGGTCGTTGTAGTAACCGGCAAACAACCCTGCCCCTGTGGTGTTGACCAGCTCTCCAATCGCTTCGTCCGGGTTGGTCAGGGCACCGTCGTCGCCGAAGGTGGCGACGGGACACTCGGTCAAGGTGTCCGGGTTGTAGATGCCGACACCGGGGAACCCCCGGCCGAGCGACCCGGCCGGGCAGCCGTCTTCGCGGGTGATGATGATTGCGCCCTCGGTGGAGCCGAAGCCGTCCCACACCGTGCAGTCGAAACGGCGGCTGAACTCGGCGATGTCGCGATCGCTGGCCTCGTTGCCGAACGCGACCCGCAGGGGATTGTCGTGGTCATCGGGTTGCTCGGGGGTGGCCAGTACGTAGGCAAGTGGTTTCCCGACGTAGTTCATGAAGGTGGCCCCGTACCGGCGCAGATCGGGTAGCAGCCGGGATGCCGAAAATGTGGCGGGGACCATGGCCGCACCGGCGCCGACTGCCACACTCCACCCGGCCAGCAGCGCGTTGGAGTGAAACAGCGGCATCGACAGATAGCAGACGTCGGCGGAATCGACCTCGAACCGCGCTATCAGCGTCGTGCCGGCAAAAAGCACGGTCATATGGGTCACCTGCACGGCTTTCGGTTCGCCGCTGGTTCCCGAGGTGAAGATCATCATGAAGGTGTCGGTCGGCGCGACCTCGCGGTGTGGGACGAGCGTTCCGGCACGTCCCAGCAGCGCCGACCAGGCCGCGCTGGACACGTCGAACACCTGCACGCCGGGCAGATCGAGACCGTTCAGCAACTCCTCGTGCGCCGGATCGGTGAGCAGGATCTGGCAGTCGGCACGCAAAATATCCCTGGCCAGCGCGGGACCGCGGCGGGTGTCGTTGATCCCGCACAGCACATATCCGCCAAGCGCCGCCGACGCCATGGCGGTCAGCATCTCGGGGGTGTTACCCAGCAAAGCGCCGACATGCAGCGGGCGGTCTGGATCGGCGACGCCGATCGAGGCGACGGCCGTGGCGGCCGCATCGGCCAGGTGCTGACGCCACGTCCAGACCCGCTCGCCGTACTTCAGCGCCGGTGTGTCCTGGTCCAGACGTTCACGAAGCAGCTGCTGAAGCGTCTCCGCCACGCACGCCCTCGCCGCGAGTCTTCAGCTAGTCGTTATCCATGGATCCAGGTGTCGTCTTGGACACCTGCACCAGGAACTCGTAGTTGGTCTTCGTCTTGCGCAGCTGAGACATCAGCAAATCGATGGCCTGGTGGGAATCCAGACCCGACAAGACGCGGCGCAGCTTGTGCACAATGCCGAACTCGTCTGGCGACAGCAGCAACTCGTCTTTACGGGTGCCGGAGGGGTTCACGTCGACGGCGGGGAAGACCCGGCGTTCAGAGATCTTGCGGTCCAGCTTGAGCTCGGCGTTACCAGTGCCCTTGAACTCCTCGAAGATGACCGTGTCACCGGTGGATCCGGTCTCCACCATCGCGGTGGCGATGATGGTCAGCGATCCACCTTCCTCGATATTGCGTGCGGCACCGAGGAAGCGCTTGGGCGGGTACAGCGCGGTGGAGTCGACACCACCGGACAGGATCCGGCCCGACGCGGGTGACGCGTTGTTGTACGCGCGCCCGAGGCGGGTGATCGAGTCAAGCAGCACCACAACATCCTTGCCCTGCTCCACGAGCCGCTTGGCACGCTCGATCGCCAGCTCGGCGACCGACGTGTGGTCCGACGGCGGCCGGTCGAACGTCGAGGCGATGACCTCGCCCTTGACCGAGCGCTGCATGTCGGTGACCTCCTCAGGCCGCTCGTCGACGAGCACGACCATGAGGTGACATTCCGGGTTGTTCTTGGTGATCGCGTTGGCGATGTCCTGCAGGATGGTCGTCTTACCCGCCTTGGGCGGCGACACGATCAGCGCGCGCTGCCCCTTCCCGATCGGCATGATCAGGTCGATCACTCGCGTGGTCAGCCGCTCGGAGGTGGTTTCCAGACGCAGCCGCTGGTTAGGGTACAACGGCGTCAATTTGGAAAAATCGGGCCGCTTTTTGGCATCTTCGACCGTGCCGCCGTTGACGCTGTCCAGGCGGACCAGCGGATTGAACTTCTGCCGCTGATTGGGCTGCTCGCCTTCACGGGGCACCCGAACCGCGCCGGTCACCGCGTCGCCGCGGCGCAGGCCGTTCTTGCGCACCATGTTCATTGACACGTAAACGTCGTGCGGACCGGCCAGGTAACCGGAGGTGCGCACGAACGCGTAATTGTCGAGGACGTCAAGGATGCCTGCTACCGGCTGAACGACGTCGTCCTCGCGCAGTTCGGCGTCGGGGCCGTCGCCCGACCGTTCACCGCGGCGCCGGCGATCGCGGAACCGGCGTCCCCGCCGGCCCTGACGGCCGTCGCCGTCGTCGTCGCCGCGCGACGGCTGAGCGCCCGGGCCTTGCTGATCGCCGCCCTGGTCGTCACCCGCATCTTGTCCGCGCTCGTCGATCTTGGTGTCCTGTTGGCCCCCTTGGCGGTTGTCGCCTTCGCCCGAGGCTTTGCCGTCGCGGTTGCGGTTGTCTGAGCCCTCGCGATCCGCCTCGTCGGCGGTGCGGGTGGATGATCCCGCTTGGCGCGAGGCGCTGCGTCGTTCCCGGCGCGGGCCCTCGGTTGCCGAATCGTTCTGTTCCCCTTGGGCGGCCGGTGCTTCGGCAGTGGCCGTGTCGGATTTGTCGCCACCGTCAGATGGGGCACCAGCGGCCGACACGCCGTTGGCCTGTCCCCTGGTTTCCTGAATCGCTGCGATTAGTTCGTTCTTGCGCATACCCGACGTCCCCTTGACGCCGGCCTGATTAGCCAGCGCGCGCAGCTCCGGCAGCACCATGGTGGACAGGGAGCCAACCGAGACATTGGTTTTGGCGCGTGGTGTGACTGTGGTCACGGCATTCGACGGCTGGTCGCCATCGGTGCTTTCGCCAGCCGTGAACAGGTCCGTATCGGTCACGGATTTCCTTTCTTCCCCGCCGATCACGTCATGCGGGGGTTCGTTGCATTCAGCTAAATTGCCGAGTGCGCCCAATCATCGACTCTGCAACGGTGATCGCCTTGATCGGCGGAGAAAGCGGCGAACCTCGTCCACGAGAAGAATTGGTGTTGTCCTAGCGGCAAGGCAGTATGTATGCAGATGCAGATGCTGCGATTGCTGGACGGCTCCGAGGATAGCCCGCATCTTTGTCGGAAGCAAGCAAACCCTCCGGCCACGCTGTGGACTAACCGGGGACCGTGACTCCCGGGCTCCAGCGAACTCCTTCGCCGGCGGTCATCTCGGTGACGGTAAATCCGCTTGCGGCGCCGTACTCCAGCACTTCCGAGGGCAACTCCGGCTCTGCGCTCAATGCGATCAGAGACGGACCGGCCCCCGAAAGTGTCGCTGCCACCCTATGACGCCGCAGCAGTCGCAAATATTCCGCCGAGGAAGGCATCGCCGGGGCGCGTTGCGGTTGATGAAGCACGTCCTCGGTGGCCGCCATCAGCAGATCCGGCCGTTCGGTCAGCGCCACCACCAGCAACGCGGCACGACTGACGTTGAATCTCGCATCATCGTGGCTGACCTGGTCGGGCAATAGCACCCGGGTCTCCGCGGTCAACGACCGCTCTTCGGGGATAGCGCAGTACAGCCGGATATCGGGATGAAGTCGCAGCGGTACCGCCGAGTATTTGGGCTTCTCACCGGTGCTGTCGATCCAAGAAACCACCGCACCACCCAACACGGCAGCTGCGGCGTTGTCGGGATGACCTTCGAACTCCGAGGACAGCTGGATCAGCTGAGCGTAGGTCAATGGCATCGAATCCGTCTGTGCGACAAGCCCGTTTACCGCTGCCAGGCCACCGACCACCGCCGCCGCAGAGGAGCCGAGACCGGACGAATGCGGGATGGCGTTGCGGCAGCGCACCACCAGGCCTGCGGTCCGCACTCCCACAGCCTGCAACCCCCACTCGACTGCACGCACCACTAGATGTTCGGGGCCCAGTGGTACCTGCCCGGCGCCCTCGCCGTCAACCTCCACAACCAAGCCGGAATCCACTGTCTCCACGACGATCTCGTCGCAGAGACCCAATGCCAGACCGATGCTGTCGAAAGCCGGGCCAAGGTTCGCACTGGACGCCGACACCACTGCGCTCGCCACCAGCCCGGCAGGCAGTATCTGGGTCACCAACAGGCTTTCACTAGGCCAGCCCCAACTTCGCTACGACGAGCACAGGATCGACAGGCAGTGGGGACACGCTCGGCATATCCCTCAGCGCCGTGTCGGGATCCTTGAGACCATTGCCGGTTACCGTACACACCACCGTCGACCCACGGGCCACCCAACCGTCGTCCACGGCTTTGAGCAGCCCCGCGATGCTGGCCGCGGACGCCGGCTCGACGAAGACACCTTCGCAGCTGGCCACCAGGTGATAGGCCGCAAGGATCTCCTCGTCGGTAGCGGCCAGGAAGCGTCCGTTGGATTGCTGCTGCGCCGCAACCGCGGCCGTCCAGGACGCCGGTGCGCCGATGCGGATTGCGGTGGCAATGGTTTCGGGGTGGCGGACCGGTTCGCCCAGCACGAGGGGCGCTGCGCCCGCGGCCTGGGTGCCCAGCATGCGGGGCAGCTTGTCGATGACGCCCTCGTGGTGATACTCGGTGTAGCCCTTCCAGTACGCGGTGATGTTTCCTGCGTTGCCGACGGGAAGGGCGTGTACGTCTGGGGCGGTGCCCAACGCGTCGACGATCTCGAACGCTGCTGTCTTCTGGCCCTCGATGCGCACCGGATTGACCGAGTTGACCAACGCAATTGTCGGGAAGTCGGTGGCCATCTTGCGGGCCAGTTCCAAGCAGTCGTCGAAATTGCCGTCGATCTGGATGATCTTGGCGCCGTGCATAACCGCCTGCGCCAGCTTGCCCATCGCGATCTTGCCCTGCGGTATCAGCACCGCGCAGGTGATCCCGGCGCGGGCGGCATAGGCGGCCGCTGACGCCGAGGTGTTTCCCGTCGATGCACACAGCACAGCCTGCTGGCCGCGGGCCAATGCGTCGGTCACCGCCATCGTCATACCCCGGTCCTTGAAGGAGCCGGTGGGGTTGAGGCCCTCGACCTTGAGGTGGATCGTGCAGCCGGTCTTTTCCGAGAGTCGCGTCGCGGCAATCAACGGGGTTCCACCCTCGAGCAGCGTGATCGGAGTCCAATCGTCGCCAACCGGTAACCGGTCGCGGTACGCCGCGATCACGCCCGGCCAGGGTTGGTGGGTCGCCGTCCGCGGGGCGCTCATAGGCTGGTTCCTTCCAATCGCAGCACGCTTGCCACTCCGTGGACGGAGTCCAAATGGACCAGCGCATCGACGGTTTCGGAGAGCGCGGCGTCGGTGGCGGTGTGAGTGACCACCACGATGCGGGCTCCCACCCGTCGCCCACCCTCGTCGACCACGCCTTCCTGGCGCACCTCGGCGATGCTCACCTCACGCTTGGCGAATTCCGCTGCCACCGAGGACAATACGCCGGGCTTGTCGGCGACGTTCATGCTCACGTAGTACCGGGTGAGAATCAAACCCATTGGCGCGATGGGCAGTTGGGCATACCTCGACTCTTTCGGCCCACGGCTGCCCAGAACCCGGTTGCGGGCGGCCATCACCAGGTCACCGGTCACCGCCGATGAGGTGGGCGCACCTCCGGCCCCCTGGCCGTAGAACATCAGCCGGCCCGCGGCCGCGGCCTCGACCACCACGGCGTTGAATGCACCGTTGACCGTGGCCAGCGGATGCGACAAGGGCACCAGCGCGGGGTAGACGCGGGCCGAAACCCGTTGCTGGCCATCGTCGGTGGTGATGCGCTCGCAGATCGACAGCAGCTTGATGTTGCAGCCCAACGCCCGCGCCGACGCGAAGTCGGCCGGGGTGATCTTCGTGATGCCTTCGCGATAGACGTCATCGGCGGTCACCCGGGTGTGGAAGGCGATAGATGCCAGAATCGCGGCCTTGGCCGCGGCGTCATAGCCTTCGACGTCGGCGGTGGGATCGGCCTCGGCATAGCCCAGCGCGCTCGCGTCGGCGAGAGCGCTCTCGTAGCCGGCGCCGGTGCTGTCCATCTCGGAAAGGATGTAGTTAGTGGTGCCGTTGACGATGCCGGCCACCCGCAGCACCGTGTCGCCGGCCAGTGACTGGGTGAGCGGACGGATGACCGGAATAGCGCCCGCGACCGCCGCTTCGAAATACAGGTCGACATGGGCGCTTTCGGCGGCCTGCGCCAATTCCCCGGTGGAGGTGGACAACAACGCCTTGTTCGCCGTGACGACGGACTTGCCGTGCTCGAGGGCGCACAGGATCGCCTTGCGAGACGGCTCTACCGGCCCCATCAACTCCACGACGACATCGACGTCTTTGCGCGAGACGAGCTCTTCTATGTTGTCGGTGAGCAGATCGATCGGAACACCGCGGTCCGCAGCGACGCGGCGCACTCCGACCCCGCGCAGCACCAGTGGCGCGCCGACGCGAGCGGCGAGGTCTTGCGCGCTGTCTTCGATGATTCGGACAACTTCGCTGCCGACGTTGCCCAACCCGAGTACCGCTACACCGACCGGCTTTTCGTCACTGGGCACGGTTCACCTCACTTCCAGACTCAGCAGATCGTCGACCGTCTCCCGGCGCAGGATCAGGCGGGACCTCCCAGCGTGCACGGCTACCACGGCGGGCCGGCCGATCATGTTGTAACGGCTCGAGAGCGAATAGCAGTAGGCGCCGGTTGCGGCCACACCGAGCAAGTCGCCGGGCCGCAGGTCGCCGGGTACCCACGCGTCGCGCACGACGATATCACCGGTCTCGCAGTGCTTTCCGACGATGCGGGCCAGCGCCGCCGGTGCATCGCTGACTCTCGAGACCAGCCGGGCGTCATATTGCGCATCATAAAGCGCGGTGCGGATGTTGTCGCTCATGCCGCCGTCGACGCTGACGTAACGCCGGTTCGCCGTGGTGCTCACGTCGACGTCCTTGACGGTGCCGACCTCATACAACGTGATGGTGCCCGGTCCGGCGATGGCGCGTCCGGGCTCAACGACCAGCGTGGGCGTGGGCAGCCCCACCGCCGACGACTCGTCGCTCACGATGGCGCTCAACTTCGCCGCCAATTCAGCCACCGGCGGCGGGTCGTCGGGTGCCAGGTACGAAATACCCAGGCCGCCCCCGAGGTCGACGGTCGAGATCTGTGCGGTCTTGTCGACGCCGAACTGGTCGACGATCTCGTGCAGCAGGCCGATGACACGGTGCGCGGCCAGCTCGAAGCCGGCGACGTCGAAGATCTGCGAACCGATATGGCTGTGCAAC
>DATKEW010000421.1:0-5273 GCA_035511785.1 Mycobacterium sp.
ACTGTGCCGTTGGCATCGATGAGGTAGTGGGCCGGCCAATACTGGTTGCGGTAGTTGGTCCAGGTCGCATAGTCGTTGTCCATCGCGACGGGATAGGTGATGCCGAGCTTGGCGGCGGCGGTCGCGACGTTACCTTTATCGTGCTCGAAGGCGTATTCCGGCGTGTAGACGCCGATAACATCGAATCCCTTATCGTGGTAGGCGTTGTACCAGCCGACGACGTGGGGGATGCTGCGCTGGCAGTTGATACACGAGTAGGCCCAGAAGTCGATCAGGACCACCTTGCCGTGCAGCGATCTCAGGTCGACCGGCGCCCCGCCCGGCGTATTGAGCCATTGGGCGATCCCTTTGATATCCGGTGCGGTGCCGCAGTTTTCGAGTTCGGTCGCGCCATCCGTGCAATTGGACAACGCGGCGTTTTGGCCATTGGCCGCGCCGCCCAGGTTGAGCTGTCGACGGACTTCGTCCCCGCCGCCAAGTTTTCGCTGAAAGGACATGGTGTAGTCGGGAATCGCCCGTTGCAGGGTTGCGGGCAGGTTGAACACCTGCGCCACGGCTAACAGGATGGTGACGACGCCTGCGGCGATTCGAATCTCGCGTTGGCGGCGGCGGAAGGCGCGCACTCGCTCGGCTACCCGCCGGCCAGCGAGTGCGAAGACCAGCAGCGGCACCACCGCACCCACAGCGAAAGACGACGTCAAAGCGATCGTGGGTAACCTGATTGAGCCGGTTGCGCCTGCCAGGACGATGGCGGCCAGCACCGGTCCTGCGCACGGCACATACAGCACACCGAGCGCGAGCCCCAGCCCGAAACCGCTGCTGCCCGAGCCGAACTGTCTCTGTGGCAGCCAGGAGAACGGCTTCTCCAGCCGTGCCTCAAAAGGTGGCAAGATCAATCCCAAGCCAATCGCGACGAGGGCAACTAACCCCAACCACCGGATGGCGTCCTGCGGCAGGTTCAGCAGCGACAGCAACGCCGATCCGGCCAAGGTAACCGCGCTGAAGCTGACCACCAGACCCGCGATCACAAGATATGGCCGCAGCGACTCGGCGCGTGAGGGTCTGGCCGGCGGCGGGCCCACTGACCCCGCCGCAGCAGGTATTCCGGCTGCGGCCCGGGCGCTCTGCGCGCCCGACATGAGGATCACCGGCAGCACCGGCAAGATGCACGGCGAGATGCCGGTGATCAGCCCGCCGACAAGGCCGATAGCGATGAGTGTCAACATCTCGGTCGGTGAACCCCTCCCCAGCTAGGTCGATCTGAACCACATTGACTGACACCGTCGTTGACTTGTCGCCGATCCCATATGACTGGGACTTCGCGTGCTGCCGTTGCAACGTTGCGGTGAACGGTGCCCACCTCAGCTGCTACCCACGCCGACGAGGACCGGTTGTTCGCGATACAGATCCGGGTATTGACGCATGAGGTTGTCGAGCTTGGGCATGTCGTTGATGGCGATATACGGATAGGTCGGGTTGGAGTTCAAGAAATCTTGATGATGTGCCTCGGCGGGAACGAATTCGGTTGCATTCTCGATCCGGGTGACGATCGGGGCACCGAAGACTTTGGCATCGTTGAGCTGACCGATGTAAGACTCGGCGACCTTTTTCTGCGTTTCATTCTGCGCGAAGATGGCCGACCGGTATTGGGTTCCTACATCGGGCCCCTGCCTGTCGAGTTGGGTCGGGTCGTGCACGACGGAGAAGTAGATCCGCAATAGTTGTCCGTAGGTGATCTGGGAAGGGTCGTAGGTAATCTCCACCGACTCCGCATGCCCGGTCGTGCCCGTGCTCACTATGTCGTAATGTGCGGTCGGTTCGCTGCCGCCCGCGTACCCCGACACCGCCCGTTGGACTCCTTTGACGTGCTCAAAGACGCCCTGCACACCCCAAAAGCACCCACCGGCCAGCACCGCAGTCTCGTGGGTGCCCGGGGTACCCACGGGCTCATCCACCGCGGGCCCGGGAATGTTCACTGCGGGCGCGGCACTGCCCAGATCAGAGAACAGGCCCGTGCAGGCAGTGATTTGGAGGCTGACCGCGCAAAGCACGGCGGCCAGCCGTATCAGGTTGGTTCTCAGCGATCTACGCATGATGCTCCCCACAATCAGTGTCGATTCCGGCTCTACTACCTTCAGGTTAATCGCGACCGGCGGTCCCAATTCTTACGAATCAATGGCGCCCGAATCCCAGCCCCACGTTCGGAGCTTTCTTACCGAACCATGACGAAATGGCGTTGAGGACGGGCCGGCACCGCGCGTCGCGTTACGGTGATTGGGCTGGATCTCCCGTCAACCAAAGGTATTGGTGAGATGGATGTGACGAGACGGCGGTTTCTCACCGCCGGAAGTGTGACCGTACTGTCGATGGCCGCGGTAAGCGCCTGTGCCGCGAGCGCGATGTCGTCACCGCCCGACACGCACTTTGCTGTCACCCACACCGACGCCGAGTGGCGAAGACTTCTGACCGCAGCCCAATACAGCGTGCTGCGCGAAGCAGGCACCGAAGACCCGTACAGTAGTCCGCTCAACGACGAACACCGTCACGGCGTGTTCAGTTGTGCCGGCTGCGCGCAACCCCTCTACTCGTCGGATACCAAGTTCGACAGCGGCACCGGCTGGCCGAGCTTCTGGAAAGCCCTGGACAACGCGGTGCTAGAACGCCCAGACACCGGCCTGGCTATGACACGTACCGAAGTTCTCTGCAACCGGTGCGGAAGTCACCTCGGCCACGTGTTCGACGACGGGCCGCCGCCGACCGGCCTGCGCTATTGCATGAACGGCGTCGCCATGACCTTCGCCGCGCTTTGATCGCACGGCGCCGACAACCGAGTGACAGCGCGGGATGGACCGTCGATGGCGCAGCTGACAGGCAATACCGCGCGTACGCGCCCACTTCCACTTACTCCACCAACAGCGTTAACTAGTTTGACCTGAAAAACCTGCGCCTGTGCTGAGCGGCTGTGCCGGGTCGTGCCCAGTTTGGCGCATGAATGTGGCTTGGGCGCTGTCGATCACGCGGCGAGGGCAGTGATCTTGATGAGGTTGTGGGTCAGGACGCCGTGCCCGGTCCAGATTCGGGTTCCTTCGGTGCCGTCGATGCGGGTGCGATCCCAGCCGTAGCCGCGTTTGAGGGTGCTGATGCGTCCTTCACTTCCGGTGCGCCACTTGATTGTTCGCCGGAAGGCTGGCCGGTGTTCCTCGGCTCGCCGGGCCTGGGAAGGTTTGCCTTTGCGGGGTATCACGACGGTGTGCACGCCGAGGTCGTGCAGGGCATCCTCGACGCGTTTCTCGCCGTAGCCGCGGTCGGCGGTGACGGTGCTTGGCGCGCGCCCGGTTCGCTTCTTGACCCGCGCGACCGCCGGCGCCAGTTGCGGGGCGTCGGCCGGGTTGCCCACCTCGACGGTGTGGTCGAGCACGATCCCGTCGTCGTTGTCGGTGACCTGGGCCTTGTGGCCGAACTCGACCGGCTTGCCCAAACGGCCCTTGGCGATCGGGCGCGCATCGCCGTCGTGCAGGCTGACCCGCCGAGTGGCGCCGTCGGGGATCTGCCCGGACACCCGTTGCCGGGTCTGCGCGGCGATCTGGCGGGTGGCGGCCACCAGCTTGGCCAGGTCGTTGACCGCCCGCACGAGCCGGCCACGTCGCCGGCCAGCGGCCGCATCATGCACACCGCGAGCGCGCAGTTCGGCGGCCTTGGCCTGGGCCCGGCGCACCGCCTGCTTGGCGTTGACCAGCAGCCGCTGGGCATCGCGTGCCGCGGTCTGAGCCAATCCGGCCAGCTCACCGGTGCTCTTCAGCACCGCGGCCGTGGCCTCGTCGCGGCCCACTGCGGCGCGAGAGCGCAGTTTCGACGCGACCGCGTGGGCGCGTTTGCCCGCTGCGCGTGACCGGTCGCGGACCCCGGTGCGCACCGCGCCGCCAGCGGCCTGGATCCGCTGAGAGGTCGCCACGATCCGCCGCACCGCCTTGGCCAGCAACCCGGAGTCGGTGGGATAGCACACGTTCGCCGGCACCACCGTCGTGTCCGCGCGCACGCGGTTGGTGCGCAACAGCTTCGCCTCGACCGCCTTGGCCAGCAGCGCCTCATTAAGTCCGCCGACCGCCGCACTACCGCACCGGGTGGTCAGCTTCATCAACGTCGTCGGATGCGGCACCGACCCATCCAGCGGAATCCGGCAAAACCGCCGCCAGGTGATCGAATCACTGACCTCCCGACACAGCGACTCATAACCCAGCCGGTACCGAAACTTCAGAAACATCAACCGCAGATAGGTCTCCATCGGTGTGGACGGACGACCGATCCGCGGATCGAAGAACGGCACGAACGGGGCGAAAAACACCGGATCATCGAGCAACCCGTCGACCCGCGCCAACTCGTCGGGCAACTTCAACAACTCCGCAGGAAGCACTGCCTCCCAAAGCGACACCTGATCGCCTACAGTACGAAACACGATGGCCTCAATCCCTTCTCGCACAAGGGCTTGAGGCCATCTTCCCTGTTCAGCACCCCCAACCTAAGGATCAACGCGCCGATTTTTTCAGGTCGAAGTTGTTAAGTTAACGGTGTACTCTGCGGCACATGGCAGCCATGGGACCGCGTACCTGCGAGCGAAAGGCCGCAACATGAAACGCGACCAACTGATTTTACACCGCGAGACCCTGGTGAAGGCCAGCCAGGTGCTCGGTGACGTCGTCGATGATGAGACCGCGCCCGACGAGTTGCGCAGTGCCGCAGCAGATGTCGAATTCGCATGATCGGAGGTTCTGCTGCACCAGGATCACAGCGCGGACGGCGAACGGTCGATCAGGCTGATTCCCATAGGTTTTCGGTTTCCGCAGTTCTACACTCAGATGGTGGACGAGTTTGTTTTGGATTTACCTGCGGAGGTCCGCGAGGACATGCGAGCGCACGTGCTGATGGCACGCCAGGCGGCGAAATACACCGATGACGCTTTGTACAGCACCGATTTTCGGCTCGACAGCTACGACTGCTTAAACACGATACTAGCCGCGCTGAAAGCCGAGGCCGAGGATGCCGATGCCGGCGAGGTCGTGGAATCATGAAATCCCACACATGCTCCGACAATTGGATTCGGGTCCACCGGATGATGCTCAGCCTGATCGAATGGAACGAAGACAGCTATCGGCTCGTTATGCGTGAACTGGGTGACTGCCCCAACTGCCTTCGCGGCGGTTTAGAGATCGCAGTCTATCTGCACACCAACAACTATGCGCTGCAGGCCGGGAGTAAGGAGAAGGCCGCCCAGTACG
>DATKEW010000422.1:0-4416 GCA_035511785.1 Mycobacterium sp.
GCGCGCAGCGCAGCTGCGGCCGGACCCAGTCCAGGTTGCGGCGAGTCCCACCGGAGACGAACCCATCGCGCAATGCGTCGCGGGCGCTCTCGATCACCGGCACCGCGGCGAGGTCGATGACGGCGCCCACGCCCGACGCCCGGCACATCTTGTAGAGGTGCCCGAGCAGCCCGAAGCCGGTCACGTCGGTGGCCGCGCGCACGCCGGTCGCCAGCGCGGCCTCGGCGGCGGCGCGGTTGAGTTGGGTCATCGTCGCGACCGCTTCTGCGAAGACCTCGCCGGTCCGCTTGTGCCGATTATTGAGCAGCCCGACACCGAGCGGCTTGGTGAGGGTCAGCGGCAGGCCCGGTTCGGCGGCGTCGTTGCGCAACAGCCGGGCCGGGTCGGCCACACCGGTCACGGCCATCCCGTACTTCGGCTCCGGGTCGTCGATGGAGTGGCCACCGATGACCGGGCAGCCCGCCTCCGACGCCACCGCCAACCCGCCGCGCAGCACCTCGGTCATCAGCTCCAGCGGCAGCACATCGCGCGGCCAACCGACGAGGTTGATCGCGACGACCGGACGGCCGCCCATGGCATAGACGTCCGAAAGCGCGTTGGCCGCGGCGATCCGGCCCCAGTCGTAGGCGTCGTCGACGACCGGCGTGAAGAAGTCCGCGGTGGACAGCACCGCGAGATCACCAACCAACACCGCGGCCGCATCGTCGCCGTCGTCGAGCCCGACGAGCACGTCGCCGCCGGACTGCCCGACCAGGCCGCGGACCGCCTCTTCGAGCTCACCCGGCGGGATCTTACAAGCACAACCACCGCCGTGCGCGTACTCCGTGAGGCGCGTCTGAGTCATGCCGAGAGCCTATGAGAGCGCCAGCCACATGAGCCACACGAGCCTTGCGCCGTACCCCGGAGAGGCCAATGTGGCGGATGTGGCAAGACGCCGCAGCAGACGTCGGGCTAGTTTGTCCGGTGGAGGCGTTTGGGTTCCTGGTGGTCCCCCCGGTCTTCAAAACCGGTGAGGTCGAGCAGCTCGGCCTGGCGGGTTCGATTCCCGTCCGCCTCCGCGAATCGAGGAGGCCGAAAGTAGGTGACGCAGGTCGACCCGCGCCGACTGATTCCGCGCACAGATCAGTTGCTGGCGCTCCCGGCTGCGCAACGGGCCCGAACCCGGCTGGGCGAGCACGTCGTCAAAGCGGCGGTGCGCGATGTCCAGGACCAGGCTCGGCGCGGTGAGCTAGCACCCGACCAGATCGAGGACGCCCTAGTGGCAACCCTGGCGTCGCGCACCACCACGACGTTGCGGCCCGTGCTCAACGCCACCGGTGTCATCGTGCACACCAACCTGGGCCGGGCCCCGCTCGCCCCGGGCGCGGTCGAGGCACTCAACTCCGCCAGCGGCTACGTCGACGTGGAACTCGACCTCGCCACAGGCACCCGTTCCAAGCGGGGGGTCGCCGCCCGCGAAGCGTTGCTCAACGCCTGTCCGGCGGCCGAGGACGCCCTCGTCGTCAACAACGGCGCCGCCGCGCTGGTGCTCGCCACCACCGCGCTGGCGGCCGGAAACGAAGTGGTCGTCAGCCGCGGGGAACTGATCGAGATCGGCGCCGGGTTCCGGCTGCCCGACCTGATCGCGTCGACCGGCGCCCGCCTGCGTGAAGTGGGCACCACCAACCGCACGCACCTGAAGGACTACGCAGAGGCGATCGGGCCGCAGACCGGATGCGTCCTGAAGGTGCACCAGAGCAACTTTCGCGTAGAAGGTTTCACCACCGCCGTCGCCCTGTCCGACCTGCGGGCGTTGACCGAGGCCAAGGGGGTGCCCTTGGTCGCGGACCTCGGCAGCGGGCTACTCGTGCCCGACCCGCTGCTGCCCGATGAGCCCGATGCGGCCACCGCGCTTTCCGATGGCGCCGACGTTGTTACCGCGAGCGGTGACAAGCTGCTGGGCGGTCCGCAGGCGGGCATCGTGCTCGGCCGCGCGGACGTGGTTGCCCGGATGGCGCGCCATCCGCTGGCGCGCGCGGTCCGGGCCGACAAACTCACCCTCGCCGCGCTCGAGGCAACCGTCCGCGCCGGCACGTCGCCGGTGATCCAGGCGCTGCACGCCGATGCCGAACGGCTGCGTGTCCGGGCCGAGCATCTCGCCGTGGCGGTGGGCGCGTCCGTCGTCGCGCACGATGGCCGAGTCGGCGGAGGCGGAGCCCCTGGAGTGCCCCTGCCCGGATGGGCGGTTCGTCTTCCCGAGCCCGCGGCCGAGTACCTGCGCGCGGGTGACCCCGCGGTGCTGCCGCGGGTGCATGACGGCGCCTGCCTGGTCGACCTGCGCTGCATACCCGAGTCCGACGACGATCGCCTGTTGGCCGCTGTCCGTGCAGCGCTGGCGCGACTGCAGGACGACCGCTGAGCACTCACGTCGTCGCCACTGCCGGCCATGTCGACCACGGCAAGAGCACCCTCATCCGAGCCCTCACCGGTATGGAGCCCGACCGGTGGGATGAGGAGCGGCGCCGCGGGCTGACCATCGACCTCGGCTTCGCCTGGACCACCTTGGCGTCGGGTCGCGAGGTCGCGTTCGTCGATGTACCCGGCCACCATCGCTTCCTGAGCAACACCCTGGCCGGCCTCGGCCCGGCGCCGGTGGTCTGCTTCGTCGTCGCCGCCGACGAAGGGTGGCAGGCGCAATCCAGCGATCACCGAGACGCGCTGGCCGCGTTGGGCATTCGGCATGGCCTCATCGTGATTACCCGCGCCGATCGGGCGCCCGAAGCTGCCGACGAAGTCCTTGCGCGGGCCCGCGAGGAGCTGTCTGAGACCGGTTTGCGTGGCGCGCCGGGCGTCATCGTGTCTGCGGTCGACGGCACCGGACTGACCGAGTTACGCGCCACCCTCGACGGTGTCCTTTCGCAGGTGCCCCGGCCCGAGACCACGGCGCGGGTGCGGCTGTGGGTCGATCGCTCCTTCACCATCACCGGCGCAGGAACCGTGGTGACCGGGACACTTGCCGCCGGCACGCTCGCCCGCGGCGACCGGCTTGAGGTCCTCGGCGCGGAACGCATGCGCTCGGTGGTGATCCGCGGTCTGCAGAGCCGCGGCGAGCCATACCCCACGCTGGGACCGGTGGCTCGAGTGGCGCTCAACCTGCGCGGCGTGTCCCGCGACGCCGTCCACCGCGGCGACGCGCTGGTCACACCCGACGCGTGGCCGAGCACCCGGACGCTCGACGTGCGGCGCATAACCGGCAGCCCATTGACCGAAGCGCCGGCGCAACTAGTCGTGCATGTCGGAACCGCGGCGATGCCCGCCCGGCTGCGACCTTTCGACGACGACCACGGCCGGCTCACCCTCGGCCGGAGGCTGCCGCTGGTACTGGGTGACCGGTTGGTGTTGCGGTATCCGGGCAGCAGTCAAGTGCTCGGTGGCGCCCAGGTGCTCGACGCCGAACCGCCGGCTTTGCGGCGACGCGGGGACAGCGCGCGCCGGTCCGAGGCGCTGGCCGGTATGGATGCCGGCGGTGACGTTGGGACCGAGGTGGCTCGTCGCGGTGCGGTGCGGGAGAGCCACCTGCGTCGGCTGGGCCTGCTATCCGGGGATGCCAAGCCGCCCACGGGGGTTCGGATGCTCGATGGCTGGTGGGTGCACACCGCGACGTACGACGCCTGGCGGCAGCGGCTTCGGACCGCGGTGCACGAACTGCACTCTCGAGATCCGTTGGCGGACGGCCTATCTCGTGGCGCCGCACGCGACCTGCTGGGCCTGCCGGACGAGTCGCTCCTGGGCGCGGTCGCCCGCGACGCGGGACTCGAGCAGGCGGGCGGGCACATCCGGGCGGCCGGTACTCGCGACGACCTCGGTCGCGCCGAGGCGGCGGTGGGGGAGCTGGAGGCGCGGCTGCGGGCCCAGCCGTTCCACGCGCCCGAGGCCGACGACCTGTCGGCGCTGCGGCTCGGCGCCCGCGAGCTGGCCGCGGCCGAGCGCGCCGGGCGGTTGCTGCGGCTGCGCGACGGCGTGGTGCTGCTGCCCAACGCACCAGCGCTGGCGATGCGGGAGCTGGCCGGGCTGGAACAGCCGTTCACCACGAGCCAAGCGCGGCAAGCCCTTGGCACCACCCGGCGGGTCGCGATCCCGTTGCTGGAACATCTGGACGCGCGCGGCTGGACCCGTCGATTGGATGCCGGCCACCGCGAGGTCGTCCGCTAGGGTCGGGATCGCCCGCAGCCGGTGTCAGCCTTGTGCAGCCGCCAGTGCATCGTTCAACGTCTTGCTCGGCCGCATCACGGCCGTGGCCTTGTCGCTGTCCGGCTTGTAGTAGCCGCCGATGTCGACCGCCTCGCCTTGTGCCTCATTGAGTTCGGCGACGATGGCATCTTCGTTCTTGGTCAACGCATCGGCCAGGGGGGCGAAGTGTTTCTGCAGATCCTGGTC
>DATKEW010000423.1:0-8102 GCA_035511785.1 Mycobacterium sp.
GTAGACAGAACAGGATCGAAACAGCCGTGAAGGTGAACCCGAGCGTCAAGCCAATCTGTGACAAGTGCAGGGTGATCCGTCGGCATGGGCGGGTCATGGTGATCTGCTCAGATCCGCGCCACAAGCAGCGACAGGGCTAGCGGGGCGTTTCAACAACTGAATGCAGACCTCCCAGCACCAGTGAGCAGGCTGGCATCTATACGAGATGGGCCAGCTCATCCGCGCCCGGACGGAGGCCGGGCCCCGGTAATACGGGAACGGACTGGGATCAGACCTCCGCTCGAGATAAGAGGAAACGCCACCTATGGCTCGACTAGTCGGCGTCGATCTGCCGCGCGATAAGCGGATGGAGATCGCCCTGACCTACATCTACGGCATCGGTCGTACCCGCTCCAACGAAATCCTGGCAGCCACCGGCATCGACCGGGACCTGCGCACCAGGGATCTCACCGACGACCAGGTCACCCACTTGCGTGACTACATCGAAGCCAACCTGAAGGTGGAGGGCGACCTGCGCCGTGAGGTGCAGGCCGACATCCGCCGCAAGGTCGAGATCGGCTGCTACCAGGGTCTGCGGCACCGCCGCGGCCTGCCGGTGCGCGGTCAGCGGACCAAGACCAACGCGCGGTCCCGCAAAGGCCCCAAGCGCACCATCGCAGGCAAGAAGAAGGCCAGGTAACCGATGCCACCGAAGAAGGCAAGTGGTGCTGCGGCGCCCAAGAAGGGGCAGCACAAGACCCGTAAGCGGGAAAAGAAGAACGTCCCGCACGGCGCCGCTCACATCAAGAGCACGTTCAACAACACGATCGTGACGATCACCGACCCGCAGGGCAACGTCATCGCCTGGGCGTCGTCCGGCAATGTCGGCTTCAAGGGCTCCCGCAAGTCGACCCCGTTCGCCGCTCAGCTGGCCGCCGAGAACGCCGCACGCAAGGCCCAGGAGCACGGAGTCCGCAAGGTCGACGTGTTCGTGAAGGGCCCCGGCTCGGGCCGGGAGACCGCGATCCGGTCGTTGCAGGCCGCGGGCCTGGAGGTCGGCGCGATCTCTGACGTCACCCCCCAGCCGCACAACGGATGTCGTCCGCCTAAGCGCAGAAGAGTCTAGAAGGGTCTAGGAGAGAATCATGGCTCGTTACACCGGACCCATCACTCGCAAATCGCGTCGGTTTCGCACCGATCTCGTCGGCGGCGACCAGGCCTTCGAGAAGCGTCCCTACCCGCCCGGCCAGCACGGCCGCGCGCGGATCAAGGAAAGCGAATATCTGCTGCAGCTGCAGGAGAAGCAGAAAGCCCGCTTTACCTACGGCGTAATGGAAAAGCAGTTCCGCCGCTATTACGAAGAGGCGGCCGGCCGTCCCGGGAAGACCGGTGACGAGCTGCTGCAGATCCTGGAGAGCCGGCTGGACAACGTGATCTACCGCGCCGGGCTGGCTCGCACCCGCCGGATGGCGCGTCAGCTCGTCACCCACGGCCACTTCACGGTCAACGGCGTGCGCGTCGATGTCCCCAGCTACCGGGTGTCGCAGTACGACATCATCGACGTGCGGGACAAGTCGGTGAACTCGGTGCCGTTCCAGATCGCGCGGGAGACCGCGGGTGAACGTCCGATGCCGAGCTGGCTGCAGGTCGTGGGGGAGCGCCAGCGGATCCTCATCCACCGATTGCCCGAGCGTGCGCAGATCGAGGTGCCGCTCACCGAGCAGCTCATCGTCGAGTACTACTCGAAGTAAGACTTCCGGGCCGGCATCCGCCGGAGCGGAACACCTAACGGCATCAAATAGCGGTTGCCGAGAAGGAGAAGAAGAAACACCATGCTGATCTCACAGCGACCCACACTGTCGGAGGAGATCCTCACCGACAACCGGTCCCAGTTCGTCATCGAGCCCTTGGAGCCGGGATTCGGTTACACCCTGGGCAATTCGCTGCGGCGGACCCTGCTGTCGTCGATTCCCGGCGCGGCGGTCACCAGCATTCGTATCGATGGCGTGCTGCACGAGTTCACCACCGTGCCCGGTGTCAAAGAAGATGTCACCGCCATCATCCTGAACCTCAAGGGTCTGGTCGTGTCCTCGGAGGAGGACGAGCCGGTCACCATGTACCTGCGCAAGCAAGGTCCCGGTGAGGTCACCGCGGGTGACATCGTGCCGCCCGCCGGTGTCACGGTGCACAACCCCGGCATGCACATCGCGACGCTGAACGACAAGGGCAAGCTCGAGGTCGAGCTGGTTGTCGAGCGTGGCCGCGGCTACGTCCCGGCGGTGCAGAACCGCGCTTCGGGCGCCGAAATCGGCCGTATCCCAGTCGATTCCATCTACTCGCCGGTGCTGAAGGTGACCTACAAGGTGGACGCCACCCGTGTCGAGCAGCGCACCGACTTCGACAAGCTGATCCTGGACGTGGAGAGCAAGAGTTCGATCACCCCCCGCGATGCGCTGGCGTCGGCGGGTAAGACCCTGGTCGAATTGTTCGGCCTGGCACGGGAACTCAACGTCGAGGCCGAAGGCATCGAGATCGGGCCGTCGCCGGCGGAGGCCGACCACATCGCGTCGTTCGCGCTGCCGATCGACGACCTGGACCTGACGGTGCGGTCCTACAACTGCCTCAAGCGCGAGGGTGTGCACACCGTCGGCGAGCTGGTGTCGCGCACCGAGTCCGACCTGCTCGACATCCGCAACTTCGGTCAGAAGTCCATCGACGAGGTGAAGGTCAAGCTGCACCAGCTGGGTCTGTCGCTCAAGGACAGCCCGCCGAGCTTCGACCCGTCCGAGGTTGCGGGCTACGACGTCGCCACCGGTACCTGGTCCACCGAGGGTGCCTACGACGACCAGGACTACGCCGAAACCGAACAGCTCTAATTGGCCTCCGGTGACGATGCGGGCCGTTCGGCCCGCTGAGGAACCGGGCAATTGGACTCAGCAGAATCCCTAGACAGGAGCGTCAGCAATGCCCAAGCCCACCAAGGGGCCTCGCCTCGGCGGGTCGTCTTCGCACCAGCAGGCCCTTATGGCCAACCTGGCCACGTCGCTGTTCGAGCACGGTCGGATCAAGACGACCGAGCCGAAGGCCCGTGCGCTGCGGCCGTACGCGGAGAAGCTGATCACGCACGCGAAAAAGGGTACGCTGCACAACCGTCGAGAGGTTCTGAAGAAGATCCGCGACAAGGATGTGGTGCACGCCTTGTTCGCGGAGATCGGGCCGTTTTACGCCGACCGCAAGGGTGGATACATCCGCATCATCAAGGTCGAGGCGCGTAAGGGCGACAACGCCCCGATGGCCGTGATCGAACTGGTGCGGGAAAAGACGGTGACCTCGGAGGCCGATCGGGCGCGTCGGCTGAAAGCCTCGAAGAAGGCTGAGGCGCCGGTGGCGGCGGTCGAACCCGAAGAGGCGGTGGGCCCGACGGTCGAGGAGGTTGCGGCCGAGGCCGGAGAGGCCGTTGCCGAGGAGGCCGCTGCCGAGGAGGCCGTTGCCGAGGAGGCCGCTGCCGAAACCGCAGAGCAAGCTCCCGCCGAAGAGGCCGCCGCCGAGGCTGAGCCGGAAGCCCAGGCGGCCGAGGAGGCCCCGGCCGACGAGCCTAATGAGGCCACCGACAGTTGACGAGGCCGTCCGTCTGCGGCTTGACATCGCCTACGACGGAACGGATTTCGCAGGCTGGGCAGCTCAAGCCGGGCAGCGCACTGTCGCCGGTGTCCTCGATGAGGCGCTGACAACGGTTTTCCGCACCCCGGTGCGGCTGCGCGCTGCCGGGCGCACCGACACGGGAGTGCACGCCACCGGACAGGTGGCCCACGTCGACGTGCCGGGCGACGCGTTACCGAACGCCTATCCGCGCTCGCCGCGTGCCGGTGAACCGGAATTCCTGCCGCTGCTGCGGCGGTTGGGCCGGTTCCTGCCCACCGATGTCCGGGTCCTCCGGATCGCCCGCGCCGCAGCGGGTTTCGACGCTCGCTTCTCGGCGCTGCGTCGGCATTACGTGTACCGGTTGTCGACGGCACCCTACGGCGTTGAGCCGCAGCGGGCGCGCTACGTTACTGCGTGGCCGCGGGTCCTGGACCTGGACGCGATGAGCGTCGCATCGCGAGATCTGTTGGGGCTACACGACTTTGCGGCGTTTTGCCGTCAGCGCGATGGGGCCACCACTATCCGCGATCTGCAGCGGCTGGACTGGTCACGTGAGGGCGATTTGATCATCGCGCAGGTCACTGCCGATGCGTTCTGTTGGTCGATGGTGCGGTCACTGGTGGGGGCGCTGCTGGCCGTTGGCGAGCACAGGCGCGCGGTCACCTGGTGTCGCGACCTGCTCAACGCAACAGACCGGTCCAGCGATTTCGCGGCCGCGCCGGCGCATGGCTTGACGCTGATCGGCGTCGACTATCCACCCGACGACGAGCTCGCGTCGCGCGTCTTGATCACCCGGGATCTGCGCACGCCCTAGAGCCTGGCGGCGGCGAAGCTGGCGGCCTGATCGACCAGTCCGGAGTTGATGTACGACGGCTGCAGATGTGACGGCCAATTCGTGCCACTCGAACAGATCGGGTCGCCGCTTGCGCACTGGTCGATCGTCTTGCTCGCGAAGGCGGGGCTGAAATCGGGGACCGGGCCCAGAATGCGCCGGGTGCCGTTGCCGAACATCGCGACCGCTGCGACCTGTTGATCCAGGCCCGGCGGCAGCGGGTTGCTGAACCCGAATCCCGGTTTGGTCACCGCGACAACGAGGTCGGCCGCCACGGCACCCAGCGAATAGCCGCCGAGCACCTCGCGGGTGTCCGGGCAATGTTTCGCCATGGATTGAACGTGGGCGCTCATGTCGTTGGCGCCCTTGGCGGGATCGACGTCGGCGGGGTAGTTGACCCCGTAGGATCCGACGGGCACATGCACCTTGCTTTGCAACGCAGCGACGAACGCGCCGCCGACAAAACCGACGCCGGGTGGTTCCTCTCGGCCCCGAGCGAAAACCACTTCGGCACCCGGGCACGCGGCCGATGCCGCTGGAGTCAACGGAAAGGCTGCCGCCGCAAGGGTAATCGCCATCGCGGTGGCGAGTGACGCTGTGGCCGCGAAACCGGTCACGCAGTTTTCAGCGATTGACCCCACGGGCCGATGTTAACGGGCCAGCCGATATCGTCAGTGGATCATCGCGGGCGGTTCGGCTAGGTCTCTACCGTTCGTCAGTGAACAGCCGAGACCAAATCAGGCTCAGGCGTTGGCGCCGTAGGCGCAGGCGTGGGCGGCGCCGACGGCACAGTGTCGTGTATCGACGGGCCAGACCCAGGCGCCTGCGGCCCGTAGCCCGGTGACTGGGGACCGTACCCCGGGGTCTGCGGGCCATACCCCGGTGACTGCGGGCCATACCCCGGTGACTGCGGGCCATACCCCGGTGACTGCGGGCCGTACCCCGGCGTCTGCGGGCCGTATCCCTGCGGCGGCCCGTAGCCGGGTACCTGCTGACCAGACCCGGCCAAAAGCCTGGACGCGACGAAAGCCGCGGCCTGAGTGGTGTACACGGGCACATACCCCTCGGTGTGCCCGCTCCACTCGTTGCCCGGGCCTGCGTGACAGATCGGGTCGTTGGGGTTGCACAGGTCGATCGCCTTGGAACCGAACATCGCGCTCTGGGCCGGCAGCGATCCGCCGGCGCGGTCAGCAATGTCGCCAAACGTGGCAACCGCCGCGACGTGGCTCGCGAGCTCCGGCGGTAGCTGACTGCCCCAGTTGATGCCGCCGATGGGAACGCCGGCCACGATGTCTATCACGCTCGCACCCTGCGAGTAACCGCCCAACACGATCTTGGTGTTCGGGCAGTTCGACACGGTGGACTTGACGTGGTTGATCACGTCATTGGCGCCGTCGCCGCCGTGCAACTGCAGCTTGCTGGCGGCGTAGTTCACCCCGTAGGTCGAGATGTTCATGCCGCCGGCCTGCTGGCGCAGCGAGTCGACGAAGGCGTCGCCGACCCGGCCCATGCCATTCGGCTCGTTGGTGCCCCGTGCGAAAACGACCTCGGCGTCCGAACAGTTATCGGCAGAGGCGACCGGCGTCGTGCTGGGAAAGGCGAGCAGGCCCGCGGCGGTGACGAATGCGCAGGCGCCCAGGCCGACCCAGCGACCTGCTGATCGCGCGCTGCCCGCCCGAGCGCTACGTATGCGGTGAGTAAACACCCCGAAATTTTACCCGGATCCGGGAAAGTCGAAACTCGGGCGGCCTGTGGATAAACCTACACAGCGCCCTCGACCTGCGGCTTAACGTGAAACGCAAATCCGGATTCGACAAACTGCGCGGGGGGATTTTGGACCGTTCAGTGCCCCGCCAACCGACAACCCGCCTGCAAATCGGCGCTTACCGATTCCTGCTGCGTCGCATCGAGTGCGCGTTGCTGACCGGGGATACCGGCATGGCCGGCCAATCCCTGCGCGCCCGGACGGTATCGCTGACGGTCGGGTGTGCGCTGTCGGCCATCGCCGTGGCGGGATGTGCATTTCTTGCTTTGCTACGGCCACAGGCGGCGTTTGATCACGCACGCATTGTGATGGGTCGAGATTCCGGGGCGCTGTACGTGCGGGTGGGCGATACCTGGCATCCGGTGCTGAACCTGGCCTCGGCACGGCTGATCGCGGCAACCGATGCCAACCCGCAGCCGGTGCCCGAGTCTGAATTGGGGCGCACCAAACGCGGTCCGCTGCTCGGCATTCCGGGTGCGCCGCAGCTGCTCGGCCCGCCGCTGTCTCGCGATGAATCGGCGTGGACGATCTGCGATACGGACGGTAATACGGCGACGACGATCGTCATTGGACGCACCGGGGGACCCTCGATCCGCCAGCTGGCTCCCGACCAGGCCATCCTCGTCGCTCCGGGCGCTGGTTCGCCGGCCTACCTGCTCTACAACGGGCAACGGGCGGTGGTGGACCTTGCTGACGGTGGGGTGGTCCGTGCCCTGAGGCTGGAGGGCCACGTGCCGCATCTCGTCTCGCAGTCGTTGCTGCGGGCCGTCCCGGAGGCGCCGCCGATAACGGCTCCGCGAATTCGCGGCTCGGGCGCAAAGGCCGCCGGGCTGCCCGGATTTCCGGTAGGCAGTGTGCTGCGCATCGCGCGTGCCGATAGTGACGAGTATTACGTCGTATTGGCAGCCGGTGTGCAGCGAATCGGCCAGCTGACCGCGGACCTGCTGCGCTTCAGCAATTCGCAGGGCAGCGCCAACATCATCACGGTGGCGCCCGACGCGGTCCGCGCCACGCCGATCGTCACCACCCTGCCGATTGCGAGTTTCCCCGACCGCGCGCTAAGCGTCGGCGACGTGCAGACTGCCGATACCACCGTGTGCGTGACTCGGGCGCCTGCGGCTTCCGCGCACTCCGACGTTGCCTTCCTGGCCGGAAGCGGGCTGCCGCTACCGGCCGGTCAGGTGCCCGTGGCCTTGTCACAGGCCGACGGACATGGTCCTGCGCTGGACGCGGTATATCTGCCGCCCGCCCGAAGCGCCTATGTGCGGAGCGACGGACCAGGAGGCGCACGGTACCTCGTCACCGACACCGGGGTGCGGTTCGTGATTCGCGACGACGACGCGGCACACGACCTCGGACTGCGGGTAGCTGCGCTCCCAGCACCCTGGCCGATGTTGGCGGCCTTGCCATCCGGACCCGAATTGAGCAGGCAGAACGCGTCAGTCGCCCGGGACACTGTGGCGCGACCCCCGTAACCGGCCCCTGGCCGCGCCGGCGACCAGCGCTGCCACCAGCGCAACCAAGCAGATCGCCGCGCCGCTCAAGGCGGTGTTGCGGGCCCGACGATCGGGCGGCGCCGGTGCCAGAGGAGGAGGAATCGGCACCGGCGCCGGCCCTGGTTTGGAGGTGCTGATGGGCGGAATCGGGTCGGTGCTGACGGCAGCGAGGGCGTCGATCGTGCCGTTGCCGACGACCGGATCCCACCCGGCGGGCGGATGATGCGCGGTCGACTCGATGCGCTGTATCACTTGTCGCGCGGTCATTGTCGGGAACCGGGCCCGGATGAGTGCGGCGAGCCCACTGACGACCGGCGCGGCATAACTGGTGCCCGATAGCGATGCCGAACCGAGCGAGGTCACGGCCTCACCGGTGGCGGCGACGTCC
>DATKEW010000424.1:0-2344 GCA_035511785.1 Mycobacterium sp.
AGGCTTTGAAAGTTGCGATGTGTCAACGCACTATGCCCAGCTGAAGGGGAGGATCTCGTGACCGAGACCATCGACGTCGATGCAGTGATCAACCACCCGCGCCGCGTGCAGATTTTGCGTGGTGCGCTCGAGAGGGTTCACGACGGCATTGCGCCCCTCATCGACCTATCCCGGCCCTACGTGAGTGGTTTGGAGATGCTGCCGGCCGACGGCCGGTTCTTGCTGGTCGGCAACCACACACAGTTCGTGGGCGGCGAGGTGTTGTTGATTCCGCATTTCGTGCGTCGCGCGATCGGCGTCCGGGTTCGGCCGCTGGCCGATCGCCGGTTCGGGCAGCAGCGAGGGTTTGGCCGCGACCTGATTACTGCCTACGGCGGCGTCGTCGGCTCCCCCGAAACTGCACGAGAGCTGATGCGACACAACGAGACCATCCTGGTGTTCCCCGGCGGCGGCCGTGAGATAGCCAAGTTCAAGGGCGAGGAGTACCACCTGAACTGGAATGGCCGCTCTGGGTTCGCGCGCGTCGCCGTGGAAAACAATTATCCGGTCGTCCCCGTCGGCTTGGTCGGCGGCGATGACGTCTACAAGAGCCTGGTCGCCCGCGACAGCGCGCTGGGCCGGCTCAGCCAGAGCATCAGCACGAAGCTAACCGGCAAGGCCGACATGGCGATGCCCTTGATGCGCGGCATCGGCCCCACCCTCATCCCCCGACCCCAACGAATGTATCTACATTTCGGTGAAGCGATCGACACCGCGAAACCGGCCGGCGCGTCGGTCGAAAACTGGGTGTCATCAGTGAGGAACAACACGCAGGAATCGCTCGAGGCCATTTTGGCCGACCTACTGGCCGTCCGCGCGCACGACCCCTTCCGCGAACTCAACCCGTCGGCCTCGTCCAACGCAATCATCGCAACCTGAACCAGCAGCCGGCGTCAGGCTGGCCGCGGAGTGCTCGGCAGGGCGTGCTGCGCGTCCTGGACCGGCCTGCTCAAATCCTCCCGACGGAGCAGATGGCTTGGCCCCTCGGGTAGCGCCAGCCTTCGGGTGGTCCGCAGCGCGGCGTCGACGTGGACCAGCTCCCCCGGTTCGAGAAGACGCCACCGCGGGTCGTCGTCCATCCGTTCGGATGCGAACACCACCGACGGCCGAGTGCACAGATGTTCTGATCGCGCGCGAATTCGCATGGTGCGCAAGTCGAATTCGGGACCGGGTGACGCTGTTTGGGGTTCGTCGTGGCGTTCCAAGACATACAGCTCATGCGACTCCGGGTATCGCAGCACCCACATGTCCGTCGCCGTGCTCAGCAGCACGTTGACCGCATAGATCGGCACATTCACCGCAAGCCACTTCATGGCTTCGACCAGGCCAGCCGCTTGGTCACCGTCGTGGGCGCGGATCGCGGCGGTGATCAACGCGAACACCCGCTCGGAGTCGGTATCACCCAGCACCAGGTCATCGGTGCCGACCTCGCGCAGCCGCTCGTCGATGACATCCAGCCCCTCGAGCACACCGTTGTGCGCGAAGATCCGGCCGTCCTGCAAAAACGGGTGGGTGTTGCGGATGTCGAGCGAACCGGTCGTCGCATACCGAACATGGGCGATGAACGTCGTGCCGGTCATCCGATGTGCTTCGGTGGCGAAATCGGCGTCCTGCCAAGCCGCGATGGGCTGTTTGTGCACCTGCGGGCGACCGCGCTCGTCGAAGACGCCCAGGCCCGTGCCGTCCGGGTTCCGCCTGCTCTGCTGGGACAGACTGTCCGGGGCGTTCAGTAACCAAAACGTCGCGGCGCACACATCCGTCCCGGCGTGCAGGCCAAACAGTCGACACATGACTCGACCGTACCGAACACGGCAGCTGCATCAGGCTGCCGTCGGTGTAACGACTTTCAATTGTCTGCTCGTAAGCTGGCGGCGGCCCGGCCCGTGATGAGCGGGAGATCGAAGAAGCTCTGGATGCCCGCCTGCGCGGCGCACGTCGCGGCGATGGCGTTCACGCAATGGGCTGCGGTCGCGACGACCCCAGGGTTGCTTTCCAGCCCTGCCTCGACGCTTTCCGGCTGCCATCCCTTGACCGTCACAAAGGCATCGGGATTGCCCTGCACTTCGATCTCGTAGCGCTCCCCCGCGGGCCCGAAAGACCAAGGGGGATCAAGGTTTTCCTGACCCATCAGCCAGTTCACGGTGATCCGGACGACCACCTTGTCGCCGACGACGGCCTCCCAGTGGAAGCGGCGTCCGGCGACCTGCCCGGGCTCGATCGCCCCGATGGGCGAGTCGATGCGCGCGGTGGCGACGGCAACCTCTTGCGACGAGTGGATTTCGGGATCGGCGGCGAAGCCCAATCG
>DATKEW010000425.1:0-3598 GCA_035511785.1 Mycobacterium sp.
TTTCGGCATCGACATGACCACCCGCGGCCGGGTGGCCGACGAGACCCTGGCCGTGCTTGGCCCGTTGGTGCGCGGTGAGTCCGTCGAATATCGGGGCCGCTCGGTCCGCATCACCCCGCCGTGCGGGTCGGCCAACGGACCTATGGTGCTGATCGCCGGTGGTAGCAAGGCCGCGGCCCGACGTGCCGGCCGTTATGGGTTCGGGTTTGTTTCCCAGAAGGAATCGCAGGGTCTGAAGGAGTTCTATGAAGCTCAGTGCCGCGCTCACGGACATGAACCAGGAATCATTCAGTTTCCAGTTCGGGGTGCTCCGACAGCGGTTTTCGTTGCCGAAAACGAGCAGGCCGTCGACGAGACATGGAATGTGCTGGGACCGCACCTGTTGCACGACGCGGTGACGGCGGCTTCCTATCGGCCGCACGACGATTCGGTCACCAGCATCACCCGGGCCGACAGCGTGGCCGCGCTCCGTGAAGAGGGCGGTCCGTACCGCATTTTCACACCCGACGAGGCGACCGAATATGTGCGCAGCGGTCGACCGCTGCCGCTGCACCCGCTGTGTGGTGGCGTGGCACCGGATGTGGCATGGCCGTATCTGGAGCGCGCCGCCGCCGCCGCAGCGCGAGGCCACGGCGAGTAAGGAGAGCGCTGGTGTCAATCGAGAGGCCTCTGCGTACCGTCGTGTGGTCCACCGGGGGAGTCGGGGCGATCGCGATCGATGCCATCAGCCGTCGACCGGATCTGGAACTCGTTGGCGTGTGGGTGCATTCGGCTGACAAGGTCGGCAAGGACGCCGGCGAGTTGGCCGGGGGAGCGCCGCTGGGCATGGCGGCCACCAACGATGCCGATGCACTGATCGCCTTGGCGCCCGACTGTGTGGTCTATGCCGCGAGCGGTCCAGAACGCGATGGGGCCGCCGTGCCTGACTACCTGCGGCTCTTGCGGGCCGGGATCAATGTGGTGTCGACGTCGTCGACGAGCTTGGTCCATCCGCCGTCATATTTCGCCCCGGACTGGCGCGACCAGCTCGAGGCGGCGGCCAGGGCCGGCGGTGCCTCGTTCTACGCTTCGGGCATCTTTCCCGGTTTCGCCTCCGATCAACTCGCGCTGCTGATGACAACACAGTCAAAGAACATCCAGACCATCACCGCCTGCGAGGTCGCGCTCAACAACCACTACCCGGTGGCCGACGTGATGATGGACGGTATGGGCTTCGGCCGCCCGCTGGATTTCGAACCCATGCTCTCCACACCCGGGTTCATCGAGATGGCTTGGAAGGCACCGATATGCCTGATTGCAAGCGGACTCGGCGTCGAGGTGGAGCGGGTGCACGGTTCTCTCGATCGTGAGTTGACCGATCGGGACATCGAGGTGGCATTCGGCACCATCACGGCGGGCACCTGTGGCGCGGTGCGAACCCGGGCCGCTGGAGTCGTCAACGGCAGGGAGGCCATCGTGATCGAGCACGTCATTCGGATGGCCCGCGATGTCGCCCCCGACTGGCCGGCCTCGGAGTTCGACGCGACCTATCGGGTCGACATCGACGGCGATCCTGACATCCACTGTGTGATGACGCTCGGTGAGGCCGAGGGCCACGGTGCGGGGCACGCTGCCATGGTGTCAACGGCCATGCGGGTGGTCAACGCGATCCCGTACGTCGTTGACGCGCGCCCCGGACTGCTCAGCTCGCTGGACATCCCGACGACCCTGCCGCGACACGTATTTGACACGACGTTGACGCCGATCTCGGAACCGACGTAGCGTACGTGGGACAAAGATTAGGTTGGCTAGGAGCTGGGTGTGTTCACGTTGCGCTTCGATATGCGGGCCCCCGGCTGGGGTGCGCCCCCGGCTGCGCTGTATGCCACGGTGCCCGAGATGTGCGCGTGGGACGAGGGTCACGGCGGCGGCGCCGCCGTCTTCTGTGAACATCATGGGTCCGAGGACGGCTACTTGCCGTCCCCGTTCTTGTTGGCGTCGGCCGCTGCCGCGCGAACACAGCGACTGGCCCTGAGCCTGATCCTGATTCTTCCGTTCTACGAACCGGTACGCCTCGCCGAGGACATGGCGGTCCTCGACATCGTGAGCGGCGGGCGGACTTCCTACATCCTGGCCCTGGGGTATCGGCCCGAGGAGTTCGAGCACTTCGGCGTGGCGCTCAAGGATCGCGGGCGGCTCGCCGACGAGAAGCTCGGACTGCTGCGCCGACTGCTCACCGGCGAAACAGTCATCCAAGACGGACGACGGATCACGGTCACACCGCAGCCCCTGACCGCCGGTGGGCCCGGGCTGATGTGGGGTGGCGGAACAGTGGCGGCGGCCCGACGGGCGGGGAGATACGGCCTGGGCCTGCTGGCCAACGCGAACGCCGCCGGTATGCAGGAGGCCTACGAAGCCGCCTGCCGCCGGCACGGACACCAGCCGGGGCCGGTATTCCTTCCCGACCGCCACACCCCCTCGGTCGTCTTCGTCGCCGATGACGTGGACCAGGCCTGGGCGGAGCTGGGTGAGCATCTGCTCCACGATGCGCGAATGTATGCCGAGTGGAACCCCGGCAACGAGACCTCGGCGGGTTTCTCGCATGTGTCAACCGTCGCCGAGCTGCGCGAGGCAGCGGCATCGCACGTGATTATCTCTGTCCCAGAAGCGATCTCGCGGGTCCGCGCCGGGCAGATACTCAACCTGGCCCCGTTGTGCGGTGGCCTGCCGCCGGAAGTTGCGTGGCCATATCTCAAACGTGTCGGCGACGCTGTGTTGCCTGAGGCTCTATCCGAGAGAAAGACGGGATCATGACCAGCACTGCGGTTTACTACGACCCGTTCGATTTCGACATCGACGACAACCCCTATCCGATCTGGAAGAGGCTGCGCGACGAAGCCCCCCTGTACCACAACGACAAGTACAACTTCTACGCGTTGAGCCGCTATGAGGATGTCTCCCGCGAGCTGACGAATTGGGAGGCCTACAGGTCGGGTCGCGGCACCACCATGGATATCATCATGAGCGGTATCGAGGTTCCGCCCGGCATCATCCTTTTTGAAGATCCGCCGATTCATGATCTGCATCGCCACTTGCTCTCAAGGGTTTTCACGCCGCGACGGATGGAGGCCATCGAGCCGCTGACGCGGGACTTCTGTGTGCGTGCACTCGACCCGCTAGTGGGTACCCGCGGGTTCGACTTCATCGCAAATCTCGGTGCGATGGTCCCGATGCGCACGATCGGCTACCTGCTGGGCATCCCCGAAGACAATCAGGAAGCACTCCGTGATCGCGGCGGACGTCAACTCACGCTGAAAAAGGGCACATTCAGGGTGGTCACAGAAGAATTTTTGGAGCAGAGCTACGAGATGTTTTCCGAGTACATCGATTGGCGGGTAGAACACCCCTCCGATGATCTGATGACGCAGCTGCTCAACGTTGAGTTCGAGGACGACGGAGTAACTCGGCGGCTGACCCGGACCGAGGTGTTGCAATACACCAATATGATTGCCGGTGCGGGCAACGAGACGACGACACGTCTGATCGGTTTCATGGGGCAACTTCTGGCCGAACACCCCGACCAGCGTCGGCAGATCGTGGACAACCCGTCGCTGATTCC
>DATKEW010000426.1:0-7496 GCA_035511785.1 Mycobacterium sp.
TCGCCGTCGCGGACGTCGACCTTTCGGCATCCCGGCGGTAGCACCGAGTCTGGGCCGTGCGCGGCGGGCAGCAACGCGTCGACGGCGACCACGTCGTGGCCCGCCGCCCGCAGCGCCGCATCCACCCGCGATCCGATGAAACCGGCGGCCCCGGTCAGCAATACCCTCATGGCAGCTCCGCCGGCAACGTGACGCCGGTGTGCGCCAGGCATTGCGTGCAGGTGCGATCGGCGGCGACCTCGGCGATCGCCGCCTGCACCAGCTTCTTGAACGGCTCCATGTTCTTTTCGAATTGGGCGAACACGTCGGTGGCCTTCACACCCTCGCCCGTGGTGACACCGGCATCCAGATCAGTCACCAAAGCGATTGCCGCATAGCATATTTCGAGTTCCCGGGCCAGCACCGCCTCCGGATAGCCGGTCATGTTGACCAGGCTGAAGCCGGCGGAGGCGAACCAGCGGCTCTCTGCCCTGGTGGAAAACCGCGGCCCCTGGATCACCACCATGGTGCCGCCGTCGACCACACCGGGCAGGCCGGTGACCGCCGAGCGCAACGTCGGGCAGTAAGGATCGGCGAAGTCGACATGGACAGCGCCGGAGTCGAAGTACGTGTCGGCACGGCCGTTGGTGCGATCCACCAGCTGGTCGGGCACCACCACGGTGCCGGGGCCGACTCCGGGATTCAGGCTGCCGACCGCGCACGGCGCAAAAACCCGTCGCACGCCCAGCTTGCGCAGCGCCCACATGTTGGCCCGGTACGGCACGGTGTGCGCTGAGTATTCGTGTTTGGCGCCATGCCGCGGCAGGAAAGCGACCTCGCGCTCCCCGACGGTGCCGACCGTGATCGGGGCGCTCGGCTTGCCATGCGGGGTGTCCACGTCGACGTCGCGGACTTGGCTTCCAAAAGGGGATTCGAAGAACGTGTAGAAGCCGCTGCCGCCGATCACTCCGAGCATTCGCCCATTGTGTCCATGCCCCTCGTTTGATCCCGTGCGCGGGGCACCGGCAGGATGCCTTGGTGGCCAGTTTCGCGCAGTGGATCTCCGGGGCGCGCCCGCGCACCCTGCCCAACGCCGTGGCGCCCGTGGTCGCGGGCACCGGCGCTGCGGCGTGGCTGCACTCCGCCGTGTGGTGGAAAGCGCTGTTGGCGCTGGCCGTCGCGGTAGCGCTGGTCATCGGCGTCAACTACGCCAACGACTACTCCGACGGCATCCGCGGCACCGACGACGACCGGGCCGGCCCGGTGCGGCTGGTCGGCTCGCGGCTGGCGAGCCCGCGATCGGTGCTGACCGCGGCGGTGACCGGCCTGACGGTTGGCGCGGTGGCCGGGCTGGTGCTGGCGCTGCTGAGCTCGCCGTGGCTGATCGCGGTCGGCGCCGCCTGCATCGCCGGGGCGTGGTTGTACACCGGCGGGTCAAAACCCTACGGGTATTCGGGTTTTGGCGAGGTCGCGGTGTTCGTGTTCTTTGGCCTGGTCGCCGTGCTCGGCACCCAGTACACCCAGGCATTGCGGGTGGACTGGGTGGGACTGGTGCTGGCGGTGTCGATCGGGGCGCTCTCGTCGTCGGTGTTGGTGGCCAACAACTTGCGGGATATCCCGACCGACGCGCAGTCGCAGAAGATCACCCTGGCGGTTCGGCTGGGCGATGCCCGCACCCGGGTGCTGTATCAGGCGTTGCTGGCGACCGCCGGGGTTTTGACACTGGTGCTGATGCTGGCGACGCCATGGTGTGCGGTGGGATTGGTGGCCACGCCGCTGGCCCTGCGCGCCGCGCGGCCGGTGCGATCCGGGCGCGGCGGGCCCGAGCTGATCCCGGTGCTGCGCGACACCGGGCTGGCGATGATCGTGTGGGCGACCGCGGTGGCGGCCGCGCTGGCGCTCGCCGCCTAGTCCCATACGGCTTTGTCCAAAGCGCTGCCTGTGAACGAGCGGAAACGGGCAACGGGCCTTTACGAACAGCCTAGAGTTTGTTAAGACCAACCGAGGACGGGTATGAAGCAAATCGCCGCTACCAGCGGAGTCAAGAACGTCGGATTGCTCAGCGTCGGGGCATACCGCCCCGAACGGGTGGTCACCAACGAAGAGTTATGTCGCAACATCGATTCGTCCGATGAGTGGATCTACTCGCGAACCGGAATCAAGACGCGCCGGTTCGCCGCTCGCGAAGAATCCGCCGGTTCTATGGCCATCGAGGCCGGCCAGCAGGCGATATCCAACGCCTCACTGACAGCAACCGACGTCGACGGCGTGATCGTGGCCACCAGCACCCATTTTCTGCAGACCCCGCCTTGCGCCCCGGCGGTCGCTGCGGCGTTGGGCGCCACGAATGTGCCCGCATTCGACATCTCAGCGGGATGCGCGGGCTTCGGATACGCGCTCGGCGTCGCCGCCGACATGATCCGCGGCGGAAGCGCTGCCAAGATGCTGGTCATCGGTTCGGAGAAGCTGTCCCCCACCGTGGATATGCACGACCGCAGCAACTGCTTCATCTTCGCCGACGGCGCCGCGGGAGTTGTGGTGGGCGGGACGCCCTTTCAAGGCATTGGACCGACCGTCTGGGGCAGTGACGGCGGTCAGGCCACCGCCATACGCCAGGACATCGACTGGATCGACTACACGGACGAGCCATCCGGCCCACGCCCGTTTCTGCGGCTGGAAGGCAGCGCGGTGTTCCGTTGGGCGGCATTCGAGATGGGCAAAGTGGGTCGGCAGGCCATGGACGCCGCGGGCGTCAGACCCGATGAGATAGACGCGTTCATCCCTCACCAAGCCAATAGCCGAATCAACGAAGTGATGGCCAAGAACCTGGGGTTGCGGCCGGACGCGATCGTCGCCAACGACATCGAGCACACCGGAAACACGTCGGCGGCTTCCATTCCCCTGGCGATGGCCGAACTACTGGCAACCGGGGCGTCCAAGCCCGGCGATCTGGCCCTGCTGATCGGATATGGCGCGGGCCTGAGCTATGCCGCACAGGTCGTACGGATGCCGAACGGTTGAGTGTGCGATCTCAGTTCTCGTTGGGTCGCGCGTCGGAAGCCTCGGCCTGCACGGCCTCACCACGCAGCCGGGCTTGCAGCTGTTCGCGTTCGGCGCGCCGGCGTTCGCCGGCTGTGGCAAGCGCGGTGGTGGCGCGCCGGCGCAGCGGGCCGAACAGCCAGATGCCCAGGGGCATCGCGATGATCAACGCGAACAATGCCGCGACGACGATGGGGAACTGGGTCACCCCGAGTAATCGGGCGATCCCATAGATCGCACCGGCGAGCGCGACCACCAGCAGCAACCGCGCCGCCGCGTACAGGAAAACGTCGACGACGACACGATTTCCCGTGCGCTCGCCGCGGCGGGTCTGATCGTCTGAGTGGTCCCCAGTGCTGTTGTCGCTAGGCTCTTCTGACACGGTTCGAGCCTACGGCGCGCGTATATTCGCTCAAAGGAGGTGCTGAGTGCTCTACCTGCTGCTCGTCCTGATCTTGGGGACGCTGATCTACGTTGGCTGGCGCGCGGCGCGGTCACAGATTATCCGACCGAAGACGCGCGTTATCGGACCCGACGACGATCCAGAGTTCTTGCGGCGGTTAGGACACGGGGACAACAACCCTCGCTAAGCGATTCCCGGATTGCGCTGGTCGCCCGGGAACCCAGCGGCAACAACGGCCGCCAGCTCGGTAAGCGCCTCGCGGGTTCCCCGTCGCAGCAGGTCCAGACTGATTTCCGCGCCCTCTTCGAGATGAGTGTCGAACGGTATCAGCCGCACCGCGCGGCAGCGCCGCGAGAAGTGATCGACCACCTTGTTCATGTCGACCTTGCCGGTCCGCGGCCGCACCGCATTGATCACCGCGATCGAATTGCGGACCTTCTCTTCGTGACCGTGCGCCTCCAGCCAGTCCAGCGTCGCCGAGGCGCTGCGCGCGCCGTCGATGGATCCCGTGCTGACCACGATCAGCAGATCGGCCTTGTCCAGCACCGATGACATCACCGAGTGCAACAGCCCGGGCCCGCAGTCGGTGAGCACCAGGCCGTAGAACCGCTCCAGGATCTCCAGGGTGCGGGCGTAGTCGTCGGCGCTGAACGCGTCCGATATGGCCGGATCGGTGTCCGACGCCAGCACCTCCAGCCCGCTGGGGCCCTTCGAGGTGTAACGGCGGACGTCGCTGTAGCGCTCGATGGTTCCGGCGTCATGCAGCAGCTGGCGCACCGTGGCCGACGTCTCCAGCGGGATCTTGTGGCTCAGGGTGCCGCGGTCGGGGTTGGCGTCTACGGCCACCACCCGATCGCCGCGGAGGGAGGCGAAGCTGGACCCCAGCATCGCGGTGACCGTGGTTTTGCCCACGCCACCCTTCAAAGACAGCAGCGCGATCCGGTAGGAACCGCGCAGCGGCCGGTTGACCTGGGCCACCAGATTGTTGTGGCGGGCGGCCCGCGGGCTCTCCCCCAGGTTGATCAGCTGACCGGACAGCACGTAGAGCAGCCGGCGCCAGCCCTCCGAAGGGGGCGGTTTGACCGGTCGGAGCAGCACCCCGGTGGACAGTTCCGGATAGGGCGAGTGCGGGACGTGTTCGGGGCGGTACGGGGTTTCGGTGGGCGGGGCGTCGGCCGGGCCGTTGTAGTAGGCCCCGAAGGCCATCGGATCGACCCGCGGAATGCCGGTGACCGGTGTGGAATCCCAGGGCGGCATTCCGGCGGGGGCGGGTGGGGTGGGCGATGCCGTCTCCCGCCGCTCGTGTCCGGGGACCCGCCGCTCGGTGCGGAATCCGGCGAAGGCCCGGGTCGGGGCGTCGCCGGATTCTGCCTGCGGTTCGCCGGCGTGTTCGGCAGGCCGCTGGGGTGATGGCGCCTGAGGCCGCAATTCGGTGGTCGAATGTTCGGGCGCACCCACGCCCGTCGTTGGATGGTCAGACACGTGCACTCCCCCTTGTTGCAGTTATTTGGGTCGGTTGTTAACTGTCAGCCCACGCCCGCATAGGAATGCAGGCCCACAGTCACCAGGTTAACGAAGAACAAATTGAACACCATCGCCACGAAGCCCGCGACGTTGATCCACGCCGCCTTCCTGTCCCGCCATCCCGCGGTCGACCTGGCGTGCAGGTAGGCGGCGTATATCACCCACGCGACAAATGAAACCGTCTCCTTGGGATCCCAGCCCCAATACCTGCCCCAGGCTTCCTCGGCCCAGATGGCACCGAAAATCACCCCGAAACCAAACACCGGGAACGCGAAGATCGTGGTGCGGTAGGCGATGCGGTCCAGGGTCTGCGCGTCGGGGAGCCGCCGCACCACACGGGCCAGCGCACCCTCAGCACCGGGGTCACCGAGCCGCGACGTGCGCAGCAAGAACAGGATGCTGGCAATGCCGGCGACCAGGAACACCCCGGAACCCAGGCTGACCACAGACACGTGAATGGGCAGCCAGTAGGACTGCAGCGCGGGCATCACCGGCGCGGCATTGGCGTACAGCCAGCGTCCGGAAACCGTGAGCAGGATCAGCACCGGCACCAGCAGGAAAACCCACAGCGGGCGGTATTGCGGGCGGCGCAACACGATGGCGCCGGCGACCAGCCCACAGAAGCAGGTCAGGTTGATGAACTCGTACATGTTGCCCCAGGGCACCCGCAGGGTGGCCAGCCCGCGCAGCACGATGCACGCCAGCAGTAGCCCGATGCCGAGGTAGGCCACGGCCAGCCCGGCCCGCCCGACGCGCTCGTCGAACGGCCGCTGGTCAACGTCGTCCACGATGCCGGGGGTGATGCTGTCGGCGGCAACCGAACCCGCCAGCACCTGCGCACGGTGTTCCGCGCGGCGGCCACCGACGTAAGCCAGCTCGAAGGCCAGCAACAGCAACGCGACTACCAGGGCCACCACCGACGAGGTGAATGCCCAGTCGGAGTAGCGCGCCAGGCCGACGTCGACGTGCAGGGTGTTCATGTGACGTCCACCTGAGAACTCCTTCTGGCCGCCGGGGCCGGTTCGGCCCGGTCGACGGCGCCGGACTCGCCGAGCCCGGCCAGTAACCGCTCGGTCAACCGCTCGAACTCGTCACCCCAACCGGAGTTGTCGGTGCGCGCCAGGCCGCCCAGCTCGACGCTCACGGTACCCGGCCCCGGTTGCGCCGCCTCGTCGGTCACCGGCGTGAGACGCACCCACACCCGTCGGCGGCGCACCAGCAGCGAGACCAGCAGCCCGGCCATCATCATGATGGCGAAAAGCAGCACCCAGGTCTGGCCCGGGTCGTGGGAGACCTGCAGGTTGACGAACGGCACCGCGCCGTCGAAGCGGATGATGGTGCCGACCGCCGGGCCCTGGTCAATCCGGACCTCTTGGCCGGCACGCAGGTTGACCCTCGCTTCTTTGGTGAGTCGGCCCTGTTGAATCAGCCGGGGATCCAGGGTGAACAACGATTGGGGCCGGCCGGTGTCCAGGCCGGTATCGCCGCGGTAGATGTCCACCGCCACGGCGGGGGCGTTCAGGGCCGGGAATCGCGACGACAACAGCGTGCCGTCCAGCTGCTCGGTCGGGGCCAGTAGCCCCTGGATCGCGATCTCGTGCTTGCGGCGCTCGGCGGGGTTGGGATAGCTGCCGGCGGGCGGGTCGATTCGCACCACACCCGACGAGAGCAGCGTCTGCGGGTTGTCGGGCCGCCATTGGACGGTCGACGTGCGCGTCTGCCCGTCCGGGAACGTCACGGTGAAGGTGGGCGCGTAGCCGTGGCCCTGCAGGTAGACCCGGTCGCCGCCGACCCGCAGCGGGTGGTTGACCTCGAGCCGGTAGGGCCGCCAGCTGTTCGCGGCCAGGTCGTGGCCGGCTTGATAGTCGATGTCAGCGGCGAACGCGGTGGCCTGGCCCGTCGGCAGGTAGTGCGCCGCAAAGTCGTTGACCCGGATGCAGATTGGGTGCAGCGACGTGCCGTCGACGGTGTTGCCGGCGCGGAACGAGTCGAACGCGGCGGGCGACGCCGAGCAGAAGCCGGGGCCACCGTCGGCGATGACAATCACGTTGCCCTCGTAGCCGAACAGTTTGCCGACGGCCACGGCGACCAGCAGGCCCAATAGCGAGAAGTGAAAGACCAGGTTGCCGAATTCGCGCAGATAGCCCTTCTCGGCAGAGACCTCAACGGATTCGGGGACGGCGTCTTCCTGGTGGCGGATGGCCGTGCGCCAGCCGCGCAGCCGGCCGGCGATGGTGTTCGCCAGGCTGTTCAACTCCGCGGGCCCGGCGACGAGGTGAGCGCCGGCGTGCTTGGGCAGCCGGGCCAGGTTGCGTGGGGCCGCGACCGGTGTGGCGCGCAGGCTGCGCGCGTGCTCGACCATCCGCGGGGTGAGGCAGCCGACGAGCGAAACGAACAGCAACACGTAGACGGCCCTGAACCAGAAGCTGGAGAACACGTCGAAGGCCTGCAGCCGATTCAGCCACGGGCCGATCACCGGATGGGCGGCCAGGTAGTCGTCGACCTTGCCGGCGTTGAGGTTGCGCTGCGGCAGCAGCGCACCGGGTATCGC
>DATKEW010000427.1:0-4114 GCA_035511785.1 Mycobacterium sp.
GCGACGGTGGCGTCGGGACTGCTGCTGCTGTTGCCGCTGCCGCTTCAGACCCGCACCGTGGTCGGCTTGTTGTGTGGTCCGCTGGTGGGAATCGGCGTGCATCTCGTGGCGCTGGGGCGCGCCGGACGCTCAGCCGGCTGATCCGGCCTGGGCCAGCGTGTACCTTGTGGGCTTGAATGGACACTGAAACGCACGGCGTCTGGATCGTCATTCCCGCCTTCAACGAAGCCGCTGTCATCGGTGAGGTGATAGCGGATCTGCGCTCGGTCTTCGACCACGTCGTCTGCGTGGACGACGGCAGCGCGGACGACACCGGCGAGATCGCCAGCCGGGCGGGGGCTCACTTGGTGCGCCATCCGATCAACCTGGGCCAGGGTGCGGCCATCCAGACCGGAGTCGAGTACGCCCGCAAGCAGCCGGGCGCACGGGTTTTCGCCACATTCGACGCAGATGGCCAGCATCGCGTCAAAGACGTGTCCGCGATGATCGAGCGGCTCTGCGCAGGTGATGTCGACATCGTCATCGGAACGCGGTTCGGCCGGCCGCAGGGCAGCCGGCCGCCGTTTCTGAAGCGAATCGTGCTGCGGACCGCAGCGCGGATGAGCAGGCGCGGCCGCCGGCTTGGCTTGACCGACACCAACAACGGGCTCCGGGTTTTCAACAAGACGGTGGCCGACGGGCTAAATCTCACCATGAGCGGCATGAGCCACGCCAACGAGTTCGTCATGTTGATCGCCGAAAACCACTGGCGCGTGGCTGAACTGCCGGTCGAGGTGCTCTACACCCAATACTCGAAGTCGAAGGGTCAGCCCCTGCTCAATGGCGTCAACATCATCTTCGACGGGTTTCTGCGAGGGAGGATTCCGAGATGAAAAGGACTGAAAGATGAACTGGATTCAGGTGCTGCTGATCGGGTCGATCATCGCGCTGCTGGTCTATCTGCTGCGGTCTCGCCGTAATGCGCGATCTCGGGCGTGGGTCAAGGTCGGCTATGTCTTGTTCGTGCTGGGCGGCATCTATGCCGTGCTGCGGCCTGACGACACCACCGTGGTCGCGCACTGGTTCGGGGTCCGGCGCGGCACCGACCTCATGCTCTACGCACTGATCATGGCGTTCAGTTTCACCACGCTTAGCACCTACATGAGGTTCAAGGACTTGGAGTTGCGCTACGCGCGACTCGCTCGCGCAGTGGCGCTCGAGGGCGCGCAGGCGCCCGAACCGCGCTAAACGGTCCGCAGGTCGCGGAAGTACCCCACCGTGCGGCGCACACCCTCGTCCAGCTGAACCTGCGGGTGCCAGCCCAAAACCCTTGCGGCCAAGCGGTTGTCGAGGCAGGACCGCTTCAGATCACCAAGCCGCGGTGGATAAAACTCCGGATCGTCGGGTCCACCAACGGCAGCCGCCACCACCGAATGCAGTTGCCGGTCTGAGGTTTCCAGTCCGGTGCCGATGTTGAAGCGCTGCCCGCCGCCTAGGTCTCCGGAGGCCTTGACGAAGGCGTCCACCACGTCGTCGACGAACACGTAGTCGCGGGTGTGGGTGCCGTCGCCGAACACTTTGGTGGGCTTACCGAACAGCAGCGCCTGGGCGAAGATCGCCACCACACCCGCTTCCCCGTGCGGATCCTGGCGGGGACCGTAGACATTGGCCGGCGCGATATGCGAGCAGTCCAGGCCGTACAGATGGCGAAACGTGTTCAGGTAGATCTCCCCCGCCACCTTGCTCGCCGCATAGGGCGACGCCGGGTCGGTGGGCTCGTTCTCGCTGGTCGGGAAGGCGGTCGGCGTGCCGTAAATGGATCCCCCCGACGAGGTGTGCACGACTTTGCGAACACCGGTGGCCCGCGCCGCTTCGGCCAGGCGCACCGTTCCGATGACGTTGACCGAAGCGTCGAATTGCGGGTCGGCCACCGAGCGCCGCACGTCGATCTGGGCCGCCAGGTGGAACACCACCTCGGGCCGGTGCTCGTCGAGGATGGCGTGCAGGTCCGCGGAAACGATGTCCGCCTCGATGAAGACATGGGCGGAATTGTCGGCCAGATGCTCGAGGTTAGTCGCGCGACCAGTCGCGAAATTGTCCAATCCGACGACCGCGTGACCGTCGGCCAGCAGACGGTCGACTAGCGTCGACCCGATGAATCCGGCTGCTCCGGTCACCAGTGTGCGCACTGGCCCACCATACCGGCGGGCCGCGCGGACGACCCGAATACCTCGGGTCGCTCTGGCCGCGGCCGCGCTGATTGCGGTGCAGCTGCTGATTCGCGGGGTGCTGGCATTCGGGGGCTACTTCTACTGGGACGACCTGATTCTCATCGGGAAGGCCGGCACCCACAACCTGCTGTCGCCGTCGTACCTGTTCGACGACCACGACGGCCACGTCATGCCGGCCGCCTTCTTGATCGGCGGCGCCATCACTCGGCTCGCGCCACTGAACTGGACCGGGCCGGCCATCAGCCTGGTGGTGCTTCAGCTACTGGCTTCGCTGGCAGTGTTGCGCGCGCTACACGTCATCCTCGGCTGGCGCTGGGTGCTTCTCATCCCGCTGACGTTCGCGCTGTTCACACCGCTGGGTGTGCCTGGGTTCGCATGGTGGGCGGCAGCGCTGAACTCGCTGCCGATGCTGGCGGCGCTGGCCTGGGTCTGCGCCGACGCGATCCTGCTGGTCCGAACCGGCAATCAGCGCTACGCGCTGACCGGCGTGCTGGTCTACTCGGGCGGGCTGCTGTTCTTCGAAAAGGCCGCGGTGATCCCGTTCGTCGCATTGGCGGTGGCCGCTTTGCTGTGCCATGTGCGGGGCGACCGGGCGGCCCTGCGGACCGTGTGGCGGGCCGGCCTGCGGTTGTGGATCGCGTCGCTGACACTGACCGTCGGCTGGGTAGCGCTTTATCTGGCCGTGGTCAACCAGCAGCGTTGGAGTTCCGACCTGGCGATGACGTGGGATCTGCTGTTTCGATCGATCACTCACGGGATCGTGCCGGGGCTGGCCGGCGGACCGTGGCACTGGGACCGCTGGGCACCGGCCTCGCCGTGGGCCACGCCAACGCCGCTGGTGATGGCCCTTGGCTGGCTGGTGCTGCTCGGGGTGCTTGCGGTGTCGCTGATCCGTAAACAACGCATCGGTCTGGTGTGGCTGACGGCGGCCGGTTACACCGTCGCGTGCCAGGTGCCGATCTATCTAATGCGGTCTTCGAAGCAGACCGCCCTGGAGCTCGCCCAGACGCTGCGGTATCTGCCGGATCTCGTCGTCGTGCTGGCTCTGCTGGCCGCCGTCGCGTTCAGCGCCCCGAACCGGACCGGCGGCGCGTCGCGCCGGCTGCACGCATTGGCGCGGCGCGCGGTTGTGGTGACAGGTTTGGCGGCGTTGTTCGTGGCCAGCAGCCTGTACTCGACGGCGACGTTTCTGACTAGCTGGCGTGACAACCCCGCCCAGCCGTACCTGCGCAACGCCCGGGCCGGTTTGGCCGCGGCGCACTCGTCCTCGGATGCACCGCTGCTGGATCAGGAGGTCGATCCGCTGGTACTGCAACGAGTGGCCGCGCCGGAGAACCTGGCCAGTCATATGTTCGCCCTGTTGCGGGACAGGCCGGAATTCGCCACGGCGACAACGCAATTGCGCATGCTGGATAGCTCGGGCCGGCTGACCGACGCGAGAGTGACCTGGATGCGCACCATCGCGCCGGGGCCCATGCCGCGGTGCGGCTATTTCATCCAATCGGATAAGCCGGCGCGGATGATCCTCGACGGGCCGCTGCTACCCGCCGACTGGACCGTCGAACTGAACTACTTGGCCAACAGCGATGGCTCGATGACGCTGTCGCTGACGCAGGGGCCCGACGTCAAAGTTCCGGTGCATCCCGGACTCAACCGGGTCTTCGCCCGACTGCCGGGCGCTGGATACGCGATCACCGTGCGAGCCAACACCGCCGCGCTGGCGTTGTGTATCGCGTCGGGGCCAGTGGGATTTCTGGCCCCGGCCTGAGCCGCCTGGGGTGCGTGAGTTCATGACATCGTTCACAGCTGTCTCGGGACATCGTTTACACCCGAAGACAAGGGTTGAGCGATGGGAATGCCGCAGCTGGTGGTCACGGCCGTGCTGGTCGAAGGGCGTAGTAAAA
>DATKEW010000428.1:0-2582 GCA_035511785.1 Mycobacterium sp.
TCGCAAGTGGAAGCGGCGATGACGTGGGCCGCCTCGGCCCCGTACCGCAGGACCAGTGACTCGGGCAGGCCGGCCATCGGCGGCACCGTCGAACCCGGGTTTGCCGGCGCGCCGACCAGCGGCAGATTGCGCGTTCGGCATTCTCCGGCATGCAAGTGCCGCAGTTCGATGGCGCGATCCAGGACATCCTCTGCCATGTAACGGTATTCGGTCAGCTTCCCGCCGATCACGCTGATGACACCGGAGGACGACTCGACGACGGCGTGCTCGCGCGAAACATCGGCGGTGCGGCCCTCGAAACCAGCACCCCCGGTATCGATCAGCGGCCGCAAGCCGGCATAGGCGCCAATGACGTCGCTGGTCTCAAGCGCGGTCCCCAACGCGGTGTTCACCGTGTCCAATAGGAAAGTGACCTCCTGCGCGGACGGTTCTGGCACGTCGGGAATCGGACCGGGAGCGTCTTCGTCGGTCAACCCGAGGTAGACGCGACCCAGTTGCTCGGGCATGGCGAACACGAAGCGGTTGAGCTCGCCGGGAATCGGAATCGTCAGCGCCGCAGTCGGATTGCCGAAGGCGCTGGCGTCGAAGACGAGATGGGTTCCGCGGCTGGGCCGCAACCGCAAGGATCCGTCGATCTCACCCGCCCACACCCCGGCCGCGTTGACAACGGCACCGGCCGACACGTCGAACGACTCCCCCGTGCGTTGATCGGTCAGCCGCACCGACGTGCCGGTGGCCTCGGATGCGGCCACGTAGGTGAGAATCCGGGCGCCGTGCTGCGCGGCCGTGCGCGCGACGGCGGTGACCAGTCGGGCGTCATCGATCAATTGCCCGTCGTAGGCCAGCAAGCCACCGTCCAGGCCGTCACGCCGAACCGTGGGAGCCATCTCCACCACGTGCCGGGCCGGGACCCTGCGCGATCGGGGCAGGACCGACGACGGCGTCCCCGCAAGCATGCGCAGTGCGTCGCCGGCGAGGAATCCGGCGCGCACCAAAGCGCGCTTCGAATGGCCCATCGACGGCAGCAACGGAACCAGCTGTGGCATCGCGCGCACGAGGTGAGGGGCGTTGCGTGTCATCAGGATTCCACGCTCGATGGCGCTGCGGCGCGCGATTCCCACGTTGCCGGTCGCCAGATACCGCAGCCCACCGTGGACCAGTTTGGAACTCCAGCGGCTGGTGCCGAACGCCAGATCATGCTTTTCCACCAGCACCACCCGCAGGCCTCGCGACGCGGCATCCAAGGCGATCCCGGCGCCGGTGATGCCGCCACCGATCACGATGACGTCCAACGGCTCGCCGTCGGCCAGCGCCATCAGGTCGGCCGCGCGGCGCGCGGCGTTCAAGGCTGTGGACATCACGAGAGGTATCCGTTCAGCGAGTAGGTGAGTTCGGTGGCCAGTGCGTCGGCATCAAGAATCGGCCGAACGATCCGCTCCGACTGGATGGTCGACTGGGCGATCAGCAACACCATGGTGGCCATCTGCAGGGGGTCGCCGGCGCGGACGCTGCCGTGACGCTGGGCCACCCGCAACCGGTCAGCGAGGGCGTCGATCAACATCTGCTGGCTGGACCCCAGACGTTCGGTGATATAGATCGGCGCCAACTCCGAGTGCAGCACCGACATGACCAGCTCATCGCGACGCAGCAGATTGGCCACCGTAACGATTTGTCGCACAAGGGATTCCCGGTCGTCGCCGCGCAACGGCGCATCGCGCATCACGTCGGTGATGTGCCGGGTCAACAGCGCCGCCACGATCGACCGGGTATCCGGCCAGCGGCGGTACACGGTCGGCCGGCTCACACCCGCGCGCCGCGCTATCTCGGCCAGCGTCACCCGGTCCACCCCGAAATCGACGACACAGCTGGCGGCCGCCGCAAGGATCCGTTCTCCGGTATCCGCGCGAGCATTACTGATTGACAGCATGTGTAATACTGTAACGCATGACGCACCTCGAGCAACTCCTCCCCCCGATGAAATGGAACGCGTGGGGAGATCCCGCCGCGGCCAAGCCACTTTCCGAGGAAATCCGGACCTTGCTGAAACAGGCCGTGGGCCTGGAAGACTCGGATGCGCCCGAACTCGGCCCGGATCAGGTTCGGCTGCGCCCATCGGCGTTGTCTCAGGCGGATCGGGGGGCGCTGACCGCGATCGTCGGCGACGGGTACTGCCGCACCGCCGACCGCGATCGATTGCTGCACGCCGGCGGCAAGTCCACCGTCGACATGCTGCGGCGCAAGGACAAAGGGCCCCAAGATGCGCCCGACGCCATTCTGCTACCCGGCGACGACGATGCCGTTGGCGCGACCCTGCGCTACTGCTCGGAGCACGGCATCGCCGTCATCCCGTTCGGGGGCGGCACCAACGTCGTCGGCGGCCTGAATCCCACCCGCGGCGATTTCGGCGCGGTGGTGTCACTCGATTTGCGCCGCTTTGACCAACTCGTCTCGCTCGACGAGGTCTCCGGCCAGGCCGTTTTCGGTGCCGGCGTCACCGGTCCGGACGCCGAACGCCTGCTCGGCGAACACGGCTTCTCGCTCGGGCATTTTCCGCAGAGCTTCGAGTACGCCACCATCGGCGG
>DATKEW010000429.1:0-3510 GCA_035511785.1 Mycobacterium sp.
TGGCCCCGACCGCAGGTGTTGTGCACGGTCCGGCTGGCCCGGCGGGTGCTGAGCCGCGAGGAAGCCCCCAGCGTGCGGCTGGCCGCCCTGGCGCGGTTGTTCGCCGTCGCCGCACAGCCCACCCACCGCGCCCTCGACGACGCCCGCGCCACCGTCGACGTACTGCACGCGCTCATCGAGCGAGTGGGCAACCAGGGCGTGCACACCTACGCCGACCTGCGCTCGTATCTGCCGGACGTGACGCCAGCCCAGCGCCGTAAGCGGGTGCTCGCCGACGGGCTGCCGCACCGGCCGGGCGTGTATCTGTTCCGCGGCCCGTCGGGCGAGGTGCTGTACGTCGGCACCGCCGTCGACCTGCGCCGCCGGGTAAGCCAGTACTTCAACGGCACCGATCCCCGCGGCCGGATGAAGGAGATGGTCACGCTGGCCAGCGCGGTCGAGCATGTCGAGTGCGCGCATTCGCTCGAGGCCGGTGTACGCGAATTGAGGATGCTGGCCGCACACGCCCCGCCGTACAACCGCCGGTCGAGGTTTCCGCACCGGTGGTGGTGGGTGGTGCTGACCGACGAGGCGTTTCCGCGCCTGTCGGTGGTGCGGGCGCCGCGACACGACCGTGCCGTCGGCCCGTTTCGGTCCCGTGCCGACGCCGCCGAGACCGCGGCCTTGCTGGCGCGGTTCACCGGGGTTCGAACCTGCACCGCGCGACTGGCGCGCTCGGCGTTGCACGGGCCGGCCTGCCCCGAGCTCGAAGTCTCGCCGTGCCCCGCGGCCCGGGACGCGACGTCCGCGCAATACGCCGAGACGGCCCGGCGCGCCGCGGACTTGGTCGACGGCCTGGACAACAGCGGACTGGCCGCGGCCGTGCGTCAGGTCGCCGCGCTGGCCGAGCATCGCCGCTACGAGAGCGCCGCGCGATTGCGCGACCGCACCGCCACCGCCATCGAGACCCTGTGGCGCGGCCAGCGGCTGCGCGCCCTGGCCGGGCTGCCCGAGCTCATCGCCGCCGCACCGGACGGCACCGGCGGCTACCACCTCGCCGTCATCCGCCACGGCCAACTCGCCGCGGCCGGCTCCGCCAGGCGTGGGGTGCCGCCGATGCCGGTGGTCGACGCCATTCACGCTGGCGCACAGGCGATCCTGCGAGCGCCGGCCCCGCTCGGCGGCGCGCTGGTGGAGGAGACCGCTCTCATCGCACGCTGGTTGGCGACCCCGGGAGTGCGCATCGTCCGGGTAGCCGGCGACGACGGGTGGGCCTCGCCGCTGCGGTCAGCCGGCCCCTGGGCCGCGTGGGCGGCCTCGGCGCGCTCGGCACGACTGGCCTGCGAGCAGGCCAGTCGGGATCCGGACTCACACCTGCTGGCTGAACCGCACCCATCGCGCGAGCAGCTGTTCGGCCGCACCGGAGTCGATGGCCGCGCCGGCACGGGCCAACCCGTCCTCCCACGCCGGCAACCATTCAGCGCGGCTGGATAGCCCGGCATGCGCGACGATCGCGCCGGCGGCGTTGAGTACGACGGCGTCGCGAACCGGCCCCTTGGCACCGGCCAGCACCGCACGCACCCCCTCCGCGTTGGCTTGCGCGTCGCCGCCCAGCAGCTCGTCGAGTTCGGCGCGGGCGAACCCGAATCCGGCCGGATCAAAGGTCAGCTTGTCCACCGTGCCCGCCTGCACTCGCCAGATCGTGCTCGTGGTGGTGGTGGTCAGCTCGTCAAGCCCGTCGTCGCCGTGCACCACCAGCACACTGGAGCGACGCGCGGCGAACACCCCGGCCATCACCTCGGCCAGTTCGGCGAACGCACAGCCGATCAACCCGGCCCGCGGCCAGGCCGGATTGGTCAGGGGCCCAAGGAGATTGAACACCGTGGGCACCCCGATCTCGCGCCGCACCGCGGACGCGTGCCGGTACGACGGATGGAACACCGGCGCAAAGCAGAACCCGATCCCGACTTCGGCGAGACTGCGCGCGACCTGCTCGGGTCCGAGGTCGATGCGCACCCCGAGCGCCTCCAGCGTGTCGGCGCCGCCGGACAGCGATGACGCCGCCCGGTTGCCGTGTTTGACCACCGGCACGCCCGCGGCCGCGACCACGATCGCCGCCATGGTGGACAGGTTGACGGTGTTGACGCGGTCGCCACCGGTGCCGACGATGTCGACGGTGTCGTCGCGGATCGCGTCGGCGGGCATCCGCCGAGCGTGGCTGAGCATGACGTCGGCCAGCTCACTGACCTCGGACGCGGTCGGAACCTTCATCTTCATCGCCACCGCGAAGGCGGCTATCTGGGCCGGCCTCGCGTTGCCCGTCATGATCTGGTCCATCGCCCAGGCGGCCTGACCCCGCGCCAGTTCCCGCCCGTCCGTCAAACGGCCCAGGACCTGCGTCCATGACGGCGCCGACCCGGGAGCGCCCGTGAAAGACCCCCCGGGAGAAGAAGCCTCAGATGATAGAGCCACGCGCCGATGGTCCCACGAAACCAACTGCCTCCCAACCGCCGCCGAAAACACACCGGTATTCGGCACCGGCGCGACGCGCAAACTCCAATTCCGAAAATTTCAGACCCGGGTAGAGTTCGACAACTACAAAGCGTCATACTTGCGGATGTGACCAGCGCTGTGGGGACCTCGGGTACTGTGATCACGTCACGGGTGCATTCGCTGAATCGCCCGAACATGGTCAGTGTCGGCACCATAGTGTGGCTTTCCAGCGAGCTCATGTTCTTTGCTGGACTGTTCGCGTTCTATTTCACGGCCCGTGCGCAGGCCGGCGGGAACTGGCCGCCGCCGCCGACCGAGCTGAATCTGTATCAGGCGGTACCGGTGACACTGGTGTTGATCGCTTCGTCGTTCACCTGCCAGATGGGCGTGTTCGCGGCCGAGCGCGGCGACGTCTTCGGGATGCGACGCTGGTATGTGATCACCTTCCTGATGGGCCTGTTCTTCATCCTGGGCCAGGCCTACGAGTATCTCCACCTGTCCACGCACGGCACCACCATTCCCAGCAGCGCCTACGGCAGCGTGTTCTACTTGGCGACCGGCTTCCACGGGCTACACGTCACCGGCGGACTGATCGCCTTCATTTTCCTGCTCGCCCGCACCGCGATGACCAAGTTCACCCCGGCGCAGGCAACGGCCACCATCGTCGTCTCCTACTACTGGCATTTCGTCGACATCGTGTGGATCGCGCTGTTCACCGTGATCTATTTCATCCGATGAAGGCCGGCGCTTTCAAAAAGGAATGAACAGGAGTGCTCGGTTGAAGAAACTGAGGTCTACCCGGTCCGGTGGCGGCAAGCCCCGAGGTCACCGAAATGATCGCGCGCGACGGCGTCTTCGTCGCCGATTGTCGGGCGGCCTGCTGCTGCTGATGGCGCTGACCGTTGCCGGCGGGCTGGCCGCTGTGCTGACCCCGACCCCGCAGGTGGCCGTCGCCGACGAGTCTTCCTCGGCGCTGCTGCGCACCGGCAAACAGCTTTTCGACACCTCCTGCGTGTCCTGCCACGGCGCCAACCTGCA
>DATKEW010000430.1:0-15054 GCA_035511785.1 Mycobacterium sp.
CGGTAGCACCCGGGCGACGGCCTCGACGGGCTCGCTCCTGGGTTTGCCCAGTGCCGCACTGCGGGCGATCGTGACCCGGGGTGTGTTGTTGATCCGCTTGACTTTCCAGGACCCGTTGTCGGTGATCACCAGGAGCTTGTCGCCGTCGGGCACGCCCCAGATCGGCGTCGGTTTGGGGCGGTCGTCTTTGGTGAACGTCGTCAAAAGCAGGTACTTGGATTTGATGACGTCCTGAAAACTGGGAGCCACGCTTCTTCCTTATCTGTGGATGGGTCCCCAGAATCATTCCCCAATCGCCGTTTCGCTAATCATGGCGTGAATCACGGCGGATGACGTCCCCCTCAGTTCGTGGCGGCGGAAATCGATTGGCTGACCGTGTAACTGTCGATTCCCTCGGTTCCGAGTTCGCGGCCGTAGCCGCTGCTCTTGACACCGCCGAACGGCGCCGCCGGATCCATGATGTAGCCCTCGTTGACACCGAAGGTTCCGGACCGCACCCGAGCCGCCACGCCGTACCCTCGTTCGACGTCCGCGGTGAATACCGAGCCGGCCAGCCCGTACTCTGAATCGTTGGCGATCCGGACCGCCTCGTCCTCGTCACGGTAGGAGATGACGGTCAGCACCGGGCCGAAGATCTCCTCGCGCGCGATCCGCATGTCATTGCTCGCGTCACTGAACAGTGTCGGCCGCACGTACCAACCGGTGTGCAGACCGTCGGGCATGTCAGCACCGCCGGTCACCAAGCGCGCCCCCTCGCTCTTGCCCGATTCGATGTAGCCGCAGACCCGCTGCTGCTGGCGCTGCGCCGCCAGTGGACCGATCTGGGTGTTGGGGTCCGCCGGGTCGCCCACCGTCATCGATTCCATCCCGGCCGCCAAAGCATCGACGAACTCGTCCTTGCGCGCCTCCGGTACCAGGATGCGGCTGAGCGCGTTACACACCTGGCCGCTGTTGGCCAGGCTGGCCATCTGGATCCCGGCCGCGGCGGCTGTGGGATCGGCGTCGTCGAGCACGATGGCCGCCGACTTGCCGCCCAGTTCGAGGCTCACCTGCTTCAGCCCCTCAGCGCAGGCGAGCGCGACTTGCCGGCCGGCCGCAGTGGACCCGGTGAACGAGACCTTGTCGACACCGGCGTGGCTCACCAGGAATTCGCCGACATCCCGACCGCCGGGCACCACGTTCAGCACGCCGGGCGGAAGGTCGGCTTCCGCGACCAGTTCGGCGAGCAACTGCGCATCGAGCACCGACTCGGGCGCGGGCTTGAGCACCACCGAGCAGCCGGCCAACAACGCCGGCACCACCTTGCAGACGGTGAGGAACTGCGGCATGTTCCACGGCACTACGGCGGCGACCACTCCCACCGGTTGCTTCACAATCCGGATGTCCTTGCCGTACAGCCCCGGACGCACCTGCTGCCACTCGTAGGAGCCGGCCAAACCACAGAACGCCGAGATCATGGTCAGGGGAAGGCGGACCTGCGCCCTTTTGGCAAAGGCGATGGGAGCGCCGATCTCGGCCGAGATCAGCTCGGCCATGTCGGCTCGCCGCTCCTTGTAGATGCCGGCCAGCCGGGTGATCGCGTCGATCCGCTCGGCGGGTCGCATGCGTGGCCACGGCCCGGTGTCGAAAGCCGCCCGCGCGGCCTGCACGGCCCGATTCACGTCCGCAGGTCCCGCGCTGGCCGCGTGGCCGATGACCGCCTCGGTGTGCGGAGATATCACCGAGATGACGGCGTCGGAATCCGGTGCCCCCCATTTCCCGTCGATGAAGAGTTCGTCCCTGTCGTACATCAAACTCCTTGGATCTCTTGCGATCTCGTGGCGGAATGTCAGGTGTTGCGCCCGCCGTTGACGCCGAGGATCTGCCCGGTGATGTACCCGGCTTCCTCGGACACAAAGAAAGCACATGCGGCCGCAATATCCTCGGGCTTGCCCACCCGGCGCACCGGCGTGCGATTGATGTGGTCCTCCACGGTTCCGCCGAGTAGCCGCCGACTCTCGGCACTGCGCAGCATCGGCGTGTCCACAAAACCCGGCGGTACCGCGTTGACGGTGATCCCACTCGGACCGTACTCGAGGGCAAGCGACTTGGTCAGGCCGTTCACCGCGGACTTCGCCGCCACGTAGTGGGCCATGAACGGCTGCCCGGAGTGCGTGCTGGACGACGAGATGTTGACGATGCGTCCCCATCCGGCCTCGACCATGTCCGGCAGCACGGCCTGAATGGTGTGAAAAACACCGTTCAGGTTGACGTCGATCACTTTGGACCATTCCTGAAAGGACATATTCAAAAACTTCTTGAAGCCTTCCACCCCGGCGGCGTTGACCAGCACCAGGATTGGCCCGAACTCGGCGCGGATCGCTGACATCGCCGCGTCGACCTGCGCACGGTCGGTGACGTCGGCGACCTGGCCGAACCCGTCGTCAGTCGGCGACAGATCGATGACGGCCACGCGAAATCCGTCACTGCGCAGCCGTTCGGCGACGGCACGGCCAATGCCTGACGCACCGCCGGTCACGACCGCTGTCTTCGCGCTCAAGCAGCCCTCCACTTTCCTGAGCGATCGCTCAAACGGTTGGCTTCACATGCCTATCACCCTGTGCCACCACGGTCAAGCCGATTGTTGATTCTTGGTGACCGCGCAATTTAGGGTCCGTTGATGGACCGGCCGCCGTTTCGCTTCGCAGTGCAGGCGACCAACGCCGCCGGGGGACGCGAGTGGCGCGATACCGTCCGCAAAGTCGAAGACCTCGGCTATTCAACACTTTTCCTTGCCGATCATTACCTGGGACCCGGACCCGCGCAGCGAGCCGCGCGCACGCCTCGCCAGGACCTGGCGCCCATTGCGGCGATGGCGGCAGCGGCCGCGTGCAGCGACAAGTTACGCATCGGGTGCCGGGTGTTCTGCATCGACTATCACGTGCCGGCGGTATTGGCCAAGGAAGCGGCGACACTCGATCTGCTCTCCGACGGTCGTCTGGAAATGGGCATCGGCGCCGGCTGGAGCGAGGTCGAATACACCGCGATGGGACTCGACTTCGACCGTCCCGGTCGGCGCATCGCCAAGCTGGCCGAGGTCGTCTCGCTCATCAAGGCCCATTGGCAAGGTGAAGAAATGGACTGCTCGGGCGACTTCGTTCGGGTGCGCGGATACGCGGGGCGGCCACGGCCGGTGCAACGGCCCCACCCACCGATCATGATCGGCGGCGGCGGACAGCGGATCCTCTCGCTCGCCGGACGCGAAGCCGACATCGTCAGCATGTCCAGCGTGCCGTTCGTGGAACGCGATGCCGACGGCCTGGAGCCGGAGGCGGTCGCGCAGCGCCGGATCGGCTTCGTGCGCGCCGCGGCCGGCGAGCGCTTCGGCCGTCTCGACGTCGAAAGTTCGCCCTACTTCACCGAGATCACCGACGATCCCGGAGCCGCGCTGGCCGGCGTTGCCAAGTCGACGGGCATCTCTGTTGACCTGTTGCGCGACCATCCCAACGTTCTCATCGGCTCGCCGGAAAGCATTGTGGAATCGCTGTGTTCGCGCCGGGAGACCCTTGGCGTCAATTACGTCACGGTGCAGCAGGCGCAAATCGAATCCTTCGCACCGGTGGTGGCCCTCCTGCGCGGGCGGTGAACCTTGACCGCCACCACCATAGATGGGATATTTGGGCGATCGCTCAAGGGATGGGACAGCTCGATGGCAAAGCGGACCAGATACAGCGAGTACCACGATCGGTACGCCAACTATCGGCTGGAGCTCTCCGATGACGGCATCTTGTTGATGCAATGCCACACCAACGGCGGCTCCCTGGTGTGGGACTGGCGGGCACACGACGACATGTCGGATGTGTTCGCCGATATCGCCGGGGACCGCGAGATCAAAGTGCTTATCCATACCGGCACCGGGGAGAACTACAACGCCAACTGGGGGCGGATGCCCAACGGCGACCCCGTCGAAAAGCCCGATTATTTACTGATGCCCGGCACCCGTGGACTGCTCAAGCTCGACGAAAAGGCCTGGTATGCAAGGCAGCTCATCACCAATGTGCTCGACGTCGATGTGCCGATGATCAGCGCCGTCAACGGCCCGTGCAACATGCACTCCGAGGTGCCGTTGCTCGGGGATATCGTCCTGGCCTCAGAGGACGCCTACTTCCAGGATGCATCGCATTTCCCCCGCGGCCAGGTGCCCGGTGACGGTCAACATGTCATCTGGAGCTTCTTGGCCGGTCACACCCGCGCCCGCTATTTCCTGTTGACCGGCATGAGGCTCAGCGCGGCCGAAGCCATGCAATGGGGTGTGGTGAACGAGGTGCTGCCCAAAGACCAGTTACTGGACCGGGCCTGGGACCTCGCTCGCGAACTGGTCAAGCGCCCACCGCTGACGTTGCGGTACTCACGCCAGCTGTTCACCAATCCACTCAAGCGGGCCTTCATCGACGAACTCGGCCACGGCCTGGTCCGGGAAACCTACTCGCAGCGAGCGTTCTTCCCGTTCGGCGGCGAGATGGCACCGCTGGACCGGGCCTGGGATGACCAGCCCTGGTCAACCAGCGACGGTCAACGCAGTGAAGGAGTGCCCTCGTGACAAGCATCCAACAGCGACTGTCGACCGGCAGGGGAAAGTTCACCACCGACTACCCCGAACTCGGGACCGGTCCGGTCAGCTACGAAGATTCCATCTCCGAAGAATTCTTCGCCGCCGAACGCAAGGCGGTGTTCGAGCGAAACTGGTTGTGCGTCGGACGTATTGAGCGGTTGCCACGCAGGGGTTCGTACTTCACCCGCGACCTGCCCGGGCGCCTCGCCTCGATCGTGATCGCCCGCGATCTTGACGACACCGTGCACGCGTTTCACAACGTGTGTGCCCACCGCGGCAACAAGGTGGTGTGGCAGGAGCACCCCGCGCGGGAATCCTCGGGAACCTGTCGCGCGTTCGCCTGCAAGTACCACGGTTGGCGGTACGGCCTGGACGGCAAGGTCAACCACATCACCAACGAAGGCGAGTTTTTCGACCTCGATAAAGGCACGCTGCGGATGCCGCCGGTGCATTGCGAAGTCTGGGCGGGCTTCATCTTCATCAACCTCGCCGACGACCCGGTGCCGCTGCGCAGTTTCCTCGGCGACGGGCTGTTGGGCATCGAGGCCTGTCCGTTCGACAAGATGACACAGCGCTACGGCTTTTCCACCCGCATCAACGGGAACTGGAAGCTGGCCGTGGATTCGGTGTGCGAGTGGTACCACCCGCCCTATGTGCACGGTCGCTTCATCGACCCCGACGTCTCCAAAGCCGAGAAGATGGTGCCGCCGGTAGACGCCTACCACTACGAGTTGTTCCGGCCCCACATGCTCACCTCGGTTCCCGGACCGCCGCCGCTGCCGCCCCGCGAACCCGGCACCGCGGGACCTGCCCGCCAGGACCAACGTTGGGTCTACAAGCTGTTCCGCGCGGGGCTTTTCGGGCCCGACGATGTCCCCGATATCGGTCCGGCTCCTGATTTCCTGAACCGCCGCAACATCGCATCGTGGGGCAACGACCAATTCTGGATCTTCCCGAACATCTCGATCCAAATCTGGGCGCGCGGGTACTACATCACCTACACCTACTGGCCAGAGAGCGTCGATTCGCACATCTACGAGATCGACATGTACTTCGTGCCGCCCGCGAACGCAGCCGATCGCCTGGCGCAGGAATTGGTGGTCGACAGCACGATTGAGTTCGCGATGCAGGATGTGAACACCATCGAGGCCACGCACTTGGCGCTGAAGACGCGGGCACAGAACACCTTCCACCTCAGCGACCAGGAACTGCTCATCCGCCAGTTCCACACGGTCATCCGCGACACCGTCGCCGCTTACCAGGCCAGGGAGTCGTCATGACCAATTTGGCACTGCCGCACGGGTTCGCCGATCTCGAGCCGTTTGTCGCCGATTGGGCGTTACCGACTCGGGCCCAACGCTACGAGGCGCGGCTGTCGAAGCCCTACGACGAGCTCGTCAGGTTCTACGACGCCATCGCCCCGAGGGCCGAAGAGGCGATTGCCTACCTGGATGGATTCGACATCACTGAGCTGCCGGACGACGCCGCGAGGCTCCTGCACCTGCTTTACTCGATGATTCTGGTCTCCTACGCGGTCAACGTGTTCAAGCAGAATCGCATCCCGGACTCCGGGGCCGCCTTCTTCGACATGGTCGCGGAACCGGCGGTGTGATAGGACCACAATGTGACCGCCTCCGAACGAGCTAAGGCCCGCGACTCGACTACTCGCGACCTGCTGGTCGACGCCACGAGCCAGATCATGGTCGAGGAGGGTTACGCCGCAGCCACGTCGCGCCGGGTAGCGGCCAAAGCCGGAGTCAAGCCGGCGCTGGTGCACTACTACTTCCCCACGATGGACGAGTTGTATCTGGCCGTTTTCCGCCGCGGCGCCGCCATCTATTTGGAGCGGCAGCAGAAAGCGCTGGCGTCCGACCGCCCGCTGCACGCCTTCTGGGACACCCTCACCGAACCCAAGGACACCCGATTGCTGTTGGAGTTCATGGGACTTGCCAACCACCGCAAGGAGATCAAGGCAGAGATCGCAGCCTGGTCGGATCGGTGGCGCGAGCAGCAGATCACCGCGCTGAACTTCATTGTGCGCCAACACGGCATCGACACCGACGAATTCCCGCCCGCGGCCATCGCGGTCGTCATCGCCTCGATCGGCCGCACCCTGATACTCGAGCAGGGACTGGGGTCGGCGGGAGGCCACGAAGAGGCCGTCGCGCTGGTCAACCGGTTCCTGGACCGCTATGAGATGCCGGCACCGAAGTCCCGCCGGTCCCCTTAGGGCAGCACGACCCGCAACCGCTCCCAGCCGCGAACCGTCGATGTCGACGCCAATTGCGCTGTGTCGTAATCGATGTCCCATTCGGGCCAGCGATTGAGCATCTCGTCCAGCGCGACGCGGCCCTCGAGTCGTGCCAGGTTTGCCCCTAGGCAGTAATGCACGCCTTTTCCAAAGGTGATGTGCGAGATGTTGTCGCGATGGATGTTGAACGCGTCCGGATCGGTGTACCGGCGGGGGTCGCGATTAGCGGCGCCGAATAGCAGCAGCATGGCGCTGCCGGCCGGAACGGTGCTGCCGTAGCACTCGAAATCCTTTGCCATCCACCGTGCGACGTGGGGCCCCGTGGGCTCGAACCGCAGCGTCTCGTCGACGGTGCGGTTCAGCAGCGACCGGTCCTGGCGAATTTCCCTGCGCTGGCCGGGATGCTCTGCGAGCACCTTCGCCAGCCAGCCGATCAGCCGACCGGTCGTCTCATTGCCCGCACCGGCGACCACCTGCGTGTAACGCAGCACCTCTTTGCGGGTGAGCTTTCGGTATACCCCGTGCTCGTCGTCGAACTCGACATTGAGCAACGTTGTCATCAGGTCGTCGGACGGGTTCTTGGATCGCCATTCCACGTAGTCGGCGTAGATCCGGCCGTCGGCGATGGAGTCGGCGTCGGCGACCTTCAGCGGTGCGCCCGGCCTGGTGCGCAGGTTGGCGTCGTTGGCGTCGCGCACCGAGATCTGTTCGGATTCGGGAATTCCCAGGAGCATTCCGATCACTCGCATCGGCATCATCGAAGCGAGCTCGGCGATGATGTCGAAACCCCCGGACCCAACGAGCGGATCCAGGCACCGGATACAGTACTGCCGGATCTGATCCTCGATGGCGGCCATCCGGCGTGGGGTGAACACGCGTGACATCAGTCCGCGCAGCATCGAGTGCTCGGGCGGATCCTGGAACATCATTACACCGCGGGGCATATCGAATTTCGACTGGACCAATTCGAGGATGTCACTTCGGCGGTTGGAGAAGACCTCCCAGTTCGCCAGTGCCCGTTCGACGTCGGAATGCCTTGATATCGCCCAGAAGTCATACCGCTCGTTGTAGTAGATCGGGGCCTCTTCGCGCAGCCGCGCATAGGTCGGATACGGGTCGGTGTTGATGCCGACGTCGTAGGGGTCGTAGTAGACGTCCGTGTCGTTTGCGACGGTCATCGAGGAGTTCCTTACTTCAGGCAGCTGCCGGCATCCACTGGGAGTGCAACGCCGGTGATGTAACGCGCTTCGTCGGAGGCCAGGAACAGCACGGCGTTGCTGACGTCTTCGGGGGTGACCCACGGGATCGGCAGGAAGTGGAAGCTCTGGCATACCGGCGCAAGGTCGTCCGGCCCAGGGTCCTCCAACTCCGGCCGAAAAGCGCGATAGGTGGCCTCGTTCATCAGCAACGGAGAATTCGTATGTGTCGGGAGGACGGCGTTGACCCTGATCATGCGCTGACCCAATTCGACGGCAAACGAACGCATCAGGCCGATCACACCGTGCTTCGCCGCGACGTAGTGGCCGACGTGCGGGTAGGCCTTGAAACCGGCCACAGAAGACGTCAGCACGATCGAGCCGCCGCGATCGCCTTTCAGGATGTGTGGAACGCCGGCCTTCACCGTCTTCCAAACCCCACTGAGGTTGACGTCGATCATCTCCTGCCACAGCGCCTCGTCGGTCTTGTGTAGCTTTCCCGCCGTCGTGCCGATCCCGGCGTTGGCCACGATGACGTCCAGGCGCCCAAGCAGCTCGACACCACTGTCAACGGCCGCTCGCAATCCGTCGAAATCACGAACGTCGACTGAGGCGGTCACGATGCGGCCTCCGGCGTCCTTGACCATCGCCGCGGTCTCATCGAGATCTTCCGGGGTCGCACCGGATGCCGGCGATGATTCGAATTTCCGGCAGATATCGACGGCGATGATGTCGGCCCCCTCCTGCGCCAGCCGGACCGCGTGGCTTCTGCCCTGCCCGCGGGCCGCGCCCGTCACGAATGCGACCTTGCCGTCCATCCGGCCCATTGCAACCTCCGCCTAGCCGCTTTTGGGCGATCGCCCAAATTTGTGGCGCAGGCCATGTCTAGCAGCATCGCGACGAGCTCGTCAAGAGCGCGGTTCGCCCACCAACGCAGCATCGATCAGCGTGGCCGCGGCCGCACGGGCATGTACAACCGGCGCGGTGTCGTTCAGCGAAGTCGCCATGGCCGTGGCGCCCTCGAACAGCACGGCCAGCTGCTGCCCGAGCAGGTGGGAATCCCGTGCACCCGCCTCACGTGCGACGGCGACGAGGCGACGGGTGAATTTTTGCTTGTGACTGCGCACGATCTCATCGGTATTCGTCAGCGACCCGGCGGATTCCACGGCTGCGTTGTGAAAGGGACAGCCTCGCACCACTTCGGAGCGGCGCAGATCGAAAATGGCCAGCAGCCGCTCCCGGGCGGGCAGGCCGGCGTCGTCCAGGCGCCTCTCGGTGGGTACGCCGCGCTCTTCGAAGCCGCGAAGGTAGTTGTCGACGAGGTCGTTTTTGCTGGCGAAGTGTTGGTAGAGCGTGCGCTTGGACACGTTGGCGCGCCGGGCGACGAGTTCGACGCCGGTCGCATGGATTCCGTTGCGGTAGAAAAGCTCGGCCGCGGCACGCTCGATACGTTCACGCGCCCCACGTCCTTCGGGTGGACGCGTTTGCGATGTGGCATCGTTCACAGCTCGATAGTACACCGATCGGTTTACAACCGGTGAAAGTCACGCTATGTTTGCCTAATCATGTAAACCGATGAGTTTCCAAGGGCGGAGCGACTCATGACAGCAGTTCACGACGCGCTTAGCGGTGTTGACACCGCAAGCACAACGGGTTGGGGCGCAGAGCAGTCGCGATCGATCACCTGGCATGACCCGATCACCACACAGGAAACAGCCGCGTCGATGTCCGGGCTCGCTTACTGGAGGGCGGTCGCCGACGGACACTTGCCGCAGCCACCGATCGCCGAGCTGATGCGGATGCGCGTTGTGGAGGTGCAGAACGGCCGCATCACGTTTTCCTGCGCACCAGACGCGTCTATGTACAACGGGCTCGGAATGGTTCACGGCGGCGCGGTATGCACCCTGCTGGACACGGCCGCCGCGTGCGCGCTGCACACCACGCTACCCGAAGGGGTCAGCTACACCTCGGTCGAAATCAAGGTCAACTACCTCAAAGCGGTCACCGTGGCCGGCGGACCGCTGACCGCGGTGGGCACCGTCGTCAAAGCGGGGTCGCGGATTGGCTTCAGCGAAGCGAACATCACTGACGCTTCGGGAAAGCTCGTCGCCACCGCGACCAGCACACTGTTGATCTTCGATTTGCCCAGTACCGCAAAGCATTCCAGCACCAATGGAAAACACCTCGACTGAGGAGGCCCGATGCAGCAACCGCACTCCGAGACATCACCTGTCCTGGTGATAGGCGCCACCGGCCGGCACGCCGGCACCGGTGCCACCGTGGTGGACCGTCTACTCAGCCGCGGGCGCCCAGTGCGAGCCATGGTCCGCACCAATGACGACCGGGCATCCGAACTGCGGCGTCGCGGAGCCGCGATCGTGGTCGCCGACCTGCACGACCGTGCGTCGCTCACTGCGGCGGTCAACGGAGTGAGTGCCATTTACTTCACCTATCCGATTGCGGCCGGGGTGATTCCAGCCGCCGCCAACCTTGCCTCGGTTCTCCGCGACGTCGGCTCGACCGCACATCTCGTGGTGATGTCGATGGCTGTGTCCTCGCTCGACAGCCCAAGCAGGCTGGGTCAGGCCCAAGCGGTGGCCGAGGAGGTCTTCATCTGGGCCGGCCTGAGCCCCACCGTGTTGCGGTTCGGCGGCTTGTTCCACGAGAACGTCCTACTCCTGCACGGGGCCACGATCAGAGAGAACGGCGTGATCGCCAACAGCTTCGGCGAAGGCCCAGCGCCGTGGATCAGCGGTGACGATGCGGCCGAACTCACCGTGGCTCACCTCCTCGCCCCTCCGCCGGCCTCCGCCCAGATCAGCTATCCGCCACCGGCGGAGGCGATCACTCACGCAGAGGTAGCGCGCATCATCTCGGCCGAAACCGGTCGGCCCGTCCGTTATGAACACATTTCCGCGGCCACATGGCGGCGGGAATTGGAGGTCGCTGGTGAGGCCGACCCCGCCTCGCCGATCAATAATGCTATGGCACAACATATCTCAACTATCGGCGCCGCGCTGTCGAAACGAACCGAGCCGCTCTTCGCACCTGACCCGCATGCGCTGACGGTCATGCTCAACCGTCCGCCGACTCCCTTCGCCGATTTCGTCCGGCGGAACCTGGCTCGCTTTGCCGCGTCGCCGGTGACCGTCCCTACGTGACCCGAACCCAACCCGCAAGGAGCACAACGGAATGTCATCCGTCCTTATCACCGGAGCCAACCGCGGCATCGGCCTCGCCATCGCCACCGAATTCGCCCGCCGCGGGCATCGCGTCGTGGCCACCGCACGTGATCCGCGCACGCTGGCCGGCCTCGACGCCAATCAACGGCTGGCTCTCGACGTCACCGACGACGCCAGCGTCGCCGCGGCGGTCGCGGCCGCCGGCGACATCGACATCGTGATCGCCAACGCCGGAGTCATCTTCTACGCCGCCGTGGAGGCCACACCGCTGGCGGAACTGCAGCGGCTGCTCAACCTCAACACCATAGGCGCCATCCGGGTGGCTCAAGCGGTGCTGCCGCAGATGCGCGAGCGCGGCGGCGGGAAGTTGATGTTCATGTCGAGCGTCGTCGGACGGATCGTGCTGCCGCCCGGCGCGGCCTATGCGTCGACGAAGTGGGCGCTGGAAGCCCTGGTCGAAGCCCTTGCCATCGAAGTTGCGCCCTTCGGCGTCCAGGCCGCCCTGCTCGAGCCCGGCGCCGTGAGCTCTGGGGCCCTCGACAACGTTACGACATACACCCTGCCCGACGATCCCTACGCCGCAATCCTGAAAGGCGGCGGGCCGCGCGCCGGGATGATCACCCCCGAGCAGGTCGCCGCCGAGGTCGCCGACGCCGCCGAGAAACCGCAACTGCCGCTTCGGATTCCGATCGGTGACGCCGCGCGAACGCTGTTGGCAGCGCGTCACGCGGTAGCCGACGACGTCCCGTTCATTTGGGCGGATGCCGGTAATTAGTCGTGACGGGATATTTCGAGGTCCTGACCTGCTCGGTCTTTCTCTCCGACGGCGTTTACAACCTCTCCATCTCGCGTCCCATGCGGGCGCTCTCTAGGTAGTACATGCGGCGCTGCACGTCGTGGTGTCGCCGTGGGCGTGTTTCGGTCGTTGAGGTCGCGAAGACCCGGCCGAGGGCAGCCATCAGGCGGTTCTTGGGCCGCGACGCCGCGGCGGCCGCGCTGCCGAACATCACCTGCTGCTCGGTGATCAGAACTTCAGCGGAGGATGACTTCGCCTGCGGCACTGCGGACGGCGTCGTGGGCCTGGGGTTTTCGGTGGCATCCCCCGCCACGGGGTGCGATGGCAGCAAGTTCAGGGTTCCACTCGTTTTCATGGCATTCGCGTCCTAGGTTGGGTTGGCTAACCGGCGACGCCTGCTGGCGCTGACGTTTGTGCGTTCGGTGCTGGTGTCAACTCGTTTTGTCGGCGGGTCCTTCTCGTAGAGCATGGGCTGGGCTGCTGCTGCTTAACATCGGCGGATGTGCGTATCTCGCCGCCCGCGACCCGCGTAATTTGAGCCGCATTGCGCAGGGTGCAGGCCCGCACACCGCGAGTTCGGCGTCGACGCGCGCCGAAACGCCTCACCGGCGGGCCCGCTAACGGCATCAGCCGTGGCAGGCCGCTTCTTGGGCGAGCTGGACGCGGGAGGTGACACCGAGCTTGGCGTAGATGTGGGTGAGGTGGGTTTGCACGGTGCGTGGCGAGATGAAAAGCCGCGCACCGACGTCTCTGTTGGTCAGTCCTTCCGCGACGAGCCGTACCACGTCGCGCTCGGTCGGTGTGAGCGATGTCCAGCCGCTGGCGGGGCGCTTGCGGCCAGCGTGGCCGCGCACCGCGTACGCGATCACTTCGTCGGTGGACAGCGCAGCCCCTTCGTCCCATGCGCGGTCTAACTCGTCCCGGTCTAGCGCACTTCGCACCGTCGCAACCCAGCGTTCGTACCCCGCGTCGTAGATCTTGAAGCGCACGAGGCCCGTGCGGTCGCGGATCGCCTCCGCCGCACCGAACATGCGCGCCGCCTCCCACTGACTGCCGGCATCGGCGGCCACCCCGGCGAGGCATTCGAGGATGTCGGGGACGGCCAGCAGTGCCTGCACCTTCGCGGCGCACGCCAGCCCGGCGCGGGCGTGGCGTTCGGCCAGCTCCGGGTCCCCCTCAGCGATCGCGACACGGGCGCGTGTGGCCAGCGCCGCCGCCAGGTGCCCCCCGCTCATTGTCGACACGGCGATATCCGCCCACTCACGTGCCGCTGTGAGATCACCACGGGCCAGTGCGACCTGCGCCAGTGGATTGATGTCGTACGACGCGAGTTCCTGCTGAGCACCCAGCCGCTTGCGGGCCCCCGCGCTCGCTTCCGCCGCCGCCGCGACATCACCTGCGGCCAGGGCCGCCGTGGCTAGCGCGGCATAGCCGTAGCCCTCGCTGTAGCCCCCGAATTGTGCGGCCGCGTCGACGGCCGCTTCTGCGGTCGACCGCGCCGGGCCCGCCTCGCCGTGGTAGGCCAGCGCGTGGCTCAGATTGACCCGACCGCACCACCTGAAGAGCAGGTCGTGAGCCGCGTCGGCCTCGTCCGTCACCTCGCGTAACTCGGCGATCGCCGTTCTCACGTCGCCATTCATCATGCGTGCCGAGCCGAGACACCAGCGGCATTGACGGGAATGGACACGGTCGCCGATCGCGTCGGCGAGGTCACGCCCTTCCTCGCCAGCCGTTCGTGTCGCGCCAGCATCGCCTGCGACGTGGGCCGCGAACGCCTGCCAGGCCAGGATCTGGCACAGCGTGAATCCGTCTCCCAGTGCCCGCGCGATCTTCATCGCCTCGGCGAAGTAGGGTCGGGCCGCATCGACGTCGTAGGAGGCGATGCTCCCACGCGCGATGAGCGCGCGGACCAGCAAAGCTGGGTCCCCAACTTCGCGTGCGATCGCCAGTGCTTGTTGGACCTGATCGGCCTTCTCGTGGATGGCTCGCGACGCATCGAGTACGGCCCTGTCGGCGAGCGCCCGCGCCCGCACCGCGGGCGCCAATTCGCCCTGCTGGACGCCCGGGTGGTCGAGAACTCCGTCGAACCAGGCCAATCCCTCGCTGACCCGGCCTCGGGTGAGCCACAGTGACTGCAGTGACGACGCGAGCTGTAGCGCGCGGTCGTGATCGGCGTTGTCGCGGCTGAAGGCGAATGCGGCGCGGAGGTTGTCGATCTCGACTTCGGCCAGCCCGAGCAGCCGCTCGTGACCGGCACGCGCCGGGCTGTCCAGCTCGGCCGCGAGTGACGCGTAGTGATCGCGATGACGCGCACGCACGGCGTTCTCCTCACCGGACTCGCCGAGCTTTTCCAGCGCGTACGCGCGCACCGTTTCCAGGAGCCGGTAGCGCATTCGGGGGCCGTGGCTTTCGGCCATCGCAAGCGACTTGTCGACGAGCATGGTCAGGTGCTCGAGCACCTGGTCGCGGTCAAGCGCACCGGTGGCCCCGACCGCCTGGGCGGCCTCGAGATCAAATCCGCCCAAGAACACGGCCAGCCGGCGGAACAAGATCCGCTCGGACTCGCTCAGCAACTCATGCGACCAATCCTCTGAGGCGCGTAACGTCTGGTGACGATGCACTGCCGTGCGCCCACCGCCGGTCAGCAGCCGGAAGCGGTCTTGAAGACCGTCGAGGATGTCGTTCAGCGATAATGCGCGCACCCGCGCGGCGGCCAATTCGATGGCCAGCGGCATCCCATCAAGACGCCGGCAGATCTCCCGCACGGCGGCGGCGTTGTCGTCGCTGAGGGCGAAATCGGGGCGAACCCGGCGGGCACGGTCGGTGAACAGTTCGATGGCTTCGTCGGCCAGCGACAGTGAGGGCACCCGCCAGGTGACCTCGCCGGGCACCCCGATCGGTTCGCGACTGGTCGCCAGCATGGTCAACCCCGGACATGCGCCGAGCAGGGCAACGATGCGAGGCGCGCAACTGTCGAGTAGGTGCTCACAGTTGTCGAGTACCACCAACATCCGGCGGTCGCCGATGAAACCGGTCAG
>DATKEW010000431.1:0-6058 GCA_035511785.1 Mycobacterium sp.
ATGCCGAACGCGCAATCTGCCGCTGGTCGGCGCGCCGGCAAACCCGGGTTCGACGGTGCCGCCGATGGCCGGCCTGCCCGAGTCACTGGTCCTGCGGTACGGGGCCGAGGCGGCCCACGTCATCGCCGCTTCCACTTGCGATCGGCCCGGCGACCCGGTGGCTGACGGGATTGACGTGACTCGCGCGGAGTTTCAATACGCGGTGACCCACGAGTGCGCGCTGGATGTTGACGACATCCTCGACCGGCGGACCCGGATCGGCCTGGTGCCACGCGATCGCGAGCGGGTGGTGTCGGTTGCGGAGGAGTTCCTCGCTGGAGTCACCGGCTCGTAGCGGTAGATTATGATATACGCTATCATTTTGGAGTGGCTATCATATCTGGTCGTGTTCCTGTGCTCGTCGTCGGCGCCGGCGCGGGTGGGTTGGCCACGTCGGCGCTGCTTGCCCAGCACGGCGTTCGTTCCCTGCTGGTCGAAAAGCGACGCGAGGTCTTCATCTACCCGAAGGCGCGCAATCTCAGCTTCCGCAGCCTGGAGATCCTGCGCGGCCTTGGTCTGAGCGACCAGGTGCACACCGTCGCCGATCATGTGTCAGCCATGGTCGTCAAGCCCGCGCTGAACAGCGCGGAGCAGCAGCCTGCCATAGACGTCGACGCAATATTTGCGGGCATGGACGAACTCAGTCCGGAGCCCGCGGCCCAGTATTGCCCGCAGAGCAGGCTCGAACCGATCTTGCTCGCCGAAACGCGCCGGCGTGGCAGCGAAGTGCGCTACGGGACGGAGGTATCCTCGCTCGATCTGGACGACGCCGGTGTCACCGCGGTGCTGCGCGATCGGGACTCGGGTGAGCCCGAAACCGTCCGCGCCGACTACCTCGTCGCAGCCGACGGTGTCCACAGCCCGGTCCGTAACTGGCTGGGCATCAGCACCTCTGGCTACGGTGCGCTGCCAATCTATGTCGTCTTCATCTACTTCAGGGCGCCGTGGCGAAAGCTTGTCTCGCAGTTGAGCGATGGCGATGCCGTGCAGGTCAAAAACGCTGACGTGGATGGCATTTTTCTCGTGGTCGAGGATGACCTCGGCATGTTCATCACCACCTATTTCCCCGGCAAAGGCGAGACGGCGGACCAGTTCACGCCGCAACGTTGCCGCGAGGTGCTCACCAAGGCATTTGGTGAGCCGCTGGACATCGACATCATCGAGGTCGCGGCGTGGCAACCGTATGAACAGGTGGCCGACCAATTCCGTTGCGGCCGAGTCTTTCTCGTTGGCGATTCGGCGCACACCATGCCACCGTTCAAGGCCGGGGGAGCCAACACTGCCATCCAGAGTGCGCACAACCTGGCCTGGAAGCTGGCCGCCGTCTTCGGCGGAGCCGGCGGTCCGGAGTTGCTCGGCACCTACCACGATGAGCGTCACCCGGTCGGACGATTTGCCGCCCGCCAGTCCCTTACCGGCCCGACGGTTGCCGTACTCCCGTTGAGCGATGACCAGCCACAATTGCCGGCCGAGGAAGAGTGTCCGATGTTTTCCTTGCTCATCGGCTATCGGTACCGTTCGGCGGCCGTCGTTTCTGGCGAGCCGCCGGCGGACTCTGACGGCGTTCAGCTGGTGGAGGAGCTGCGCGGCCAACCTGGCACTCGGGTTCCGCACGTGTGGGTGCGGGACGGCGTTTCAACGCTTGACTTGCTCGGTCCCGGGTTCACCGTCCTCACCGGGGATGAGCGGTGGTGTGCCGCCGCGGCTTCGGCGTCGATCGCCGCGCATCGCATCTGCAGCGACGACTGGGCGGCGGTTACTGCACTCGGACCTGAAGGAGCGCTACTGGTGCGCCCGGACGATTTCGTCGGATGGCGAGGCGAGGGACTTCCCGCAGACCCCGAAAGTGAACTACACCAAGCGCTTTCGGCGATCCTGTGCCGCACGAATCCGCGAGCGTAACGCGATTGCGAGTTTGGTCGCGATATTTCGCGGTGGCGTTACGCTCGCGTGAGGGCGCCCCGGGCTCGCGGCCAGAAGGTGGTTACAGCGGAATGTTCTTGTGGCGGCCGCGGCGTGCGGGGGCCTGGGCCAGCGCCTCCGTGAGCTTGCTGCGGGTGTGCGCCGGGTCGATCTTCTCGTCGACCACACCGATCTCGATGGCACTGTCGACGCCACCGGCAATCCGCTCGTGCTCGGCGGCCAGTTCGTCGTGCAGCGCTTCGCGCTCGTGTTCCGGGGCGGCGGCCAGTTTCTTCTTGTGCAGGATACCGACGGCCGCCTTGGCGCCCATCACCGCGACCTCAGCGTCCGGCCACGCAAACACCTTGGTGGCGTTCAGCGAGCGGGAGTTCATCGCAATGTAAGCTCCGCCGTAAGTCTTTCGGGTGACCAGCGTGACACGCGGAACGGTGCACTCCCCGAACGCGTGCAGCAGTTTGGCGCCGCGTCGCACCACGCCGCCCCACTCCTGGTCGACGCCGGGCAGATAGCCGGGTACATCGACAACCACAATCAGCGGGATCCCGAACGCGTCGCAGAGTCGCACGAATCGCGCTGCCTTCTCGGCGCTTTCGGAGTTCAGGCAGCCGCCGAGGCGCAGCGGGTTGTTGGCCAGCACACCCACGGTGCGGCCGGAAAGCCGGCCCAGCCCGACCACCATGGACGGCGCCCAATTGGCCTGGAATTCGTCGAACGGCGACTCCTCGTCCAGTATGGCGGTGACGATCGGATGCACGTCGTAGGCCCGCCGGGACGACTCGGGCAACAGCGCGTGGATATCCGTGTCACCGGCCTCGGCCTTGCTGCGGTCGAAATGCCCCTGCTGGCAGAATAATCCGACCAACCGGCGGCCGCGTTGGTAGGCGTCGAGCTCGTCGTCGGCCACGATGTGGCACACCCCGGACTTCTTGTGGTGGGTTTCCGGGCCACCGAGCGAGGCCATGTCCACGTCCTCGCCGGTGACGCTGCGCACCACGTCGGGCCCGGTGACGAAAACCCGGCTTTCCGGCGCCATGACGACGACATCGGTCAGCGCCGGCCCATACGCGGCGCCGCCGGCGGCGAAACCGACGACCACCGAGATCTGCGGAACGTAGCCCGAGGCGCGAATCATGGCCTCGAACACCTGCCCGACCGCGTGCAGCGCCCGCACACCTTCGGCCAACCGGGCCCCGCCCGAGTGCCAGATGCCCACGATCGGGCTCTGCTCCTCGATGGCGGTGTCGTAGGCGTTGACGATGTGCGCACACCCCTCGACGCCCATGGCGCCGCCCATCACGGTTCCGTCCGTGCAGAAGGCGATGGTGCGCATACCGTTGACGGTGCCTGCGGCCGAAAGCACACCCGAGCGGTCACGTTGGTGCAGCAACTCCACGCTGCCGTCGTCGAAGAAGTTGCTCAGACGCAACAACGGGTCGCGGGGGTCGAGCGACTCGCCGACCGCCTCGGGGGCCATGAGTGTCATCGCAGATCTCCTGTGTTCCGGTAATGCTCGGGGTTGATTCCGCCGGGTTTAGTACCGCCCAAAAGCGATCGCCACGTTGTGACCGCCGAATCCGAACGAGTTGTTGATCGCGTACCGGTAATCACCGGGCCGCGGCTTACCCGCCACCACATCCAGATCGATCTCTGGATCGAGGTTTTCAAGATTCAGTGTCGGGGGGATCAGCTGATCCCGCAACGCGAGCACGGTCAAGATCGACTCCACCGCGCCGACCGCACCGACCGAGTGGCCGAGGGCGGACTTGGGCGCGTACACCGCCGGTTTGTTGCTGCCCAGGGCGTTGTTGATGGCCTTGCTTTCGGCCAAGTCGCCGACCTGGGTGCCGGTGGCGTGGGCATTGACGTGGTCGATGTCGTTCGGGACGAGGCCCGCCAGTTGGATCGCCCGGGTCATCGCGTGCCCGGCGCGCTCACCGTTGGGGTCCGGCGCCACCATGTGGAAGCCGTCCGAGGTAACGCTGGCCCCCATGATCCGAGCCAGGATGTTGGCGCCGCGAGCTTTCGCGTGCTCCTCGGTCTCGATCACCATCAGCGCGCCGGCTTCACCGAACACGAAACCGTCGCGGTCCCTGTCGAACGGGCGACAGGCACCGGCGGGGTTGTCATTGTTGGTCGACATCACGATGCGCATCGCGGCGAACGCCGCGATCGGCACCGCTTCGATCCTGGTCTCGACGCCACCGCAAATCGCGATGTCCGCCTCACCCAGCACGATCTGCTGCCAGGCCCGCGCGATGCCCTCACAACCGGACGCGCACGCCGAAACCGGTGTCATCACCCCGGCCTTGGCGTGCCGTTCCAGCCCGACCGCGGCGGCCGCACCGTTGGGCATGTACTTCTGCACGCCTAAGGGCGAGACCGCCTTCATGCCGCGGGCACGCATGTCGTCGTAACTGAAGACCATTTCCTCGGACGAACCCAGACCGGTGCCGATAGATACCGCCAATCGGTTGGTGTCGACCTCGGGTGAACCGGCGTTCTCCCACACCCGGCGGCCCAAGATGGTGGACATCCTTTGCAGATAGCCCGTCCGGCGCAGCTCGATGCGAGTCATCTGGCTGTCGAACTCTTCCACCAGATGCCCGCCGATCCGGACCGGCAGGTTGAACTCCGCGACGAACGGGTCGTCGAGGGTACGGATCCCACTTTGGCTGTCCAGCAGCAACTTCCAGGTGGTTTCCACGTCGGGTGCCAGGGCAGTCGTCATGGCAATGCCGGTGACGACCACATTGGGGAAAGCTTTCCCTGTAACCAGCTCTGTCATGGGTGTGGCGAACGTTCCTTTCGTGCTTTAGTAACGCCCGAAGGCGAGGGCCACATTGTGGCCGCCGAAGCCGAACGAGTTGTTGATCGCGTACTGGTAATCGCCGTAGCGGGGTTCGCCCGCGACGATGTCGAGATCAATCTCGGGATCAGGGGTTTCGTAGTTAAGGGTGGGCGGGATGACGCCATCCCGCAGGGTTAGCACCGTGAGCACCGACTCGAGCGCCCCGACTGCGCCGATGGAGTGCCCCAGCGCCGACTTCGGCGCATATACCGCGGCCTGTTCGCAACCGGCGACCCGGATTGCGTTGGCCTCTGCGGTGTCGCCGATTGGCGTCGCGGTCCCGTGTGCGTTGACGTGATCGACGTCCTTGGGGGACAAGCCCGCCAGCTCGAGCGAGCGCGTCATCGCCCGACCGGCACGCATGCCGTCCGCCGCGGGCGCCACCATGTGGAAGGCGTCCGAGGTGATGCCGGCACCGAGCAATCGGGCCAACGGCTTGGCGCCGCGGGCCTTGGCGTGCTCCTCGGTCTCGATGACCATGAGCGCCCCGGCCTCGCCGAACACGAAGCCGTCGCGGTCCTTGTCGAACGGCCGCGACGCACGCTCGGGCTCGTCGTTGCGAGTCGACATGGCCCGCATCATCGAGAAGGCCGCGATGGGCAGCGCCTCGATGGGACCCTCCACACCGCCGCAGACGGCGAAGTCGGCATCACCCATGACGATCTGGCGCCACGCGTGGGCAATCGCCTCCGAGCCCGACGAGCAGGCCGACACCGGAGTCATCACCCCGGCGCGGGCCCCTAGCTGCAGGCCCACCACCGCCGCGGCGCCGTTGGGCATGATCATCTGAACGGCGAGCGGGGACACCTTACGGGGCCCGCCCTCGTTCATCAGGTCGTAGCTCTCGATGACCCTCTCGGCGCCACCCAGACCGGTGCCGACCACGACGGCGAACCGGTCCGGATCGACGTCAGGGCTGCCCGCTGTCTCCCACAGCTGACCGCTGAGCAACTTGCCCATCCGCTGGACGTAGGACATGCGGCGCATGTCCAGTCGGCCCATGTGGTTGTCGACGGACTCCTTGAGGTGTCCGCCGATCTTCACGGGCAGGTCCCACTTCGTGATGAACTCGTCTTCGAGAACGTGGATGCCGCTTTCGCCGGCCAGCAAACCCTTCCACGTGCTCTCGATGTCCGGCGCGATCGACGTCGTCGCCGTGACGGCGGTTACCACAACGCTGGGGTAACCGCCATTAGCAGTGGAAGGCTTGGTCACTTGCTGTCCGCTTCCAGCCTCGCCTTGACGCTG
>DATKEW010000432.1:0-13950 GCA_035511785.1 Mycobacterium sp.
CCAAGAAGACCGACGACGTCGCCGGTGACGGCACCACGACGGCCACCGTGCTGGCGCAGGCACTGGTGAAAGAGGGCCTGCGCAACGTCGCGGCCGGAGCCAACCCGCTGGGTCTGAAGCGCGGTATCGAGAAGGCCGTCGAAAAGGTCACCGAGACCCTGCTCAAGGAGGCCAAAGAGGTTGAGACCAAAGAGCAGATCGCTGCCACCGCTGCCATCTCGGCGGGCGACCAGTCGATCGGCGACCTGATCGCCGAGGCGATGGACAAGGTCGGCAACGAGGGCGTTATCACCGTCGAGGAGTCCAACACCTTCGGCCTGCAGCTCGAGCTCACCGAGGGCATGCGGTTCGACAAGGGCTACATCTCGGGCTACTTCGTGACCGACGCCGAGCGTCAGGAGGCGGTCCTGGAGGAGCCCTACATCCTGCTGGTCAGCTCCAAGGTGTCGACGGTCAAGGACCTGTTGCCGCTGTTGGAGAAGGTCATCCAGGGCGGCAAGCCGCTGCTGATCATCGCCGAGGACGTCGAGGGCGAGGCGCTGTCCACCCTGGTTGTCAACAAGATCCGCGGCACCTTCAAGTCGGTGGCGGTCAAAGCCCCCGGCTTCGGTGACCGGCGCAAGGCGATGCTGCAGGACATGGCCATCCTCACCGGTGGTCAGGTCATCAGCGAAGAGGTCGGCCTGACGCTGGAGACCGCCGACCTGTCGCTGCTGGGCAAGGCCCGCAAGGTGGTCATCACCAAGGACGAGACCACCATCGTCGAGGGCGCGGGTGACCCGGACGCCATCGCTGGTCGGGTGGCCCAGATCCGCACCGAGATCGAGAACAGTGACTCCGACTACGACCGCGAGAAGCTGCAGGAGCGCCTGGCCAAGCTGGCCGGCGGTGTTGCGGTGATCAAGGCCGGCGCCGCCACCGAGGTGGAGCTCAAGGAGCGCAAGCACCGCATCGAGGACGCGGTCCGCAACGCCAAGGCGGCCGTCGAGGAGGGCATCGTCGCCGGTGGCGGCGTGGCCCTGCTGCAAGCGGCCCCGACGCTGGACGAGCTCAAGCTGTCCGGTGATGAGGCGACCGGCGCCAACATCGTCAAGGTGGCGTTGGAGGCTCCGCTGAAGCAGATCGCCTTCAACTCCGGGCTAGAGCCCGGGGTTGTCGCCGAGAAGGTGCGCAACCTCCCGGCGGGTCACGGTCTGAACGCGCAGACCAATGAGTACGAGGACCTGCTGAAGGCCGGCGTTGCCGACCCGGTGAAGGTGACCCGTTCGGCGCTACAGAACGCGGCGTCCATCGCGGGGCTGTTCCTGACCACCGAGGCCGTCGTTGCCGAGAAGCCGGAGAAGGCGGCCGCTCCGGCGGGCGACCCGACTGGCGGCATGGGCGGTATGGACTTCTAGGAAGTCGATAACGAAAGAGCCCGGTCCCGTTGGGGGCCGGGCTTTTTCGTGCGACCGCTGATTTAGATGACTTAGAAACGTCGGGCGGCTGCCATTCCCGCCTTGGATACCGAATCTCGAAGCTACTGTACTGAAGATCCGCACAACCTATTCGAACAGACGGCGACGAAGGGACAGCAATGAAAACGTCCGCAATTTGTCTATGGCGCATCGTGTTTGGCGTAATTGCCATCTGCATTATTGGCGGCGTGGCCGCAGTCGCCACCACGCCGCTGACGGCTGGCGCTCAGCCCTCGCCATGCACGGCCAGCGGGCTGGCTACCGCGGCCAGCGGCGTACTCAGTACGGCCGGCGGATACCTGGACAGCCACCCTGGCGCCAACGACGTGTTGACCGCTGCGGTCAATCAATCGCCGGAGGATGCGCGATCTTCTGTGCGGGGCTATTTTGCCTCCCACCCCAATGAGGCCCTCGACCTGAATAACATCGCACAGCCTCTGCGCGATCTGCGTAAGCAGTGCAACGTGTCGGTGACACTGTCTCAGCTCGCCACGATCGGCGACGCATTGTCGCGCTAGGCGGGCTCGGCGAATACCACGCAGTCGTGCAGGCAGCCTTTGGCCGCCTCGGGGGAGTCGGGGTCCGCGTCGCGGTGCAGCAGTGCACGGGTGGGCACCACACCCAACCGAGCGTTCGCACCGTCGGAGTCGGTGGTTTCGGCGCGGCCGTCCACGATCAGCGAGTAGCCGCCCGGCTCGGGCGGAGGCCAGAGCAGGGTGACGTCGCCGCGGTGAGCGAGGTTTTCGCGGGTGCGTCCACCGATGAGCCCGACATCGAGGATCGCTTTCGGCTCTTCCTGGCCTGCGGGGCCGTGGGGCAGATCACGCAGTGTCGGCTCGACCGTCACGGTGTGCACGCGGTAGTCGTCGCCGACGGTGATCAGGTACGCGAATGGGTAGTCCGGGAGAGCGGCGGCGAGCCGCTTGAAGTCCACCCTCTTCTTCGTGCGCATGGTTTCGAGGATAGGCGCGTTGGTCAGGGCCGGTTGAGCAAGCCCGGGCTTGCGACGCCCAGGTTGAAGCCGGTGCTTGCGGTGGCCGAGCTGAGCAAGCCCGAGCTGGGGCTGGCCGCGCCCATGCCACCCGTGACATAGCGGCCGGAGTTGAAAAAGCCGAGGTTTCCGGTATCGGAATTCGCGGGTCCGACACTTTGGCTGACGTTGTTACCGAAACCGGGGTCGGCATTGGCTTGCGTGCCGGTGGGAAGGCCAAAAGTGGGCCGGCCGGTGCCGGAGCCGAGATCGAGTTTCGGCAGGACCTGATGCCAAGGTGCCAACTTCGCCACGGCCGCCGACGCGTCGGCGTGGTAACCCGACATCGCCACCACGTCCGATGCCCACATCTGCTCGTATGCGGCCTCGATGTCAGCGATGGCCGGAGCGTTCTGCCCTAAATGATTCTGGGACGCCAACGCTTGCACCAGATTACGGTTGGCCGCCACCACCGCGGGTTGGACCGTGCCCTCGAGTGCCGTCTCGAACGCGGCCGCGATGGCCGAGGCCTGGGTGGATGCCGCCTCTGCCTGGGCCGCCGCCGCGCTGAGCCAGCTCACATATTGGGTCGCGACGGCCATCATCGCCGCCGACGACGCGCCCTGCCATGACCCGTTGGCCAGGTCCGATGTCACCGAGAAAAACGACGATGCTGACGACGCAAGGTCCTCGGCCAGCCCATCCCACGCCTTCGCGGCAGCAAGCAGCGGCGCCGCTCCTGGACCGGCGAAAATTAGTGCCGAGTTGATTTCGGGCGGCAACCGCGCATAGTGCGGGCTCGTCACTAACCAAAGTTAACCGGGACAAGCCGCCCTTCGTGGCGTTATCGGGCAGGTACAGGGACAGACTTGCGGCCGCGGACCAACTTGCCGGGCCGGGCGGCGGTGGGAACGCCGTCTTCGGCGATCACTTCGCCGGACACGATCGTCGCGACGTAGCCGTCGGCGGTCTGGTCCAGGCGACGCCCACCGGCGGGCAGATCGTAGGTGATCACCGGCTTGTGCAGGCGCAGTGCGGCGTGGTCGATGACGTTGAGGTCGGCCTTGTATCCGACACCGATGCGGCCGCGATCCTCCAGCCCGGCGATGCGGGCCGGCACGGAGGTGAGTTCGCGGACGGCCTCGGGCACGGTGAACCGTCCGGACCTCCGATCGCGTGCCCAGTGCGCCAGGAAGTACGTCGAGTAGCTGGCGTCGCAGATCATCCCGTAGTGCGCGCCGCCGTCGCCGAGACCCAGCACCACGTCCTCACGGTGCAGTAGCTCGCCGACGGTGTCCAGCGAGTTGTTCTCCAGGTTGCTCGTCGCGACCAACAGCATGGCGCGGCCGTCATCGTCGAGCAGGCGGTCGTAGGCCTCCTCCATCGGTTTCACTCCGCGTGCCCGTGCGCGGGCCCCGATGCTGGTCGACGGGTCCGGCTCGTAGCTAGGGTTGTCGCCCAGCGGGAAGATGTAGTCCCAGGCCTGGGCCACATACAGGATCGGATGCCCGGCGCCGGGCTTGTCGGCCAGGATGCGGGCGCGGACCTCGGGCTTGCGCATCTCGGCGACGCGCTCGGCCAGCGGCAGGTGCGCGATTTCCCGATAGCTCGGGTAGAGCACAAACGGGTTGGCGGACAGTTGCAGCCCGATGATCAGCCCGATCGGTCGCGGCAGCAGCTGTGCGGTGAATTGTGTGCCACCAGCGCCCGCATTTTTATTGGCCTTCTCGACCATGGTGATGGCGTCCGGCCACGTCGGGTCGCCCGCGTTGGCAACCACCAACGTGAAGGTGACCGGCAGCCCCACATCCTCGGCGACGTCGAACACCGTCTGCAGCACGGGCTGGTAGCCCCCGGAGGGAATGTCGGGCACGAACTGCAGCAGACCGCCGCCGCCGTCGACCACACCCCTGGCGATCTCCTCGATCTCCTCACGGGCGGCGTCATAGCTCGGGATCGGCAAACCGCTTTCGGTCTTGTGGATGGTCAACCGCGACGACGCGAAGCCCAGCGCGCCGGCCTCGATCGCCTCCTTGGCCAGTGCCCGCATCTTCGCGAGGTCTTCGGGGGTGGCCGGCTCGCGATCGGCACCGCGCTGACCCATCACGTAGACCCGCAGCGGGGAATGCGGAAGGTAAGCGGCCACATCGATGTCGCGCTTGCCCGCCTCCAGCGCGTCGAGGTATTCGGGGAAGGTTTCCCAGGTCCATGGCAGGCCGTCGGTCATGACGACGCCGGGGATGTCCTCGACCCCGGCCATCACGTCGACGAGTGTGTCGTGGTCTTCCTGGCGGCACGGCGCGAAGCCGACCCCGCAGTTGCCCATCACCACCGTGGTCACCCCGTGCGCCGACGACGGGGTCAGGCGCTCGGACCAGATCGACTGGCCGTCGTAGTGGGTGTGCAGGTCGACGAAGCCAGGCGTGACCAGCAGCCCCGTCGCGTCGATCTCCCGCAGCGCGCTAGCGCCCTGGATGGCACCGTCGGCGCCGACCGCCGTTATGACGCCGTCGCGCACCGCAACGTCGCCGAGGTACGGCTCGCCTCCCAGCCCGTCCACGATGGTGCCATTGCGGATGATGAGGTCGTAGGTCATCTAACGAATCTACGACCGCCCCGGGGGTCGTGCCAGGATGGGCCCGTAGTGTCGCGGGTATGTCAAGCACCGACGCCGCCGCACGGGAACTGCTTCGTGACGCGTTCACCCGATTGATCGAGCACGTCGATGAACTCACCGACGGGTTGACCGACGAGGTGTCGTTCTACCAGCCGACGCCGAACGCCAACAGCATCGCGTGGCTGATCTGGCATAGCGCGCGAGTCCAGGACATCCAGCTGGCCCATGTGGCCGGTGTGGAGCAGGTGTGGACCCGCGACGGCTGGGTGGACCGGTTCGGCTTGGACCTGCCACGCAACGACACCGGCTTTGGGCACCGCCCCGACGAGGTCGCGAAGGTGCGGGCGCCGGCCGACCTGCTGTCCGGCTACTACCACGCGGTGCACAAGCTCACCCTCTCCTACACCGCCAGCGTGACCGCCGGCGAGCTGTCCCGCGTCGTGGACACCAACTGGGACCCGCCGGTGACCGCCAGCGCGCGACTGGTGAGCATCATCGACGACTGCGCGCAGCACCTCGGGCAGGCCGCCTACCTGCGGGGGATCGCACAGTAGGTTCTAACGCGTGCGATTGGCGACCGCGATGTTCAAGGTGGTGTTCTGGCTGGCCGCCACGGTTGCGCTGGCTGCGGCCGTTCCGGCGGCATGGGCGCAGCGCAACGTCATCAACAGCGATGGCTACGCCGCGCTGGCCCAGAAGGCCGCGGCCGATCCGGCGTTGCAATCCGCCGTGGCCGCCGAACTCACCACCCGGGCGATGGCGCTCATCGCCGAGCACGGCGCACGACGCTTCCCGGTTGACAGTTCGCAGGTGCGCGACGCCGCCGCCGCGTTCACGTCCGGGCCCTCGTTTCCGCCGTTGTTCGCCCAGGTGAACCGGGCGGCTCACGGTTGGTTGTTCAGCGCCCCGCGGTCCGGCCAGAACGGCGATCAATGGGTAGTCGACGTGGCCCCGATGCTCAAAGACAGCTCGTTGCAACAGATTTTGAGCAGTTACAACGTGCAGGTGCCGGCGACTCTGACGGTTCCGGTGACGGTGTCGGTGCCTTCGATGTCCGGGTCGCTGCGGCAGGGACAGCTGAGCCGCCTCGCCACCTGGGGCCCGTGGGTGAGTATCGGCGCGGCGGCTCTGACCGGTATGTGCGCGCTGCTGACACTGGCCGCCGCACGGCGCCGCGGCAAGGCACTGTCCGGCCTCGGCATCTCGGCGCTGCTCGTCGGCGCGGCGGGATGGGCGGGCATCGAGGTCGGTGGCCGCTACATCGACAACGCGCTCAATCGCGCCACCGGCGATATCCGCCGGATCGCCGAAGTGATGGTCGACCACGCCGAGGCCGGCCTGCGCCAATGGCTCAACCTGACCCTGGCCGCCGGCGCTGCGCTGGTGGTGTTGGGTGTGCTCGTCGCGGTGCTGGGCGGCCTCGCGACGAAATCCCCGAAGAGGGCCTAGCCCAAGGGCAACTCGGCCAATATCGCGCTGGTCGGCTGTGGCGATCCGGAGCCGGGTTCGACGGTGAAAGCCAGCGCTGTCGATGATCCGAGGTTGGTCAGCGTCGCCGTCGTCGAGGGCGCAACGGCCGCGGTGCTCATCGTCCCTGCCGATGTCGGGCCCTTGGCTCCGATCAACCACATCTGATACACCGTGCCCGGGGACGGGGGCGGCACATTGTTCATCACCAGCACGCCCGCGTTTCGGTCGCGCGAGAACACCACGGTGGCCGTCCCGTTGGCGAGCGGGCGAGAGACCGTCCGCACGTCCGGCGCCGCCATCACTTGTTCGGCCACCGTCGACGGTGCCGGCGGCCGCAGCAGCACGCCGACGCCGAATGCCGCGGCACCCACCACAACCGCCGCGGCCGCAGACACCAAAGCGGCTGTCCGCCAACTCAATTGGCGCCAGTCGCGAGACTTCGCCGCCGCCAGCGTGGCTGTCCGTAGATGTGCCGGTGGTTCGCTTGCGGTTGCCGCGGACACGACGGCCATGGTCTCGCGCACCGCGCGAACCTCTTCGTCGAAGGCCGCCGCCACCGGCGACGGCGCGGCCGCCAGCCGCCGGTCGATGATGGCTCGCTCCTCGTCGGACACGGCATGCAGCGCATACGGCGTGGCCAGCTCGAGCAATTCGAAATCGGTCGGCTCGGTCATGGCACGTCCAGGCAGTTACGCAGGCCGCGCAGCGCGTCGCGGATGCGCGATTTGATCGTCGACAAATTGGCCGCCAACCGCTGCGACACTTCGGTGTACGTCAGGCCGCCGTAGTAGGCCAGCTCGATGCACTGCCGCTGCGCGTCGGTCAGCGCCCCCAGGCATTCGGCTACCCGGCGACGTTCGTCACCGGCGATCGCGGAGTCGGCGACCGGATCGTGCGCCGACGCGCTCGCGGGTTCGGCATTGGCCGCGCCGTAGCGCGATTCGCGACGGCTGCCGGCTTGCTCGGCGCGCACCCGGTCAATGGCCCGCCGGTGCGCCATGGTCAGCAGCCAGGCGAGCGCGGAACCCTTGGCGGGGTTGTACTCCGACGCCGTCCGCCACACCTCGAGATAGATCTCCTGGGTGGTTTCCTCGCTGTAGCCGGCATCACGCAGCACCCGTACCACCAGTCCGAACACCCGGCCCTTGGTGAGGTCGTAGACCGCGGCGAAGGCGTCGCGGTCCCCGCGCGCGACCCGGCGCAGCAGCGCGTCCAGATCGCCGCTCGGCCGTGCGGGTCCGGTCATCGATCGGTAGCCTATCGCCAGCCATCACGGCCGCGTCGGCGGTGGTCATCGATGCGCCGATCGGGGTGGGCGGGGGAGGAAGAACGCTGTCCGTTGCCGGTATTCGTCAAAGCCGGGACGGCCGGCCATCAACTTCTCGGTCAGCCGGGCACCGGTCACATACACCAGGAAGTAGGTCATGAGCAGCGGCGAGCCGACCGTGGCCAGCGACACCCAGCCGTTGATGGTGATCAGCCACAATCCCCACCACACCGCGGCGTCGCCGAAGTAGTTGGGGTGGCGCGTCCAGGCCCATAGGCCGCGGTCCATCACCACGCCGCGGTTGGCCGGATCGGACTTGAAGGCCCTCAGTTGCCGATCGCCGACCGCTTCGAAGGTGACACCGACCAGCCATGCGGCCACACCCAGCGCCGTGACGGCCGTCAGCGGTTTCGGCGTGGGGCCGGTCACCGCCGACAGCTGCAGCGGGAATGAGACGAACCAGGTGATGACGGCTTGCAGCACGAAGACCTTGCGTACCACCTGCCCGAGCGAGGCATCCCGCAGCAGGGTGGCGTAGCGGGGATCCTCCCCTTTGCCTGCGGTCTTGCGCTGTATGTGCCAGCTCAGCCGCAGACCCCAGATCGCCACCAGGGCGAGCAGCAGCCATCGCCGGGTCGCATCGCCGTGCCCGAGCGTCGCGGCGACGGCGGCGATGGCCACGAAGCCCACGCCCCACGCCACGTCGACGACGTTGTAGCGGCCGATCCGCCTGCCGATAGCGAAGGTGACCGAGTGCACCACGGCGAGAGCCAAAACCGAGGCGCCGGATACTTGAGCAAGATTTGTCAGCTGCGTCGCGTTCATTGGCCGGCCTCGCGTGTGAACGTCCACTGGTAGACGTCAAGATAACCCGACCGGAACCCGGCCTCCGAGTACGCCAGGTACAGCTCCCACATGCGCTCGAACACCTCGTCGAAGCCCAACTGCGCCAACTCGTCTCGCCGCTGCATGAACCTCTCCCGCCACAGCCGCAGGGTCTCCGCGTAATGCGGACGCAGCGAAATCATGTCGATGGTGCGTAAACCGGTGTGCCGCTCGGTAATACCGGTGATGGCCTGGGTGGAGGGCAGGAGTCCGCCCGGGAAGATGTACTTCTGTATCCAGGTATGGGTGTTGCGACTTGCCAGCAACCGGGCGTGCGGCATGGTGATCGCCTGGATCGCCACCCGGCCGCCCGGCCGCACCAGCCGTTCGAGCGCGGCGAAATACCGGGGCCACGACCGGTATCCCACCGCCTCGATCATCTCGACCGACACCACCGCGTCATAACAGCCCTCGACGTCGCGGTAGTCGCACACGTCGATCTCGGCGAGTGCGGACAGTCCCGCCGCGGCCACCCGAAGCCGCGCCAGGCGCTGCTGCTCGACCGACAGGGTCACCGATCGGACGTGCGCGCCGCGGCGGGCCGCGCGGATGCACAGCTCTCCCCATCCGGTGCCGATCTCGAGAACGCGGCTGCCGCGCCGGACCCCGGCCAGATCCAGCAGCCGATCGATCTTGCGCCGTTGAGCGGCGGCCAGATCTGGCGGCCCCGCCGGCAGCCGCTGGAACAGCGCGCACGAGTACGTCATCGTCTCGTCGAGGAACGCGGCGAAAAGGTCGTTCGACAGGTCGTAATGCTCGGCGATGTCGTGCCGGGCCTGATCCCGGCTGGGGGCTCGCCAGCGCACCCGGAAGGCCGGGGCGATCGGCCGCAGCCACTGCAGCGAGCGGGGCACCAGGTCGGCGACCGAGCCGGCGAGGACCGTGAGCACTCCGGGCAGGTCATCCGACGACCACTCGCCGGCCATGTAGGACTCGCCGAAGCCGACCAGGCCATGCCGCCCGATCCGGCGGGCCAGTGCCTCGGGTCGGTGCACCACCAGGGTCGGTGACGTCGGGTCGGCGGCACCGATCACCGCGCCGTCCGGGTAAACCAGCCGCATCGGCAGGCGGGCGGCGGCGCCTTGCAGCAGCCGGTCGGCGATGACGGCAGACGCGGAGGCGACGAAGCCCGACGGCACCTTCGCGACGGCCGGCCAGCGCGTCGAATCGATTGTCGCAGAAGGCTTTCGGATGGCCTGGACGCTCATCGTGGTGTCACTGGAAGTCGACGTAACCACAGCCTGATCCCCTGTATCCGGATGCGCGCGGCCACCATCAGCGGTGCCAGCGGCGAGATGATTTGCATGATCGCGACTTGTCTCGGCGTTGCCGGACGCCGCTGTCCGCGCAGGTTCGCGACGAACGCGGGCCGCCCGTCGCGATGCAGTGCCACGGTGATGTCGACTTTGTTGTCGGGTCGTGGTGCTCGTACCAGGTAGTAGCCGTCCACCGGATTGAACGGCGAGACGTAGAAGTTCTTGGGCGTTGCCACCGGCAGGTCGGCCGGTGGCAGCAGGTAGGCGTGGCGCTCGCCGTAGGTGTTGTGCACCTCGGCGATCACATGACGTAGCCGGCCGTCTCGGTCGTGGCACCAAAAGACGCTGAGCGGATTGAAGACGTATCCGAAGACGCGTGCCTGTAGCAGCGCGGTGATGCGGCCCTCGGGGGCGCCCAGGTCACGGTCGGCGAAGAAGGCGCTGAGCCGTTCGCGCAGTGAGCCATTCGGCGTGCTGCCGTTCGAAAAGTGATCGTCGGCGCAAAACCGTGCGAACGGTCGCAGCCACCGGGGGAGCCGGGGGAGGTCGTCGACGTCGACATACCAGCTATAGCTTCGGTATTCGAACGAATGGTGCACCCCGGCCTGTCGGCAATGGGTGATTGTGGTGCGGTAGATCGCGGGCGTCGACACCTGCGTCAGCACGGGGCCACCTCCTGGCGCCGGGTTGCTGCCGGCCAGTCGGCGCCGAGCCGGCGCGCGGCGCGCAGTCCCGACGCGGCGCCGTCTTCGTGGAATCCCCAGCCGTGGTAGGCGCCCGCGAACACCACCCGGTCGTCGTCAAGCGTCGGCAATAAACGTTGGGCCGCAACGGATTCCGGTGTGTACAGCGGATGGCTGTAGGTCATTTCGGCGATCACCGACGTAGGCTTCACCCGATCATGGCCACCCAGGGTGACCAGATACCGGTGACGGGCGTCGATGCTCATCAGCCTGCTGATGTCATAGCTGACCACCACCTGGTCCTTCCCAGGTGTCACCAGGTAATTCCACGATGCGCGTGCGCGGCGGTGGCGGGGCAGCACCGAGGAGTCGGTGTGTAGTTGGGCCCGGTTGGTCGAGTACGGAATCGCGCCCAGTACGGCGCGTTCCCACGGGTTCGGATCGTCGAGCACCAGCAGCGCCTGGTCGGGATGGACGGCGACGACGGCAGCGTCGAAAAACCGCGGCGGGCCGCTGCCCGCCCGGACCATGACCCCGCCGGGCACCCGGCGCAGCGAGTGCACCGGCGTTCTCGTCGACACCTCGTCGAGCCGGGAGGCGATGGCCTGCACGTAGGTCGCGGACCCTCCGGTCACGGTGCGCCACGTCGGGGAACCGAAAACCGACAGCATGCCGTGGTGGGCGAGGAAGACGAACAGATACCGGGCCGGATAGCGCAAGGCGGCGTCGCCGGCGCAGGACCACACCGCCGCCACCAAGGGGGTGATGAAGTAGTCGATGAAGTACGGCGAGAAGCGGTGCCGGTTCAGGAAGGCTTCCAGGGTCTCGTGGTTGTCGTCGGCGGCGGCATCCTCACGCAGCAGTCGATCCGCGGCGCGGTGGAAGCGGATGATCTCGGCGAGCATCAGCAGGTAGCGCGGCCGCAGCGACTGACGGCAGGCGAACAGTCCGCGGGCCCCGAGGGCTCCGGCGTATTCGAGCCCGATGTCGTCGGCCCGCACCGACATCGACATCTCCGACTCTTGGGTGGCGATACCGAGTTCGCTGAACAATCGGCACAGCGTTGGATAGGTCCGGTCGTTGTGCACCAGGAACGCCGAGTCGACGCCGATAACCCGGCCGTCACCGTCGTCGACGAAGTGGGTGTGTGCGTGGCCGCCGAGCCGCGCGTCGGCCTCGTACAGGGTGACGCGGTCACGCAAGGACAGGACATAGGCGGCGGTAAGGCCGGCCACGCCACTGCCGATTACCGCCACCGAGCGGCCGTATGACTGATCCACAACATCTATTCGGACCCACCGACCTGGCGGACGGGCTGCTTCGTGCTTACCGATGTCTAGCCGAAGGTGAACGAAAACACCTGTAGACCTTTGCTGACCCGCATGTCGAGCTGATCGCGGTGCGCGCTGGCTCCAATGTTGTTGCCCACGATCTGATGCAGCGTGGGAGCTCCGCTGATCGAGGTCGTCGTGGTCTTCTGATCGCGGGTCACCGTGATGGTGCCGGTGCCGGCGACGACGGCGTAGACATCTTTCGCGGTGTAGTTCAGCCGAATGGCGGAGTCGTCGCTGTCGGCGGTGGCCCCCTGATCGTCCAGGGCCCAGCGGCCGTGCAGGGCGAATTTGTCGTCGGTCAACTTCGCCGGGTAGCCGAACGTGGCGGTGCCCACCCGGTAGTCGCCGCCGCCACCGTAGTTTCCGGTCTTGCCGACGCCCAGGTAGGTCTCGGGCGTGAGCCTGGTCCGCGGAGTGGTGTCGACCGATTTGACCGGAGGGGGTAGCCGAATGTCTGGATCGGCGGCGACGAGCAGTTGGCGGATCAGCTTTTCGGTGCCGTCGTAATCGCCTTCGCCGAACTTGGTGTGCCGGACGGCGCCGCTGGCATCGATGAGGTATTCGCTCGGCCAGTACAGGTTTTGGTAGTTGTTCCAGGTCGCGTAATCGTTGTCCAGCGCGATGGGATAGGTGATGTGCAACGCCGCGGCGCCGCTGGCCACATTGCCGGTGACCCGTTCGAAGGCGTACTCCGGGGTGTGCACCCCGACGACCACGAACCCGTCCTTGTACCGGTTGTACCAATCGACGACGTGGCCGATGGCGCGCTGGCAGTTGATGCATGAGTACGCCCAGAAGTCGATCAAAACCACCTTGCCGCGCAACGACGCGAGGTCGATCGGCGCGCCGCCCGGTGTGTTGAGCCACTGGGCGATCCCCTTGATGGCGGGTGCCGGCCCACATTGCTGCAGCTGGTCGGAGCCCTCGGCGCAGTCGGCGAGTTGGCCTGCGGACGCGCCCAGGTTCAGCTTGTGCCGGATGTCGTTGGCTCCGATACCTTTTTGCATCGCCGCGGTGTAGTCGGGGACCGCGCGCTGCAGCATCGCGGGAAGGTTGAAGACCAGCGCCACGGCCAGCACGATCATCGTGATTCCGCCGACGACTTGAATCGCGCGCCGGCGACGGCGGAAGGCTGTGACGCGCTGCGCGACGCGCCGCCCGGCCAGCGCGAAAGCCAACAATGGCAATGCGGTACCGACCGCGAACGTCGCGGTCAAAACGAGGGTCGCCACGCCAACGGACGCCGTGCCGCCCGCGACCACGATCGCGGCCAGCACCGGTCCGGCGCACGGCACATACAACGCGCCCAACGTCAGGCCCAGCCCGAAACCACTTGCGCTCAAAGTGTTTAAGCCGATCTGACGTTGCGGTATGCGCGCAAACGGCCGTTCGAGAAGGTGTTGCAACGGCGGGAAGATCAATCCGAGGCCGATGACGGTCAACGTCACCAGGGCGGCCCACCGGATGGCGTCCTGCGGCAGGTGCAGCGCCGACAGCAGGGCAGAGCCGGCCAGGGTGACCACGCTGAAGCTGCAGGCCAGGCCGGCGATCACCAGATACGGTCGCGCCGCGGAGCTGCCCCCGGCGCCGGAGAAGAACACCACCGGAAGCACCGGCAAGATGCACGGCGAAATGCCGGTGATCAGGCCACCGAGGAATCCGATCAGCGCGATTGTGTGCATACCAGCTATTCGGATTGACAGCGATCAGGGACGGGTTGACAACGGGGGTCGACAAAGCCGACGGGCCAATCACAACACGTGCGCAGACGCCCGGCTGCAGCGTCGGCTGACCGGCCGCAAATCACGCGATGTGCGTTATACAAATCACACGATGTGCGTTATCCTCAGCCGGTGGCGCAACTCACATTCCAGCGGGCTCGCACCGAGGAGAACAAGCGCCAACGCGCGGCTGCGCTCGTCGAAGCCGCGCGCTCACTGGCCCTCGAGACCGGAGTTGCGTCAGTCACTTTGACTGCTGTCGCCAGTCGCGCCGGAATTCATTACTCCGC